>JAFSAR010000010.1 GCA_017442225.1 Clostridia bacterium
CTCCCGCCGGCAATGATCTGCCCACCATCGTTTACAATGTAAACCATAAGACCCTGAAGGCAGACGATACCATCATCTCCGCCGCTTCCTGCACCACCAACTGCCTGGCTCCCATGGCAAAGGCTCTTAACGACTATGCAGAGATCCAGAGCGGTATCATGACCACCGTTCACGCATACACCGGCGACCAGATGATTCTGGACGGCCCCCACAGAAAGGGTGACCTCCGCCGTGCACGTGCTGCTGCTTGCAACATCGTTCCTAACTCTACAGGTGCTGCTAAGGCTATCGGTCTTGTAATTCCTGAGCTCAACGGCAAGCTTATCGGTTCTGCACAGCGTGTTCCTGTTCCTACAGGTTCTACCACCATCCTTACCGCAGTTGTTAAGGGTGCTGACGTAACCAAGGAAGGCATCAACGCTGCTATGAAGGCTGCTGCTTGTGAATCATTCGGTTACAACGAAGATCAGATCGTTTCTTCTGACGTTATCGGTATGCGTTACGGCTCACTCTTTGATGCTACTCAGACAATGGTATCAAAGGTTGGCGACGATCTCTATCAGGTACAGGTTGTTTCTTGGTATGACAACGAAAACAGCTACACAAGCCAGATGGTTCGTACAATTAAGTACTTCGCTGAAATCTAATTTAAAATTGGATAAACTTAAATGCTCTGCTTGAAAAAGCAGAGCATTTTTGCGTTTAATGATTTAATTAAAACTTCCGTAATACATTGGCATATTTGATATATATTCACTCTCAACCGCGGGGACATAATATGCGCCGTAATGCTTAAGACCGTGACCAAAACGGTTTTCAAGCTCGGGAATTTCAATATAAAATTTGTAATAAGGCATATAAATTTTATCCATCCAATATGTGTTACGGTAAACAAGTTCAACCTTTCTTACATTTTCTATATTCATTTCATAACAAGAAGGAACACTTGTTATAAAAATCCCCTTTTTTAATAATTTCTCGGCTTCATCTACAGTGATGATGGGGTAATTGCCAATTTTTACAGATAAATCGGGTTCGTAAACATTTATTAACCATAACTTATCTTCTGTATCATCAGAAGTGAAGGTTACTCGGTTAAAATTATAATTTATAATATCTTCTGTAAGGTCGCCACTGCTGTCAAAAAACTCAATACTATACGATTGCTGATCATAAATATTATAATCACCTCGTGTTATATTTGTTTGCGGTTTTTTAAAGTTGATTAGGCTACTGTATTCTGATTTAAAATATTCCGCGGCGGTCAACATATCTTCATATGATGAATTATAATAAGTAAAGTTGTATTCAGCGGGTAGTGATACTGCAGGGTCAAATTCAATAGTAGCAGTAAGCTCGGGGTCAACCCTGATTTCGAAATTTTCGGCTTTAACAAACAGACTGTCGGTATACGCGTTTGAATCTTTTGTAATTACGATTTCGTTTTCCTTTAGTCCGTAGCGTTTTGTAATATCTAAAATTAGCGAATTCATTTTTTCATTGTCAGCATTTGTTATTTTGCCTATTTTGTCGACATTCAAAGTGTTTTTATATACGGGTAATATTGTGATATCGCATCCGTCATACCACGGATTTGCATTTACAAGTTCAGATATATCGTGTGCCATATAAGCCTCAAACCCCATAGTGCCAAAATTTTCTGAAATAGTAAGCATTGGCAAATTGGTGTTTTTGTTTGGATTTATCTGTGGGTCTTGTTGGTTTGGTTTAAGTTCAGGGAACAAAAATATTGAGCCGATACCGATTGCTACCACAAGACACGCGGCAACACTCACGCGAATATAACGCATTAGTTTATATTTTTTATTAATCTTGCGTGCTGCATCGGTTTCTTCAATTAAATCATCATCAATCAGATTCAATGCATCGCTTAAATCTTCTTTTTTCATATAAATAATCCCTCGCTTTCTAAATGATTTTTAAGAGAAAGTCTTGCGCGGTGAAGTATGCTTTTTACCTTTGATTCGTTCATACCAAAAAAGGCGGAGATATCCTTAATAGAGTCACAAAAATAGTATCTGCACACAAAGATATGTCTATTTTGTTCGGGTAGAGCACAGATAAAGTTGTTTATCGTTTTACCAAGAAACTCAAGTTCAATTTCTTGTTCAACGCTGTGATTGCTTGATAAACATTCTTCAAGTTCTGAAAGTGATATGGCATACTGCGAACTACCGCGTTTTTGTCGGTTGCGCGTTCTAAAAACGTCAATAGACAGTTGTCTTGTGATTTTGCCAAGATATGTTTTGAGTATACTCGGTTTTTGCGGGGGCATACTGTTCCATGCTTTTAAGTATGTATCGTTTACACATTCGCTACTGTCTTCAATATTGTTTAATACATTAAATGCGATTTTAGTAAGATAATGTCCATACTTTTGCTCAGTTTCTTTTATGGCAGATTCGTGGCGTTGCCAGTATAATTCTATTATCTTTTCGTCCTGCATTGACTCTCCTCCTTTTTTAATTTTCAGGCGCCTTCACTTAATATAACGATAAAAAATCGGTCTGGTTGCAAATATTTTTTGTTTTTTATATTAAGATATGAAAAGGGCTCGGAATAATCCGCGCCCTAAATTATAATTTTTATTTAAGGATATTTTCAACAGCAGCCTTTAAATCTTCATAGTGCAACGCTTTTACAAATATCTCTTGTATTATACCGTTTTCATCAATGATTACGGTGTAAGGATAGGTGCCGCTGCCGCCGAGATTCAGATAATATTCGCCGTTAAAGGTATCGGTTTCATCGGGAATATCGTTAGCGAAAATTATGTCGCTGTCGGAGTAATACTCTTTAACGTAGTTGGGAGAGGTTTCTTTGCTTCCGCTGGAGTGAATTGCTACAACGGTTACGTCGTCTTTATATTCGGTTGCGATTTGTTCAAAATAGGGAAGCTCTTTTACACACGGTGTACACCACGTACCCCAGAAGTTAATTACCGTTATTTTGCCGCTCTCTGCGGGGTTTATGGTTTCTTCGCTTACGCCATCAGGTGTTACAATCGGCAGCTCTGCGCCGTAGCACATATCTCCTACCTCGGTGCCGTAGCTTACCTTGTTGCTACTATCGTTCCAGAAATAAGTGATTGAGCCTACAAGCAAGGCGGCCATTAAAACGGCGGATACAATTCTTGTAACAAGTCGCGCTTTTTTGTTACCGTTGATATCGTCAGCAGGGATTTTGGTTTTTGCGGGTTTGACGCCTTTCCACACTATTGCGCCTGTAGGACAAACGTTTACGCATTCGCCACAGCTGATACACTCATGGTCGCCGACATGACCTATATCCATTTTACATTTGTTTATACATAAATTACAGTTGACGCATTTGCTGTTGTCAAGCTTTACGCCAAAGAACGATATTTTGTTAAACAGTCCGTACAACGCGCCAAGGGGACAAATAAAACGGCAGAACATTCTGAAGATAAATATGCAGGCAACGATTATGCTTACCATAAGCAAAAATTTCCAGGTAAATATGGGACCTAACATTGAGAAATAACTGTCGTTTACCTTGTTTGCCAGGAGTGAAAGTCCACCCTCAAGCGTGCCCGCGGGACATATGTACTTACAAAATGCAGGGAACGGCGTATCGCGGAATGCGTAGGCTATGGGAATAATGAATACAAAAACGACTAATATTACGTATTTGAGATACGACAAAATTTTTGTAAATTTATTCTTTTTAAGCTTTGGCGTTTTGATTTTATAAAGTAGCTCCTGAATAAGACCAAATGGACACAGCCATCCGCAAATCAAACGACCTAACATTATGCCGTAAAGCAACAGTATGCCGCCAACGTAAAAGATTGTGCTTTTATCTGCACTAAATGAGCCCTGCAGAGAGCCGAGTGGACAAGCACCCACTGCGCCAGGGCAGGAGTAACAGTTAAGACCCGGTACACAGGCAACTTTTGTATTTCCTTGATAGATGCTGCCCGATACAAAGCCCTTGATATTAGCATTAAAAAGTAACGCTGTATAAAGTTGAATTATTTTGCGTTTGGTAGGTTTTAAGGATTTGATTTTATTTATAAATTTACTCACAATTTACCACCTCTTAACCAAGACCGATACATTCGGTGCAGATGTTTACCGCTTTTGTAAGCACATCGGAATATCCGCCAAAAGCAAAACCCAAAATCAGAACGGTAATCGCCACGCCCAAAATAACGAGTCGGGTAATTTTAGTTTTGTTATCAGTGGTGGTAGACACTTTGGTATCATCAACTTTTTTCACAAAAGCTTTTTGTTTCTTTTGGGTGGGGGAAATCAGCTCCCAGACAGCGTCACCCACTACTAAGCCTAAACACATATATATAGGAATATTTATTTTAGAAAACGTAGCCGAAACTATTTCACGCGAATATCCGTTGCCCGCAAAGTATATTGAAACACAACCGATAACTAGACAAATGCCTGCTAAAATTATTGAAATACTAAGCAGAATTTTGTAGATAGAACGAAATCGAATTTTGTTGTCTTTTGTCATTGTTTGTGACCTCGCAAAAATAATATATATTAGTATAACATAGTGGATAAAAAAAGTAAATGAAATTAAAAACAAAAAAATAATATTTTGTCTTGCTTTTTTTTACTAAATAAGGTAGAATAAATTGAATATGTATGTTTATTATGTACAACTATGCTTTCAAGGGAGAATATTAAAAAGTATGAATTTTTCAAGAATGCACAAATTTTTTAAGGGGACAATGGCTTTTGCCTTAGCGGCTGTAATAACTTTAGGTTCGTTGCCGTTGTCACAAGTTTATGCTTTGGGGAATGATAAGACTGACTCTTACGTCCAGAAAATTGATAATCTTGCGCTGGACTACACTGACTATTTTGACAGTTCGGTTGTATTTGAGTTACCCGATACTATCAATGAAAATGACGAAATATCGGTAATTGTTACTACCGATGATATCTCCGTTATGGATGCTTATGAAGACTCTGATAAAACGATGAGTCTTGCTGATTTTGCTTTAAAGAGTAACTACGCTAAAGTGGCAAAGCAGAATCTTGCAAAGGACAAGGCGGAGGTTTTGGCAGCGCTTGACGAGCAGAATATTTCTTACAAAACAGGCGAGGAGTATTCAACAATACTCAGCGGCTTTGAGCTTGTTATAAAGGCTACCGATTTTGAAAACACCTGCAAGTCACTGGGCGATGGTATGAATATCATTGTGGGTGAAGAATACAACACCTGCGAAACTCAGCTTGTTGAAAATGCAGTTGACGTTTATGACACGGGCATATTCAACAGCTCTGACAGTGGTTATGACGGCTCGGGTATGGTTGTCGCGGTTCTTGATACGGGTATCGACTCAAACCACACAGCCTTTTCGGTTGACAATTTTACTTCTGAAAATTTTGGTCTTACATACGATGACGTTGCCGCTGTTATCGACGATACTGTGGCTGCCGAGCAGTTAGACGGTCTTACTGTTGATGACGTATATATAAATGAAAAAATTCCTTACAACTTTGACTATGCCGACGTTGACCCTGACGCATATTCGACCCATAACAACCACGGCACACACGTTTCGGGTGTTATTGTAGGTAACGACGATACAATCCGCGGAGTTGCTCCCAATGCTCAGCTTGTATCAATGAAGATATTCTCAGACGTTATGGACACCGCGCGCACCGCGTGGATTCTTGCCGCACTTGAAGACTGTATAGTTTTAGGCGTAGACGTTATCAATATGTCTATCGGTACTGCCTGCGGTTTCAGTCGTGAGAGTGACGAAGAGGCTGTTGACGGTATTTATGACAAACTGCGCGATTCGGGAATTTGTATGGTTGTTGCGGCTTCTAACAGCTATAGCTCGGCATACGGTTCTGAAAAGAACGGTAACTTAGGTCTTACATCTAACCCCGATACAGGTACAGTTGGCTCTCCCTCAACATACGACGGCGTTATGTCAGTTGCGTCAATCGCGGGCGCAGAGACACCTTATATTGAATACGATAACAAAATAATATACTTTGTTGAAACTACAAACGGAGCGGCAGAAGAAAACAATTTCTACGATTCATTGCTTGGTGATAAGAACTCAATGAAAATTGATTACGTGCTTATTCCTGGTGTTGGTCGTACTGCCGACTATACGGGTGTTGATGTAGAGGGCAAGATTGCGCTTGTTCGACGCGGTTCTAACACCTTTGAAGAAAAAGCGATGATAGCGCAGGAACAGGGCGCGGCAGGTATTATTATATATAACAATGTGTCGGGTGACATCAAGATGAACGTCGGCGACGCTACGCTTGCCGTGTGCTCAATTTCACAGGATGACGGTGAGATGCTCGCCGAAAAGGGAAGCGGTACTCTTAAAATCAGCCGCAAGCAGACCTCGGGTCCGTTTATTTCTGACTTCTCATCATGGGGACCCACTCCCGACCTCAAAATAAAGCCTGAGATTACCGCACACGGCGGTAGCATACTTTCGTCTATTACAGGCGGCAGTTATGACAGACTGTCGGGTACATCAATGGCTTGCCCCAACCTTGCGGGTGTTGTTGTGCTTCTGCGTCAGTACGTAGTGGAAAATTATCCCGATATTGCCGACGATAACCAAAAGGTCAATACGATGGTTAACTGTCTGCTTATGTCGACGGCGGATATTGCACTTGGTAAAAACGGTCTGCCGTATTCTGTAAGAAAGCAGGGCGCAGGTCTTGCAAACCTTACAAGCTCTATTGAATCTCCTGCATACATCACTACTACCGACGAAGAGGGTAACGTGATGGATAAAGCCAAACTTGAGCTTGGCGACGACCCCAATAAAACAGGCATTTATGAAATGACCTTTACCATAAACAACACAGGTAAACGCGCAGTTTCATACAAGGTTGGCGCTTACGTTATGACCGAGGGTGTCAGCGAAACAAAAACAGCCGCAGGCGAGACTACCATTACCGAAGAGTCATATTTATTAGAGGGCGCTAAGGTAGAGGTTGTGTCTGTTGAGGGCGGAAAATTAAGCGGTGACAAAGTAAGGGTTAAAAAGGGTAAAGAGGCGACCGTTACTGTAAAAGTTACTCTTAGTGACGAAGATAAAGAATATCTTGACAGTTCTTTTGAAAACGGTATGTATGTTGAGGGCTTTGTAACACTCGAAGCAAAGTCGGGTACCAGCGTTGACCTTAACGTTCCATATCTTGCTTTCTATGGCGATTGGACAAAGGCTCCTCTCTTTGACCTTACGTACTATGACACCAATGCTGACGAGCTCGACGACGGTATCGACGAAGAGGATAAGGTAAAGGCTGACGCTTACGCTACACGTCCCGTAGGTGGTGTTAGCGATGACTACGTAAGCTATCTCGGCTCTTACTATTTCTTGCAGGATCCCGACGATATGGTGATTTCTGCAAACGAAAATTACGTAGCCCTTTCTAACCAAGTGGGCACGATACATTCGTTGCGCTTTATATGGGCAGGCTTGCTGCGAAATGCCGCGAAGATAGAGATTACTATCACGGACGACGTGACGGGCGACGTTGTTTTCGAGCGTACCGAAACAGATATACGCAAGTCATACAGCGACGGCGGCGCGTCAATTTATCCGTCAAACGTTGAGATTGAGTTTGACACCACCGAGTATAACCTTGAAAACAACAGTGAATATACCGTAAGGCTCGTAGGTTATGTTGACTACGGCGACGGCGGCCTTGAGACAAACGAAAATAATGTTTTTGAATTTCCGCTTGTCGCTGACTTTGAGGCTCCTACCGTTACCGACGTTGAGTACCGTTACGAGTACGATAAAACCTTAAAGAAAAACCGCTTATATGCTGACGTAATGATTTATGACAATCATTATGCAATGTGCTCACAAATTGGTTATGTTACTGAAGAAGAGGATGAAGAAGGCAATTTGGGCCCTGCTATGAAGACTCTTGAGCAGTATATGACCCCTGTGTATTCAGAACGTAACAGCACAACAAAGGTTACTTTTGAGCTTACAGATTATATCTATGATATAAAAAATAACGCAACCACCAAAAACACTTTTGTTATTAACGCATACGACTATGCTCTTAACTATGCGACCTATGAAATTGCATTGCCCGATGATTTTACAGACTTCTATTTTGAAGGTCTTGAAGAAGGACTTACCCTTAGTCCTAACGAGGTTTACACGTTAGAACCTGTTGTTACTCCTGATACCGAGTGGGCAGAGTTACTTGAATACTCGTCTTCAAAGCCAAGCGTTGTTCGCGTTGTAAATAACAAGCTTGTTGCTGTAAAGAGCGGTACTGCTATTATTAAGGTGCAGGATCCTACCAACAGCAAGAGTGTTACATTTAACGTTACCGTACTCGATAAGGAGGACGACGGTTACCGACGTTATGATAAGCCTGTAGCCGACGTGTTTATGTTGGACGGTTTTGAAACAATAAAGGCTTATTACATATTAGAGAACGAGGATAAAAAATTAGGCGATACGGGAAGTATCAATTTCTTTGAAGGAAACTACAAATTAGAAATGTATCCTTCGGAATCGGTTGTGCTTAACTATTCGCTTGATCCGTATTTTAAAAATGATACTACCGTATCCTTTGAAAGCAGTAACGATAGCATTGTAAAAATTGACGCTTTGGGTGTTGTAACGGCACAGGCAGAGGGCTTTGCGTCGGTTACAATCAAGGTATTGCTTGACGATGAAAGTACCTACTATTCCGAAACCGTAAACGTAGAGGTTAAAGATCCGTACGTAACAACGGGCGCGAGTCTTACGCACTACTATGGTAACGGTGGTCTTGTAGATATACCCGAAGACCTCTCTCTTACCCAGATAGGTCAGTTCGCATTCTCTAACTTTGAGTATATAATGAAAACTGAGGAAGAGCTTGCTTTTGACGATGCGGAAACCTCAAAGGCTTGGTACATCGGTGACAATACCATCACAAAGGTTGTAATACCCGAGGGTGTGGAAAGCATCGCGTCCTACGCGTTTGCAAACCTTACCGCGCTTGAGGAAGTTGTATTCCCGTCAACACTTGAATCAATTGATTACGGTGCTTTCTACGGTTGTACTGCGTTGCAAAAGATTACCTTCAGCGGTGAAAATAATCTTAAGATTATCAACCAGAACGCATTTGAAAACTGTGATCTGCGTGATACGTTAGAGCTGTCTTCTGCTTGCGTAATTTCTGACTACGCATTTGCAGGCAACCAAAAGCTTAAAGGCATTGTTCTTGGCGAAAACCTTTATTCTGTAGGTCAGTATGCGTTTGCAGGCTGTAAAAAGTTAAGCGACGTCACTATTGACGCTAAAAAGGTTAAGTACGGCGCGTATGCATTTACGGGCTGTGAATCACTCAAAGAATTCTATGTAAATTCTTCGGTTCTTCCCGAGGGTATGTTCTATGAGTGCGACGATATGGAAAAGGTTACCATCGGTCCCGACGTTAATGATATCGGCGTGTTCGCATTCAGAGATACTAAAATTTCAGAATTTGTAATCGAAGACGGTAATAAAAACTATAAGGTTCAGACAAAGGACTATATTATATCTGCTGACAGTAAAAAACTGATTGCTGTGTCCCCGCTTGTTGAGGGTGAATTTACATACGCAAATATCGGTGACAAAAAGGTTACCGAAATTGGTAAGGGCGCCTTCTCTCACAACCAAAAAATCACGTCGGTTGTTATGGATAAGGTTACCGCAGTAGGTGAGTACGGTCTTGCTTCTAATAAGGGTCTTGTGACTGTTACTTTGGGCGAGCTTAAAGAAATAGGCGACTATGCCTTCTTTGAAGCATCTATAACCGAGTTGCCCGCATTTGATAAAAAGACAGACGTTGGTGAATACGCCTTCTCCTTTACAAAGCTTACCTCGGTTACAATTCCCGACAAGATGGAAATTGCAGAGGGAACATTCAGCGAATGTCTTGACCTTGCAACTGTTGTCATTGGCGACGACGTTACGATAGGCGATTACGCCTTCAGTATGAATAAAGATAACGCATTTAAGGTTGAGATGTATATGGAGGGTGAGCAAAAGCTCTTTAGATACGTATTCTCATCACCGCTTACTTCACTCACTATTGGTAAAAATGCCGTAATAGGTGAGAGTGCTTTCTCAAATGCCGCAATTCTTGAAACCGTCACTTTGGGTGAAAATGCCGAAATCGGCAAAATGGCGTTTTATAACACGTCAAGCCTTAAAAATATTGATTTATCCAAGGCAAAGACAATAGGCGACTATGCAATTTCGGGCGACGTTTACTACGCTTGTCTTGATGAAAATATGTCGGTTGCCGCTGTAAATTCAGAAGGATATTACAGATATACATATCACGGACCGCAGATTGAAAGCGCTGATATTTCATCTGCTGAAAGTCTTGGTGAATATGCATTCTCATATTGCCGTAAGCTTGCAAACGTTACTTTAAGTGACGATATTACCGAGATAAAGCAATACACCTTTGCAGGTTGTGATGCTCTTAAAAACATAAATCTTACCAACGTTGAAACAATCGGAGAATACGCATTTATGGAATGCGGTCTTGAAAACGTTGATATTTCTACCGCTGAAACGGTAAGCAAATATGCATTTGTTTCAAACCGTTTATTAGCTTCTGTAAAGCTTGGTGAAAAGACTGCCGAGATTGGCGAGGGTGCATTCTCTTACTGCGACCCGCTTAGCACGGTTGAAAATCTTAAATGTGTTGAAAATATCGGTGACTACGCATTCGCGTATACCACAATTACGTCTGCCGATCTTACGGCTGCCGTTAATATCGGTAGAAACGTATTTATTAAGGAAAATCTCACGCCGTTTACAGTAACTCTTGGTGAAGACGTTGAGAAGATAGCCGACAACCCGTTTGCTATGTGTAAGGTAGAGCCGTTCAACACTACCGAAACTCAAGAGGTAAACGGCAAAGAAAAGGAAGTTAAGTCTTATACGTACGAAATAAGCGATACTGTATTTGTTATTGACGGTTCGCTTTACTGTATGAACGAAAATGGTTTAGAGCTTATTACCTATGCAGGAACTGATAATAATGACGTTATTGTGGCAGATGATACCGTTCGTATAACGGCTTACGCTTTTGCAGGTAGCGACGTAGTAAGAGTTAAAATGCCGTATACCACAACCGCAATCGGTCATAAAGCGTTCTATGACTGCAATGCGCTGCAGATGGTAATTTTCGGCAGCTACAACGTTCCAAACTTTGAAGAAGAGTTTGACCCGTCTTATTACGGAAGTTTTGAAAACATACCTGGTTCAGGCGATTATGGCACGTATACCGACTATGACGGCAACGAGGTTCAGATTAACGGTATGGGTATTGTTCCGTTCTTTATGTGGAACGTTACAGGCGAGATGTACTCAAACGTATTCTACGGCGCAACCTTTGTTGATTATGTAGGTAAGGTTGAAAACAAGCTTACTATGGTACGTCCCGTAAACGGCGTTGGATACGATTCGTTTATTTGTAATCAGTATTTCAACCTGACCATCGACGGTCCTGCCGCGCCTGACGATACAGCGGTTGACGCGATTAAGGCAATTAAGGCAATACCCGAAAGGGTAAGTTACGACGACAAGGCTCTGGTAGAGGCTGCGCGTACCGCTTACAGTAAGGTTGCCACAACCGAGCAGCAGGCATTGGTTACTAACTATTCTGATCTTGTTTCTGCCGAACAGCGTATAAAAGCGCTTGACCCCGATACGCAGAAAAAAGATGATGATACATCCGACAGTGCCAAAAAGTCAAATGCTTGGGCTTGGATAATCGTTCTGTTGATAATTGCTGCGATAATAGTTGCCGCAGTACTGCTTATCAAGAAATTTAAAGAGCAGTTAAGCAGATTTACAAAACCGATATGTGATAAAATTTCTGCTGTATTTAAACCTATTCTTGAAAAAATTGCAAAGGTATTAAGACCAATCTGGGATAAAATCAGCGCTTTTTGCAAGCCGATAGTTGATAAAATTGCTGTCTTCACGAAGCCGATAATCGCAAAGATTGGTGCATTCTTAAAACCGATATTTGTAAAGATAGGTAATTTCCTTAAACCTGTTTGCATAAAAGTGTGGGATGCTATAAAGGTTGCAGCACTCGCAGTAGCAGCCTTTGCAGTAAAGATATTTAATATTAGCAAAGCCTGGATTGTAAATGCGTACAACGCTGCAAAACCCGTGGTTGTTAAATATGCTAAAATCGTATGTAAAAAAGCAGTAGAAATTGCAAAACTTGTTTACAGCAAGATTGTAAGTTTAGTAAAACTTGCAGTAACAAAAATTAGTGAAATGCTTCAAAAGGCAAAAGAGAAAAAACAGTCCAAAGAGACAGAATCAGCAGAAACCGCAGAGGAGGAAACACAGGAAAATGAAACAGAAAATTAAATCTTTAGTTTTTAGTTTGCTTGCGTTGACCTTTGTACTGCTGCTTACGGGCTGCGGCGAAAATGCTACGCCTTATGAAACTAATAACAGCGAGGGATATACCGTTAGCGTCAAATTCGACGCTAACGGTGGCACCTTCACAACAAACACCTCGGTAATTGTTGACTCCTTTAATACCGAGGACATATCAGAGATAGCGTTGATTTCGCCTGATGATACACGACGAGATAACGACGCATTTACCGCATCAAAAAACGGTAATTTTCTTGCAGGCTGGTATAAAGAGAGAATAGAAACCACCGATGCGGAGGGCAATACGATTTATACCTATGCTGGAAAATGGGATTTTGAAAACGATGTTTTAAAAATTGATAAGAACAAAGAATATTCAGCCGACCAGCCCGCTCTGACGCTTTACGCTGCTTGGGTGCCGATGTTTGAAATTGAATTTTATTCACTTGATTCGGGCAAATTGGTTGACACTATGCAGTATGACCCAACAAGCGAAAAGCAACTCTTAATACCCGCGTGGGATGAGGAAACAGGCGCTGTTGAAATGTTTGATTTCCCCGCAAGAAAGGGATATACCTATAACAAAGCCTATCTTGATGCCGAGGGTACAATTGAACTCACGGGCGAGACCCTAATACATCCCGGTGCCGTTAACGAAGAAAACGGAACTGCCACTGATTCAGTTTTAAAACTGTACGTTGACTGGACCGAGGGCGAGTGGTATCGGATTTACAACGTCCAGCAGTTTATTGAAAGTGCAAGCCTTACAGGCAATTACGAGCTTTTTGCCGACCTTGACTTTGAAGGCGAGATATGGCCTACAACCTTTATGTATGGCAACTTTGGCGGTGTTATTAAAGGTAACGGCCACACCATCAAAAACGTTGAGGCTACACAAACGAATAATTCGAAGGTAAATGCGGGACTTTTCGGTCAGCTTACCGACTCGGCAAATATCTCTGACTTAAACTTTGAAAATATTACATTTACAATAAAAGCGGGCACACGTAAGGTAGGGACTAGCTATGGTCTTTTTGCAGGTACTTTATCGGGTAGCGCGACACTCAGCAACGTTAATATTTTAAACAGCCATTTACAAATTGACTCGTCTTGCTATTTCGGTGTTGACGATTATTCAATCGGTCTGGTTTGCGGTATGGGTGATGCATCAAAGCTCGCGACCGCAGAAATTGACTGTACTGCAGTTGGCGATGATGCTCACAGCGTTAAAATTACTGTTAACGGCAATGCTGTGACAGTTGATTTGGAAAGCTAAAATTTTATTTAATATAAATTTAAAGGAGCGACTCAAAAATGAAAAAGAGAATTATTTCACTTATCCTATGCGTTGTAATGTGCGTAGGTATGATGTCAGCACTGACAGGCTGCGGTGGTGGCAGTTCGGATGCTTTTGTTATTATGACAGAGCAGCTTGACGGATTGTTTAACCCGTTCTTCTATACGTCTGCACCAGACGGCACCATCGTTGCTATGACACAGATCGGTATGCTTGGCTCTAAGTATGTTGACGGTGAGGTAACTGTGGCATACGGTGAGGACGAGGCAGTTGTTGTTAAGGACTACGAAATCGTAGAAAACGACGACGACACAGTTACGTATAATTTTGTACTTAAAAACGGTATAAAGTTTTCTGACGGCGAGCCTCTTACTATGGAAGACGTACTCTTTAACTACTATGTATATCTTGACCCTGTATACACAGGCTCTAATACACTTTACTCAACAGATATTTTAGGTCTTTCTGAGTATCGCACACAGACGGTTGGCTCTGCGTCAGACGACAGTGACGACCTTATTTCTTCACAGGCGTCTTCTCGCGCAGCTGCACGTATTAATGAGCTTATTAACCTTTTCAATTCAGAAATCAAGGCTTCTTCTACCAAAGAAGTTGGCTATGATGCTATGAAAAAGGCTATCACAGCTTATACCGTAAGCAGCGGTTATCAGTCTGCAATCTCAAATAACGCAGATGAGGTTACTAATAAAGACCTTTTAGAAGATTACGAATACGCTTTAAAACTGTTTAAAGAAGAACTTGAAAACGACTATCTCGGCGCTCAGGAATCATACATTGACGAGCCTTACAAGTCTTACGATGAATTCAAGGATGAAATCTTCTGTTTTATGTATACAGAGGGTTACGTAGAGGTTGAGTACGAAGAGGGTGAGGACGGCAAGGTTGACCGCACCAAGATTAAGAAGCTTACACCCGCATATCCCGACTCAATCAAGTCAAAGGAAGACGCTATTGACTACGTATACAACGATAAAATTGCAAGAGAATTAGACATTATCTTGCAGTATTGGGGTACAGCAAACACACTCAGCACCGAATTTGCCGCAAAAGCAAAGGAAGTTATTCTTCACGAAAATGTTGCCGATGACGGTACACTTGCTGTAGAAAACATTTCTGGTATCGTATCGTTGGGTCACACTGATAAAGCGGGCGAGACCATTACCGTAAACGGCACTGATTACACAATCGCTTCCGCCCATAACGATGACGGCACTGTTAAAAATGCCGACGAATATGACGTGCTTTCTATCACTATCGACGGCATCGACCCCAAAGCTATCTGGAACTTTGCAATCACAATTGCGCCTCAGCACTATTACGGTGAGGGCAGCAGTGTTGGTGTTGATATCGATGACAACAAATTTGGCGTTGAATTTGCAAGCTTTGACTTTATGACCGATATTATTCAGTCAACAAGAAACATCAAAATTCCTATGGGCGCAGGCTCATACAAAGCAACCAACACAAAGAACAATGACAATCCAACTGAGAGTGAATTTTACACAAATAACGTTGTGTATTTCAAGGCTAACGAGAACTTTGATACCGTAGGCGAAGGCATTGAAAATGCAAAGATTGCTAAAATTCGCTATCAGGTAGTAAGCTCGCAAAATGCTATTGCCGCTTTGCAGGAGGGCAACGTTCATTATATTTCTCCATCACTTACAACCGATAACTACGAAAAGCTTGAGTCTCTTTCTAAAAAAGGTATGGTAACACTTTCTACCGACCAGTTGGGTTACGGTTACATCGGCATCAACTCTGCAAAGGTTACCGACATCAATTTGCGTAAAGCAATTATGTGTGCTATGAATACTTCACTTGCTCTTGACTATTACCGCGCAGGTACTGCAGAGCAGATTTTCTGGCCGATGTCAAAGGTAAGCTGGGCATATCCGACAGGCGCCGATGAAGAGGATAACGGTTTTGATTATCCGCCTCTTGGTAGCTGGAGCGAAGAAATCGCAATTGCAAACGTTGAAAAATATATGCAGGAAGCAGGCGTAAGCGCAGGAGATAGCGAGCTTACAGTTAAGTTTACAATCGCAGGCTCAAGCTTGCAGGACCACCCGACCTACAAGGTATTCCGCGATGCTGCGGCGCTTCTTAATGACTTGGGTTGGGACGTAGAGGTTGTTTGCGATACTCAGGCTCTCACCAAAATTAACACAGGCTCGCTCGAAGTTTGGGCAGCTGCTTGGTCATCAGCGCTTGACCCTGACCTTTATCAGGTATATCACAAGGATTCTACGGCAACAAGCACACTTGCCTGGGGTTATAACTACCTTAAGACAAGCGGCACTGCCGAAGAATTGGATATCCTTGACGAGCTCAGCGAGCTTATCGACGAGGCTCGTGAAACCAACGATCAGGACGAACGTTCTGACCTTTACAAAGAGGCAATGGAGCAGATTCTTGACCTTGCAATCGAACTGCCCGTATATCAGAGAAGCGTACTTTACGCATACAACTCAAAGGTAATTGATTCCGACAGTTTACCTGCCGAATCAGAGATGAATCCTTATTCATCACCGCTTGACAGAATTTGGGAAGTTGAATTTGCTAAATAATTTGGAGTAACTAATGTTTAAATATATTTTAAAAAGATTAGTAATGTCCGTATTTATATTGCTTGGCGTTTCAATGATTATTTACTTTCTTATCCGATTGATGCCCGTTGATTTTATTCAGGATAAAATCAACGCCATCAATCAGGGTGGCGCTACCGTTAGCGAAGAAACAGTAAACGCTATGTACCAGATGTACGGACTTGGCGATAACAGTTTTTGGGGCATCTTAAAGGGCTATTTCAGCTGGCTTAGTGCCCTTGCTCGTTTTGACCTTGGTACCAGCTTTGTATACGGTATTCCCGTAGCTGATGTTATTTTTGAGCATATGGGCGTATCCTTTGCGGTAGCTCTTATCGCAACAGTATTTGAGTTTTTAATCGCAATACCGCTTGGTATCACAGCGGCGACACATCAGTACAGTTTCCGTGACTATCTGGTAACTGTACTTGTAATGATTGGTATATCTTTGCCGTCGTTCTTCTTTGGACAGATGCTTAAAGACCTCTTTGCACTAAAGCTTGGATGGTTCCCAGCCTCTGGTCTTGTTGACGCAACAGCATCATATACGGGTATTGAATTACTGCTTGACTATGCAAAGCATATGTTTATACCGATACTTACAATCGTAATTCTCAGCATCGGCGCGCGTATGAGAATGACACGTACCAATATGTTGGAGGTTATGAACTCTGACTATATCCGTACCGCGCGCGCTAAGGGCCTTAGCGAAAAGGTGGTTATCAATAAGCACGCTTTCCGTAATACACTTATTCCGCTTGTAACCTCGCTAGCAGGACTTTTGCCGTCGCTGTTTTCGGGCGCTATTATCACCGAACAGGTATTTGACCTTCCAGGTATCGGTAATATAGCGCTTGACGCGATGAACCGCGGCGATATTCCATTTATAATGGGCTACAATATGTTCTTAGCGCTTCTTAGTGTTATCGGCGTATTGCTTGCCGACCTTATGTACGGTATTGTTGACCCGCGTGTTAAATTGGAGTAAGGAGGCGCTTTTATGGAAGAAATTACTAAAAACGAAGTAATGGAAGACACTGCAGAAACCGAAGAAGTGCCTCACGAAAAAACCGTGCGACTTATGTCTCCGACGCGTATGGTAGTACGCAGATTTTTCCGTTCAAAATTAAGTATTATCGGTCTTATAATGGTAGTATCGCTCTTTCTTTTCAGTTTTGTGGGTCCGTTGGTTTACACCGAGTGGGGCGAAATTGAACTTGACGAAAGCGGTAAAACCGAGTATTCAATTTCTGAAACAACGTACACAGTAAACGGTGAAGAATATACCGTAAGACAGACCACCGAAAAAACACTAAAGGATAACTTTTTAGCGCCACCGTCAAAAGAGCATATCCTCGGTACCGATAACGAAGGCTATGATATTTTTGTGCGCCTTATGTATGGCGGCAGAATTTCGCTAATAGTCAGCTTTATTGCCGTTTTCCTTATCACGATATTAGGTGTAATTCTTGGCGGTATAGCAGGCTTTTTTGGCGGTGCTATCGACAATATCATAATGCGACTTTGCGATATTCTTATTTGTTTGCCCGGTGTGCCGATTTTGCTGATTATAAGCACTATACTTGACGCTTCGGGTATAGATGCAAAATATCGCATCTATCTTCTTATGATTTATCTTACCTTTATTTCCTGGCCAGGTACCGCGCGACTTGTTCGAGGACAGATACTCTCACTTCGCGAACAAGAATATATGGTAGCGGCTGAGGCTATGGGTTATTCTACGTCACGTAAAATTTTCAAGCACTTAGTGCCTAACGTTATGCCACAGCTTATCGTACAGATGAGTCTGAGCCTTGGCAGTATGATTCTTTATGAAGCAACACTGTCTTATCTTAATCTTGGTGTTAAAGCGCCGTATGCTGCTTGGGGTACAATGATTAACATTATCTCTACCAATCAGGATATACTGCAAAACCACCTTAACGTTTGGGTGCCTGCAGGTATCTGCATTGTTATCGCTGTGCTTGGCTTTAACTTTATCGGCGACGGTCTGCGCGATGCGCTTGACCCGAAGGCAAGGAGGTAGTTTTATGGCAAAGACAAATAAAAACTATCTTTCTGGTAAAGAAATACGCGAGATAGCAAAAGAGAATAAAAAGGTTATGAAACGCCTTGAGGCTGAAAAATACCGCAAGGCTGACGAGTCGGAATATATCACTCAACTAAAAAATTCTAACAATATACTTGAAATTGACAATCTTCACACCTACTTTTTTACCGAGCAGGGTGTGGTCAAGGCTGTAAACGGCGTATCTTTTGATGTGCCCACTAACGCCACGGTTGGCGTTGTTGGCGAATCGGGATGCGGTAAGTCGGTTACAAGTATGTCGGTAATGCGCCTTTTACAAGGACCTACGGGACAGATTTATTCGGGTGAGATAAGATTTAAGTCTAAGGATAAAAACGGCGCCGAAAAGATTTACGATATCGCTAAGATGCCTATAGCCGATATCCACAAAATTCGTGGCAATCAGATTGCTATGATTTTCCAAGAGCCTATGACCTCGCTAAATCCTGTTTTTACCATAGGTCAACAGCTTGACGAGGTTACCTTTATCCATAACCCTGAGGCTTCCAAAGAGGACGCTAAAAATAAATCTATTGAGATGCTTAATCTTGTTGGTATCGCAATGCCCGAGCGTGTGTATAATTCGTTCCCACACGAGCTGTCGGGCGGTATGCGTCAGCGTGTTATGATCTCTATGGCGCTTGCAAGCGACCCTCGCCTTATTATCGCAGACGAGCCTACAACTGCTCTTGACGTTACGATTCAGGCGCAGATATTAGACCTGCTTCGCGACCTTAAGGACAAGATTGACGGCTCTATAATGCTTATCACACACGACCTTGGTATAATTGCCGAAATGGCGGATTACGTTGTGGTTATGTATGCAGGAAAGGTAATTGAGAAGGGAACTGTGGATGAGATTTTCCATAGTCCTATGCACCCATATACTATCGGTCTTCAAAAGTCTAAACCGACCTTAAATTCCGACAGCGATACTCTTTACAATATCCCAGGCAACGTGCCGAATCCCATAAATATGCCTGCCCACTGTTATTTTAAGGAAAGATGTAATAAGTGCACCGCAAAGTGCTCGGGCGAATACCCCAATATGATACAAGTAAGCCCCACACACTTTGTAGCGTGTCACCTTTACGATGAGGAGCAAAAAAATGGCTGAAGAAAAAACAACTCAACAATTTGATCCGGAAGCCATTTTAGAGGTTCGCAACCTTCGTAAATGCTTTCCTATAAAAAAGACCTTTACAGGCAAAGTTAAACAAGAGCTTATCGCCGTAGATAATGTTTCATTCAAGCTAAAAGCGGGCGAGACACTCGGTATTGTTGGCGAGTCGGGTTGCGGCAAAACAACTCTGGGTCGTACAATACTAAAACTTCACGAATCAAACGGCGGTCAGATAATTTTTGAGGGTAAGGATATTACCAATCTTAAATCATCAGAAATGCGCGAAATACGCAAAAAGATGCAGATTATCTTCCAAGACCCGTATTCGTCACTGCCACCACGCAGCACGGTTGGCGGCATACTGTCAGAGCCTGTTGAGGTGCACAATATTGTTCCAAAATCACAGGTTAAGGATTACGTTTTAGACCTCATGGATAAATGTGGTCTGCGCGACTATTATTACGAGCGCTATCCACACGAATTTTCGGGCGGTCAAAGACAGCGTATCTGTATTGCGCGCGCTTTGTCGGTTAATCCTAAGCTTGTTATCTGTGATGAGCCTGTGTCGGCGCTTGACGTGTCAATTCAGGCGCAGATAATCAATCTGCTTAAAAAGTTGCAGCAGGATATGAACCTTACATATTTGTTCATTTCACACGATCTGTCGGTTGTTAAATTTATCTCTGACAAAATCGGTGTTATGTATCTTGGCTCTATGGTTGAATTTGGTACAAAGGAAGATATTTTCGCAAATCCTTTGCACCCGTATACCGAGGCGCTGTTCTCGGCAATTCCGCAGCCTGACCCTGATATAAAGATGAACAGAATTATCCTTAAGGGCGATATTCCGTCTCCTGCAAATCCGCCAAAGGGCTGCCGTTTCCACACGCGCTGTCCAAAGGCTATTGCGGGTTTGTGTGATGAGGTAACACCTGAGTATCGCGACTTTGGCAACGGTCATTGCGCTGCGTGTCACTTGCTTAATAAGGATTAACGCTTATGGGCGATAAGAAAAAAAGAGAAAAGATAACGTATATTGACGACGGCAGAACAATCGCTGATATGTCAAATCTGCCTCCACGCGTAGGTTGGACTAAAAAAGGTACTACGTCAAGCTTTAAGGACATCTGGCGCACCTATTGGCAGGCTACCAAAATGATGCTGAAACCCACGCTTATAGCGGTAGGCTTTTTGGTTGTTATCTATTTAATTGTGACCATTATCTTTTGGTTAATGTAAACAAAAAGAGGCTGTAAAAAACAGTCTGAAAAATCCAATTTTTATGATTTAAAAAGACTACATACCTATCCTTTTTTTAGATAAGAATGTAGTCTTTTTCTATTTTGACTGTTTTTTTACAGCCTCTTTTTATTAATAAAGTTTTTGAAAATAGCATAAAATTAAGAGATAGGTTTGACTTGCAATAAAACCGATATGGTTATATAATATTTAAGGAGTGTTTCTCTTGAATATGCTAAAAAGATTTACACCGCAGTTGGCGCTTTTAGCAATCATTTGTCTTATCGCCGCATTCAGCTATGTAAAAAGTGAGGTAATCCCCACAAACACCACCACAGACATCGCTAAAACCGTTATAATTGACGCAGGCCATGGCGGGTTTGACGGAGGGGCATCGGCGGCGGATGGCACGGTGGAAAAGGATATAAATCTGCAAATAGCATTAAAAACAGCGTATATCCTGCGACTTAACGGTTTTGAGGTTATAATGACCCGTGATAGCGATACGGGCACAGAGGACGATGAATCAGAGGCGATCGCAAAGCGAAAAAAGAGCGACCTTTCTAACCGCTTGCAGATGATGAAGGATTATCCTGACGCTATTTATGTTAGTATTCATCTGAACAAATTTACAACTTCTGCGGCAAACGGCGCACAGGTGTTTTACACCAAAAATTATAAAGAGGCGCGAGATTTGGCGCAGTCGGTGCAACAGAGTATCGTAACTCTTATTCAGCCCGAAAACACACGTGTGGTAAAGCAGGGAACAGACAGCACCTATTTGCTTAAAAACGCGGCGGTGCCCACGATAATTGTTGAGTGTGGGTTTTTAAGTAACAAGTCAGAGCTTGAAAAATTAAAAAATGATGATTACCAATCGCAAATGGCGCTTGCTATTGTGGGAGGAATAATGGATTATTCAAAATGAAAAAGGAGTTAATATGGCAGGGAAGATTAAAACCGTTTACGTATGTCAAGAATGCGGCTACGAAACACCAAAATGGATGGGGCAGTGCCCTAACTGCAATGAGTGGAACACACTTGAAGAACAGGTGATATCCGATAAAAAAGCTACAGGATTTTCTGCTGTTTCGTCATCAGTTAAAGCGATTGCTTCAGCAGAAAGTTTGTCGCAGATAGATATTACCGACGAGCAGCGTTACGTTACAAATATCAGCGAGCTTGACCGCGTGCTTGGCGGCGGCATTGTAAAAGGCTCGGTCGTACTGCTTAGCGGTGACCCTGGTATAGGCAAATCAACAATACTTTTACAGATATGTCAAAGCGTGCGTGAAAAGCTTAACGTGCTTTACGTTTCGGGTGAGGAATCACCCGTGCAGATAAAGCTGCGCGCGAAACGTCTTGGTGTTTCGGGTGAGAACGTAACAATAATTCCCGAAACCGATACGCAGGCAATATGCGAATATATAATGGCTGCGAAGCCTGACCTTGTTATGATTGATTCAATTCAGACCTTGCAAATAAGCGAGTTACCGTCATCTGCAGGCAGTATTGTTCAGGTGCGAGAGTCTACAAATATGCTGCTTCGCACAGGAAAGTCGCTCGGCATTCCTATTTTTATTGTCGGTCACGTTAACAAGGGTGGCGACATTGCAGGTCCTAAGGTGCTTGAACATATTGTTGATACCGTGCTTTATTTTGAGGGTGAACGCAATCAGTCTTACCGCATTTTACGCGCTATCAAAAACCGTTTTGGTTCTACCAATGAAATCGGCGTTTTCGAAATGCGCGATACAGGCCTTTGCGAGGTTGAAAATCCGTCTGCTATGTTGCTTTCGGGCAGAATGAGCAACGTTTCGGGTGCATGTATAACCTGTGTTATCGAAGGTACACGACCGATTCTTTCGGAGGTACAAGCACTCGTTACTACAACGGGATTTGGTAATCCACGCCGTATGTCAAACGGTTTTGACTATAACCGACTTAATTTGTTACTTGCCATACTTGAAAAGCGTCAGGGACTTTATTTTTCAAATCTTGATACATATCTAAACGTTGTAGGCGGTATGCGACTTGACGAGCCTGCCTGCGACCTTGCGGTTTGTATGGCGTTGGTATCAGGACTTCGCGATACACCCATTGACGAAAAACTAATCGCCTTTGGCGAGGTTGGCCTTTCGGGCGAGATACGCAGCGTATCACGAGTGGAGACGCGTGTCAACGAGGCGGCGCGACTTGGCTTTACACAGTGCGTGCTACCCAAAAGTTGTATAAAACAAATAACAAAAAAGCCTGAGGATATTGAGTTGATTGGAGTCAGAAATATTAAAGAAGCGTTATCGATAATAAGATAAATAAACACATCCCGTATATTGCAAATCGCAATATACGGGATGTGTATTTGTGAATATTATTTTGTACCGAAAATTCGGTCGCCTGCGTCGCCGAGACCTGGGAGTATATAGGCATGGTCGTTGAGCTTTTCGTCAAGTCCTGCGCAATATACTGGCACGTCGGGGTGAGCCTTTGTAAAAGCTTCGATGCCCTCGGGCGCTGCAATTATGCACATAAACTTAATGCGTTTTGGGTTGAACTCTTTAATGCGTGATACCGCGTCAATAGCGCTACCGCCCGTTGCAAGCATTGGGTCAAGCACAAAGACGTCGCGCTCGGGGATATCGGTAGGTAATTTGCAGTAGTAATCAACGGGCTGATGCGTTTCAGGGTCGCGGTACATACCAATGTGACCAACCTTTGCCGCGGGGATAAGACTAAGTACGCCGTCGACCATACCAAGACCTGCGCGAAGTATTGGTACAAATGCCATTTTTCTGCCTGCAAGCACCTTTGTCTTTGCAGTCGTCATTGGCGTTTTTGTCGTTACTTCACGGAGGGGAAGGTCACGGGTTGACTCGTAACACATAAGCATTGCGATTTCGCTGACTAACTCACGAAACTGTTTTGAGCCTGTGCGTTCATCACGCAATATGGTAAGCTTGTGTTGAATAAGGGGATGGTCCATTACGAAAACATTGTCCTTCATTTTAAAACCTCCGCTGTTTTAATTACTTTCTATTGCTGTAATTTTGTCTACTCTTGTCTGGTGTCTGCCACCCTCAAACTCGGTGTCAACAAATAAGTCAACGAGTTCTATTGCGGTGCCCACACCAATAACTCTGCCGCCGAGACACAGTATATTTGAATTGTTGTGAAGACGGGTGTATTTTGCCGAAAAATGCTCACTGCAAGCCGCGGCTCTGATGCCTTTTACCTTATTTGCGGCAAGCGACATACCAATACCTGTGCCGCAAACCAATATACCGCGTTCGCAAGCGCCACTCGTGATTTGCTCGCAAACCTTTACAGCGATATCTGGGTAGTCTACCGATTTATTTTCATAAATACCGCAGTCTACAACGTCAAAGCCTCTGTTTTTAAGGTGCTCGGCGATAACGTTTTTATGTTCAAAACCGCCGTGGTCACAACCAATTGCTATTTTCATTTTTGTGCCTCCTGTTTGGTCTTTGCTTTTAATTCACGCTCTGCTTGTGGCAGGCGAAGATATACGGGTAATAATTGTTCGTGTGATACGCTGCTTTCGGTATCACTGTTTTTGTAAGCATAAAGTCCTACACCAACAGCATTTTGAAATTTCAAATTTTCGGGCGCAAGCTTTACGTTTTTAAACTCGCATAAATGTTTGTAAAACAAATCTGCGCCATCACCGCAAACTATGATTTGTTTATCAGATGAAATATTATTTATTTCATCTTTAAGTTCATCAGCGAGTAATGCGCGGTCTTGGCAAAGACGTGTGATAATACCGTCCTTTATCTCAAATAGTGCATTGTAAAATTGATTGCAACGCGCGTCCATAACGGCGCAAACTATGCAGTCGCGGTCGGCAAACAGCTCTGCCATCCCGACAAGCGTAGATACGGGAACACAAGGAATATTTGCGGGAGCAGCAAGACCCTTTACCGCGCTGATACCGATACGAAGCCCTGTAAACGAGCCAGGTCCTACAGCTAAGGCAATGCGGTCAATATCGCAAAGCTTTGTCGCAGAATTATCGAGTGTGTTTATAATCATCTGCATCAGCGTTTGCGAGTGGGTGAGCTTGGCATTAACGCAAGAACTTGCTTTTGTTTTTCCGTCATCTATAATTGCGCACGAGGCAGGGGAAGCCGAGCATTCAACACTTAAAATTTTCATACCGCTTCACCTCTGTTTATAGTTATTTCGCGTTTTGTTTCATCAAGACGATTGATTGTTACCCTGATAACGTCATCGGGTAGAGCAGATTCGATATTTTCGCTCCACTCAACTGCCAGCACGCCGCCTGATTCCATATATTCAAAATATCCTGTGGAATAAAGGTCGTCCCAACCTGTAACGCGATACATATCAAAGTGGTACAAATTAAGCCTGCCGCCTAAGTATTCGTTAATAATCGCAAAGGTAGGAGAGGAAACCTCGCCTGTAAAGCCAAGACCTTCGGCAAGGCCCGTTGTAAAACAGGTTTTACCCATTCCTAAATCACCGTAAAATGCTATGACCTCGCCGCCATTTAGCGAGGTGGCTAAATCAACGGCTATTTTTTTAGTACAATCGGGAGAATTTGATATAAAAACATTATTCATTTTTAAAATTCTCCTTTCAGCATAATTTTACTAAATTTTATCATATATGCGATTGACTGTCAATTAAATAAATTTAAAAATTGTGTTTATTATTGCGCAAAATTGTGATATTATATATTTATACGAGGTGTTATTTTTATTATGGTTTGGATTGTTATAATTTTAGTATTATTGTTTTTTTTGATTATTGCTGCGCTTTTATGGGCGTTTAAAATTGCCTTTATGCGTAGTGATATTCGTCTTATAAGTTTTGAATCGGGACCACTTGCAAAATATAAGGACGTGTTTGCAAAAAGCATTGAATATCTTGACAGTCTTAAAAGCGAGCGGGTATATACAAAAAGTTTTGATAATCTTAAACTTGCGGCAAGTTATTATAACAACAATTCCGACACCACAATTTTGCTGTTTCACGGTTATCGCTCAGACGGCAGATTTGATTTTGCCTGCGCGGTTAAATTTTATATAGAATTAGGGTTAAACGTTCTAGTAGTTGACCAGCGCGCCAACGGTGAAAGCGAGGGCAGACTTATCACCTTTGGCATCAAAGAGCGCAGAGACGTGATAACGTGGACTGATTTTATAAACCAAAAATACGCGCCCCGAAATATTTTTTTAAGCGGCGTATCGATGGGCGCTACCACCGTTATGATGGCGGCAAACCTCCAATTACCTCAAAATGTTAAGGGTATTATTGCCGACTGCGGTTTTACTGCCGCTCCCGATATTATCAAAAAAGTAGCGCTTCAGGCTTTCAAAATTAACGCAAGCCCGATTTTACCCGTTTTAAACGTAATGTGTAAATTGTTCGGCAATTTCAGCCTTTATGAAACCACAACTGTAAAGGCACTTAAAGAATCGGATATACCAATATTTTTTATTCACGGTAAAAAAGACGGCTTTGTTCCGTGCGAAATGACCGTGGAATCGCACAAAGCGGCAGCGGCTGAAAAGTACATCTGTCTTGTAGATGATGCCGACCATGGTATCAGTTTTTTGGTTGATACCGATAACATTCAAAAACAAATTACAGAATTTGTAAACGCTCATCGTTCATAATTTATTAAAAAACTGTTGTGTTTTTATTCAAAATGTGTTATCATATTCTGGTATGAAAGGTGGGTATAATATGAGAGCAGACGGAAAACGTATCAGAAACGCAGATCCTATGTATACAGTTGCCGCGTACATTATGAATAAGCGTGTCGACTCTATGAATATGATTACCATTGATATTCCCATAGACCCAATTAAAGAATATCTTAACGAAAAACGTAAGCAGGGTATAAATATCAGCCATATGAGCGTAATTCTTGCGGCATATATCCGCACGGTTAAAAAGTTTCCTGAACTTAACCGTTTTGTTGTTAACAAAAAGATTTATCAGCGTAATGAGCTTGCTGTTGGTATGGTGGTGCTTAAAGCAGGTCAGGTAGACCACGGCACTATGTCTAAAATGTATTTTAACGAGGACAATACGGTTTTTGAAGTTAATGATATTATCAATAAATACGTCGAAGAAAACCGTGAAGCGCCTGATAATAACAGTACCGAAAAGCTTATAAAGGTTCTTTTAAGTCTTCCGGGTATTTTGCCAATAGGCGTTGGAATATTTAAGTGGATGGATAAACACGGACTGTTGCCTAAAAGTATTATTGATGCTTCACCGTTCCATATGAGCCTTGGTATTACAAACTTGGCTTCTATTAGAACAAATCACATTTACCATCACTGTTATGAGTTTGGTACTACCAGCGTGTTTATGGCTATGGGCAATACGCGCGAAGTACCGAAGCGCAAGGGTGATCAGATTGTATTTGAAAAATGTATGCCGATAGGCGTTACTATGGACGAAAGAATTGCATCAGGCAGTTATTTTGCAATCGCTTTCAGACATATGCGCGCGCTTTTACGCAATCCTGAGTTGCTTGAAGTACCGCCTACCGACGAAAATGTTGAATAAGTTGTAAATTTATAGGTTTTATACTTGATTTTAATACATAGTTGGTATAAAATAATTTGGTAAAAATTTGAACTTCGGAGGAACATTTAAAATGTTAGTATCAGCAAAAGAAATGCTTACAAAAGCAAAGGCAGGCAAATATGCCGTAGGCCAGTTTAACATCAACAACCTCGAATGGACTAAAGCCATTCTTCTTACCGCGCAAGAGCAGAATTCACCCGTAATTTTGGGCGTATCCGAGGGCGCAGGTAAATATATGTGTGGTTTTAAAACCGTTGCCGATATGGTAAAGGCAATGATTGAAGACCTTGGTATCACAGTACCTGTAGCGCTTCACCTTGACCACGGTAGCTACGAGGGCGCTAAAAAGTGCATTGAAGCAGGTTTTTCATCCGTAATGTTTGACGGCTCACACTATCCAATTGAGGAAAATATTGAAAAGACCAAAGAATTGGTTGCAACCTGCAATGAATTAGGTCTCTCTCTCGAAGCAGAGGTTGGATCAATCGGTGGTGAGGAAGACGGCGTTATCGGCGCAGGGGAGTGCGCAGACCCCAACGAGTGCAAAATGATTGCCGATCTTGGAGTTACAATGCTTGCTGCAGGTATCGGTAATATTCATGGCAAATATCCTGCAAATTGGGCAGGTCTTAGCTTTGACACACTCGACGCTATTCAGCAGCTTACAGGTGATATGCCGCTTGTTCTCCACGGTGGTACAGGCATCCCTGCTGAAATGATTCAAAAGGCTATTTCACTCGGTGTATCAAAAATCAACGTTAACACCGAATGTCAATTAGCATTTGCAGATGCTACACGTAAATACATTGAAGAGGGTAAAGATCTTCAGGGTAAAGGCTTTGACCCACGTAAATTGTTAGCACCCGGCTTTGAGGCTATCAAGGCTACTGTTAAAGAAAAGATGGAGCTTTTCGGTTCAGTGGGTAAAGCATAATTCTTTAATATTAAAACCCCGAAGGTTTGCTTCGGGGTTTTGTGCTTTTTAAGGAGGTTAGTATGAACGATATAATTGAAACTTTGCGCGAATTTAACTACGTTACAATATGCATAAGGCTTGTTTTAGCCATTATTGCGGGCGGCATAATCGGTAATGAGCGTGGAAAGCACGGCAGTGCCGCAGGACTACGCACGCATATACTCGTATGTGTAGGAGCCGCCATGACGGCGCTTACGGGATATTACGTATATGATACGCTTAATATTTCGGGCGATATTATGCGCCTTGCCGCACAAGTAGTATCTGGCATAGGCTTTTTGGGCGCGGGTATGATTATTGTAAAAAACGGCAACGTGGTGACAGGTCTTACCACCGCTGCGGGTATGTGGGCAACTGCCGCTATTGGTATAGCACTCGGTTACGGTTTTTACAGCGGCGCAATAATTGCAACCGTAGCCTGCGTGTTTACTGCGGCTTTTCTGTCAAGGCTTGAACGCAAGCGCAAATCGACGGCTCATATTTACATAGAGGTTGATTTATCCCAAAATATAAACGATATAACAAGCACAATTTATAATGAAATCGACTCTGAGGCGCTTATTGAACCGGTGCCTCCTAAAAGCAACATGCCAAACACAATCGGGCTTTACGTAACGGTATCAAATCCAAAATCGGTCGATGAGGTAAAAGCGCAGATAGATAAGATTAGCGGCGTAAGATTTTCGCTTGTTGAATAAAGAAAAAATGGCAGTTTCACAACCTTGTGAAACTGCCATTTTTTGGTATTTATAAACTTTATTTTGCAGCGGGTGTCTGCTGTTTAAGAGCTGCTCTGGTCTTGCGGATTTCACCAAGGTTAGCGGTAAGACCTTCGTCAGCGCGACGCATAATATCGTCAACAAAGTCCTGAGCTGCGCGACGCATCTCACGGCTCTTGCCCTGAGCGTTAGAAATAATTTCAGCAGCCTTTTCCTGAGCCATTTTAACGATTTCTTCCTGCGCTACCATTGCTTTTGCTTTTTCTTCTGCTGTGCGGATAATACCGTCAGCCTCACGCTTTGCAGTGGTGATAATGTCAGCGCGGTCTGCAACAATGCCGCGGGCTTGTTTGATTTCGCTTGGAATATTAAGACGGATATCGTCAACAACAGCGCGAAGTTTTTCAACGTCTACAACTGTTTTTTTGCCGGGAATTTTGATGCCGCTGTCAAGCACCTCATCAAACTGTTCAAGTAATTCGTCAAGTGTCATTTTAATTCATCCTCCGTAAGATATTGTTTATAAATTTAATTTTTTGATGATATTCTTTTTAAAATATCATCGTAGATAACCTCGGGAAGAAAATCACTGACATCTCCGCCCATACCGGCTATCTGTTTTACCATACTCGAACTGAGATACATATTCTCAGCGCTTGTGGTAAGAAATAGGGTTTCTACGTTTGGGTTAAGTTTTTTATTGGTAAGCGCCATCTGAAATTCGTATTCAAAGTCAGACATAGCGCGTAAACCCTTAATAATTGCGCAGGCGTTCTGCTGCGCCGCGTACTCTGCAAGCAGACCGTCGTACACGTCAACCTGCACATTGGGTAGATCCTTTACACACTTTTCAATCATTTCCTTGCGCTCGGCGGGGGAAAAGGTGTAATGCTTGCTTATGTTGTTCATAACAACGACTATTAGTTTATCAAACATTGCGCTCGCGCGGGTGATAATATCAAGATGACCCATTGTAATCGGGTCAAAGCTACCCGGGCACACGGCAATTCGTTCGCTCATAGGCTTACACATCCTTTTTGTAAACCGTTATCAAGGTTTTGCCGTAACGATATACCTTGACAACGACGAAGGTGTCGATTTTTTCGGGCATTTTAAGTTCACGCGGATGCTCGCAAAAAATCTTGCCGTAATCACTCATAAGAGGAATTACCTTTGATACCGCATCTTCAAGTATACCTGCCTGATATGGAGGGTCAAGAAAAGCGATATCAAATTTTTGGTTACAACGAAGCGTAAACGTTGCATAATCGCTTTTATGTATCGAGGACTTGTCCAAAAGGCCTGTATTTTCGAGATTTTGCTTTATAGCCTTTAAAGATGCGTCGTTGCAGTCAACAAAAACGCAGTTTTTCGCGCCGCGGCTTAAAGCCTCGATACCAAGCTGACCACTGCCCGCAAATAAATCGAGCACACATCTGCCCTCAATATCAAACTGTATTGAACTGAAAAGCGCTTCTTTAACCTTTTCGCCGGTAGGGCGGACAATATCATTACCAGAAACGGTAACCAACCGTTTGCCCCGGGCGATACCTGTAATTACACGCATTAAAGAACCCTCACAGTCAGATACATATAAAATATGTACATAAAATACCAAGCATATTATCGCACTAAATGGGGTGTTTTGTCAACACCTAATTTTATTTTTTTATATAATAAATATCTGTTGAGATAAAAAATATATATGATATAATTTTAGAAAGGCAATTAACCGGATTTAAAAAATATATACTATATTATCGAAACGTTTCAAAAGGTGCGGTGAAATAATGAATAGGGAAGTAGCGGCAGACTTGTTGCAGAATAATTTAAAAGAAATTTTTGCTTTTTCTGTATCACGCTTGTACGACAAGCAGGATGCTGAAGATTTAACAAATGATATAATTATAGAGGTTTTGTCATCTGTTGACAGGCTCCAGAACGATGAGGCTTTTTATGGCTATATGTGGAAAATTGCAGAAAATACTTTTAAGCGATTTATACGCAATAAATCTATGCAGAAAATAGAGTTTAATGAAAAGTTTTTAGGCGCTTATTGGGAAACTCCCGAAGATAAGTACATAGAAAACGAAGAGCTTTTATATTTGCGTCGCGAGCTTTCACTGTTATCAAAGCAATACCGTGAGGTAACAGTTAGGTATTATATTCATAATAAAACCGTTACCGAAATTTCAAAAGAGATGAAAATAAGCGAAGAGATGGTAAAATACTACCTTTTCAAAACGAGAAAAATTTTGAAAGAAGGCGTTAATATGGATAGAAAATACGGAGAAAAAAGTTATAATCCGAGTAATTTTGGAATTGATTTTTGGGGCGGTGGTGGCGACAACAGTTATGTGTGGCAGACTTTTGAACGCAAATTACCGGGAAACATTGTTCTTGCGGCTTATGATAAGCCTTTGAGCCTTAAAGAGCTGTCTTTAGAGCTCGGTGTATCGGCACCGTATCTTGAAGATGAACTCGAAATATTATTGCGAAATAAATTTATAAAACAGATTGGCAATAAATATCAAACCGATTTTCTGATATTCAGAACACCATATGAATTAGAATTCGGGCAAAAGGTACCGACTGCCGAAATCTGTAATGAAACTTCCAATCGTATTTGCGATATAGTCGAAAAAATATTGCCCAAATTCAAACAAAAAGATTTTGGGATAGAGCTTGATGATAATCGCTTACGTTGGTTTATTGTAAATTTTGCGCTTGTAAATGCGTTAGGTGATTTTGAAGAAGAAAATAAAAACAGATTTGGTAAATATCCAATTCTTAAGGGAACAACACATGGCTTTGTTTTCGGACACGACAATGATTATAAATACGGTTATTTTGAGGGAATTTACGGTTATTGCAATAACAAAGAAAATACGGCGCATTTTACAGCAGTGAATTACAATGCAATAACTAAATGTCAGTGTTGGCGAGGTGGAAATCAAAACCGAGTTAATATTATGTGCGATGCTATACTTGGCAAAGAGGTAAAAAAAGACGATACTACAATTGCTCAACTTGTAAGTGAGGGTATGATAAGTGTTGAAGACGGAAAACTTAAAGCGAATTTTCCAATCTTTACAAGCAGGGATAATTATTTAATGTGTCAAGCCTTAAAGCCAATAATTGATGATATTGTGTTGTGTATGGATAAAATTTGCTCAATGGCGGCAGAAATCTTTAAGAGATATACGCCGCAATATTTTCACGATAGATGTGAGCGTTTGTGTTATATAAGGCATCAGGCGGATGCTATTGGAATTATAATTGAAAAACTTGTAAGCGGCGGCTATCTTATGGTTCCTGACGAGAGAACAAATCTCACTGTATTTGGCGTAAAGCATTTATCAGATAAATAATAGTAATATACCATATCCTGGTGTTGAAACTGAAATCAGGGTATGGTATAATTTTAGCATAAATAATGCAACCTTTTCTCTTTGTTGAAAGTATTAGTAATGAAAGGGGAGATTAATTCATGAAAAAAATAATATGTTTACTTTTATCAATTGCTGTAATAGTTTCGCTTTGCGGTTGCGGTAGTGAAAATACCGAGAGTATAAACTTTAGTCAAGAGGTAACCATTGTTAAAATGCCCTCGCCGCCAAAGTGCAAAACAACCGATGATGTTTCTGTAGTAAACGAGGTTATTGCCGTTTTGGGCAAAATTGAAAAGTCGCCCATCGAGGACGAAAATATAAACGGTGGTTGGAGCATTATGATAAAACTTAACATTGACGGTCAGAGCTTTAACTACACAATAGGCGGTGTTTTTACCGACTCTGACGGTAAACAGTATTATGTGACTAACGGTGATGAAATTGAGAAAAAAATTACCGAAATATATAATAAAATCGACGCTCCCGAGGTCGATTACCCATAAATTTATAAAATATTAAAAAAATGCTTGATTTTTAGGAAGACTTGTGGTAATATATTTGAGCATTTGATTTCACCTTGCCTTAAAAGGTGGGTTTGATGCCGAAAAATCGACATTGAAGCGGATGGTCCTCTGACAGAAAATTGTTTACGAACGTCTGAAAAAATTTAAGGAGGAAAATTTGATGGATGCTGTTAAAGAATTAGTTGCTTCTCAGCTCAAAGCGGACGCTCCCGAGATTTTAATCGGTAGCACTGTTAAGGTTCATGTAAGAATCAAAGAAGGCGAGAAGGAAAGAATCCAGATCTTTGAAGGTACTGTTATCGCTAAAAATAACAGCGGTATTTCAGAAACCTTTACAGTTCGCCGCGTATCATACGGTGTTGGCGTTGAGCGTGTATTCCCCGTTCATTCACCAATCGTAGCTAAGGTTGAGCTTGTAAGAAAAGGTAAGATTCGTCGTGCAAAACTTTACTATCTGCGTGACAGAGTTGGTAAGGCAGCAAAAGTTAAGGAACTTATCGGTTAATCTGACTTTAATGAGTGGGGGACGGGGCGTAGGCCTTGTCCCCTTTGCTGTATTTTATATTTGAAACGGTGGTGTTTACGGTGAGCGATATAAATAATGAGAATGGTATCCTAGCGAAAGAAGAAGGGGACGAAAATAAATCGTCTTTAAAATCCTTTATTTTCGACTGGCTTGAGGTTCTGGTGCACGCAATTATTGCGGTTGTAATCTGTTTTAGCTTTCTGTTCCGCATTGCTACCATTGACGGTCCTTCTATGGAGAACACTCTTCACAACGGCGAGCGCGTTATTATTTCAAATCTGTTTTATACCCCAAAGGTTGGGGATATTGTCGTTATCTCACGCAATAAAGAAAACAGTGTTTATACTATGAACGAAAGTAATACGCCAATCATAAAACGCATTATAGCTACCGAAGGACAGACGGTTGATATTGACTTTGAAGAGGGTATAGTTTACGTGGACGGTATTGCTCTTGACGAACCGTATACAAAAACACCTACAAACAAAAAATGGGATATTGACTTTCCCGTAACTGTAGATGAGGGTTGTATTTTTGTGTTGGGCGATAACCGCAACGATTCACTTGACAGCCGTGATGCTCGTATAGGTGAATACGGTATGATTGATACACGCTATATTTTAGGACACGCGGTCTACAGGGTGTTCCCGTTTGATAAGATAGGTAAAATTGATGAGTAATAATACACAAACTATCCAGTGGTTTCCAGGGCATATGGCAAAAACTCGTCGCAAAATTGCTGAGCAATTAAAGCTTATTGATGCAGTTGCCGAGATTGTTGACGCGCGAATACCTGTAAGTAGCCGTAACCCCGATTTAAAAGAAATTATTGGTGACAAGCCGCATCTGATATTGCTTAATAAATGCGATATGGCGGACGAAACAGCCACTAAAGATTGGATAAAATTTTATAAATCACAAGGCATTTACGCGATACCCATTGACTGTAAAAACGGCAAGGGTATATCTGCATTTAAGGATACGGTTAAAACAGTGCTTGCCGATCGCCTTGTCTCATACCGAGAAAAAGGAATGGTTGGCAAACCGCTTCGTGTAATGGTTGTTGGTATTCCCAACGTGGGTAAATCGTCGTTTATCAACCGTATTGCAGGCGGCGGTCGCGCCAAGGTAGAAAACCGTCCAGGTGTTACGCGAGGTAATCAGTGGTTTTCGGTAGATAAAGAACTTGAACTGCTTGATACACCCGGTGTTTTGTGGCCTAAATTTGACGATAACACGGTGGGTGAGCATCTGGCATTTACGGGCGCCGTTACCGATCGCATTATAGATACCGAGTTGCTCGCTATGAGATTGCTTGAAATACTTATACCAAGCTATCCTAAGTTGCTCGAAGCAAGATATAAAATATCAGAATTTCCCGAAGACTCTTACGATGCGCTTTGCCTTTTGGGTAAAAAGCGCGGTATGATGATAAGAGGCGGCGAGACAGATACCGAGAGAGCCGCAAATATGCTGCTTGAAGAATACCGAAACTGCAAAATCGGTAATATCACACTTGAAAGGGTTGAATAAAGTGCCTGACTTTTCTTATGAAAACGAGGCTTATGAAAACGGATATAAATTTGTTTGCGGCGTTGATGAGGCAGGTCGCGGACCGCTTGCGGGTCCTGTTTGCGCGGCGGCGGTTATTTTGCCTGAAAACTGTGAAATTGAAGGTCTTAACGACTCTAAAAAGTTAAGCGAAAAAAAGCGCGAAATGCTTTTTGATATTATAAAGGAAAAGGCCGTAGCATATAGCATAGCATACGGCACTTTAGAGGAAATTGAGCATTATAATATTCTTGAAGCGACGTATATTGCTATGAATCGCGCAATTGACGGACTTTCACAAAAAGCGGATTTTGCGCTTATTGACGGCAACCGTGTACCAAAGGGGATAAAAATTCCGAGTGCTACGGTGATAAAAGGCGATTCTAAATCATGCTCGATAGCCGCGGCATCAATACTTGCCAAAGTAACCCGTGACAGATTGATGTTAGAATACGACAAAAAATACCCCGAATATCTTTTCGCACAGCATAAGGGATACGGTACAAAAGCGCATTACGAGGCAATCGCTCGGCACGGTGTGTGTGAAATTCACCGTCTGTCTTTTTTGAAAAATGTACTCGGGTAACGAACGCTCGGCTGCTGTAGGCAAAGCAGGAGAGGACTTTGTTGCGCAGTATCTTAAATCAAAGGGTTACATAATAATAAAACGTAACTGGCGTGACAGCCGTTATGGTGAGATTGATATTGTTGCCGAGTGTCGCGAGTGTATCGCTTTTGTGGAGGTTAAAACCCGACAAAAAGATTCGCTTGTCAGTGGCCTTGAGGCAGTAGATTTCGGCAAACAGGAACGAACGAGAAATGCCTCGCAGACGTTTATGCGCAGACTACGTACAAATTTACCGCCAAGGCTTGACGTTGCTGAGGTAACCGTAATAGGTGAAAAGGACGGAAAATTTCAATTTAGTCTTAATTATATTGAAAACGCATTTTAGGTGATTTTGTGAAGTTTTTTGATTTGCATTGTGATACGGCGTATAAATGTTATCACGATAATCTGCTTTTTACCGACAGTTCTCTTGCAGTTACACCAAAAAAAGCAGAATGCTTTGATAAGTGGCATCAGTGCTTTGCTATCTTTATAAAAGACGGTATAAAAAATCCGTTTGAATATTACAAAAATACTCTTGACAACTTTAAACGAAAGTTAAAAAATAAGCCGTATAATCTCACACCTATATTTACGGTTGAGGGTGGACTTTTAATTGAAAATGATTTAACCCGCATCCAAGAAATGCATAATGATAATATTCGCGCGTTGACACTTACCTGGAACGGTGAAAACCAAATAGCTGGCGGTGCCGATACTGATGCATCGCTTAAGGATTTTGGATGTGAGGTAATAACAGAACTCAACCGTTTTGGTATTGCAACCGATCTATCCCATCTTAATAAAAAATCGTTTTACGGCGCGATTGAAATTGCCGAAAAACCAATTGTTACACATGCGTGCTGTGAGTATGTATATAAACATAGACGTAATATTGACGATAATCAATTAAAAGAATTGGTACAAAGGGGCGGTATTTTCGGTCTTTGCTTGTATCCCGTATTTTTGGGTGAGGACGACGTTTTTGAAAACGTGTATAAAAATATTTTTCATATTCTTGATATGGGATATGAAGATTCTTTGAGCATAGGCTCGGATTTTGACGGCGCAGATATGAGCAAAAAGCTTTATGATATATCATCGGTGCCTAAGCTTTATGAATATTTAAAATTACGAAAAATTAACGAGAATATTTTAAATAAAATATTCTTTGATAATGCATATAACTTTTTTTACAAGGGGAAAACAAAATGAACTACGTAAGCACAAGAAATAATTCCATAAAAGTTTCTTCGGCATTTGCGATAGCGCACGGCATATCCGCTGAGGGTGGACTTTACGTGCCCGAAAGCATACCGAAGCTGAGTTGTGAGGATTTTTCGAAAATTTCTGAGCTTGATTATAAAGGCAAGGCAGAGTATATTCTAAAAAAATATCTTAGCGATTTTTCTGATGAGGAGATTGCTTATTGCGTAAACGGCGCATACACAGGTTCTTTTGATGACGAAAAGCCTGCCGCTATTGCTCAACTTGGTAATAATATAAATATACTTGAGCTTTGGCACGGACCTACCTGCGCATTTAAAGATTTGGCTTTACAACTGCTTCCTTATCTTCTTACCACCTCTACAAAGAAAATTTCCGACGGCAAAAAAACCGTTATATTGGTTGCAACCTCGGGTGATACAGGCAAGGCAGCACTTGAAGGCTTTAAGGACGTAGAAAATACAGAGATAATTGTATTTTATCCGAGCGAGGGTGTAAGTCCTATGCAAAAGCTGCAGATGGACTCGCAAAAGGGTAACAACGTTCACGTTTGCGCAATAAAGGGTAACTTTGACGATGCGCAGACGGGTGTTAAAAAGATTTTTACCGACAATGAAATAAAGGCAACACTTGCCGAAAACGGTATGGAGTTTTCCTCGGCAAACTCTATTAACTGGGGCAGACTTGTTCCGCAGATTATTTACTATATTTCGGCTTACTGTGATATGCTCTCTAAAGGCGATGATATATCAGACGGCTTTAACGTTGTAGTGCCTACGGGCAACTTTGGTAATATATTAGCGGCTTACTATGCAAAAGAAATGGGCGTGCCCGTAAACCGACTTATCTGCGCGTCTAACGCAAATCGCGTGCTTACCGACTTTATCAATACGGGTGTTTATGATCGTAATCGCGACTTTTACACAACAATGTCACCGTCAATGGATATACTTATCTCAAGCAATCTTGAGCGTATGCTGTATATTCTTTCGGGCGGCGATGATAAGTATATTACCGAGCTGCAGAATGTCCTTTCTAAAAACGGTAAATTCACTGTAAACGACACCGTTCTTTCAAAATTACAGAAGCTTTTCTACGGCGCTTGCTGTGATGACGAGGGTACTCTTGCGACAATTAAAAAGACTTTCGATGAATACGGTTATCTTTGCGATACGCATACAGCCGTTGCGGTAAACGCTTACGAGCAGTATCTTGAGGCTACGGGTGACAGTCGTCCTGTGCTTATAGCATCCACCGCGTCACCGTATAAATTTGCAAAGAGCGTTATTTCGGCGCTTCGTGATAACGTAAACGGCAGTGAATTTGAAATTGTTGATGCGTTATCAAGTCTTACCAACACTAACGTTCCAACGCCTATTGCCGAGCTAAAAACAGCTACTGCTCGCTTTAAGGATATTTATGAAAAACAGGATATGTACAAAGCTGTTTGCAAATGTCTTAAAATTGATTAAAAACAAATATCCGACTCGTACGAGTCGGATATTGTTGCAAAAACTTACTGTCTTGCCTTAAAGGTATCACAGCAGGTTTCGCTGCAGGTGCAAGCGGTGCGATTACCAACCTGAATACTACCCGCCGAGCAGGAATCGTTTTCAGTGTGGTGCACGCAATTTTTTACTGAGCAGCTGATACAGCTTTCGGTTTTACAGCTTGACATTTTATCCATAATCATTCTTCCTTTCCGGCTTTTAGCCAAAATTATTATTTGTAATTTTTTTAACAATATACGAGGCAGGTGAAACACCAAAAATGAATTTATTTACAATTTCAGACTTGCATTTGCCACTTGGAGCCGACAAACCGATGGATATTTTCGGCGGTTGGGACAACTATGTCGAAAGACTAGAAAAAAATTGGAAAAAATTAGTAAACGACGATGATACCGTTGTCATTGGCGGTGATATTTCTTGGGGCATTTCACTCGAGCAGTCAAAACCCGATTTTGAATTTATAAACCGTCTTCCAGGTCGAAAAATAATTTTAAAGGGTAATCACGATTTTTGGTGGGGTACTGCTAATAAGATAAACGAATTTTTGCGTGATAACAATTTTGATACTATCAAAATTTTACACAACAATTGCTATACAGACGGCAATATTGCTATATGCGGCACTCGCGGTTGGATTTATGACGGCACGGGTGAGCGCGACCAAAAGGTTATTTCTCGCGAGGCGGGCAGACTTGAAGCCTCTATAAAATTGGCGACAGAGTCAGGTGCAACACCTATAGTTTTTCTTCATTATCCGCCTGTATACGCCGAATTTGTTTGCGAAGAGATAATCGACGTATTGCAAAAACATAAAATAAAGCAGCTCTTTTACGGTCATATACACGGAAAAGGAATTTATAATACCGTCAGCGAATTCGGCGGTATAAAACTAAAGCTTGTAGCCTGTGACAGTGTTGATTTTACACCTGTCTATATTTGTGACTGCGGTGAATTTAAAAAATTATAAAAAAATTAAAACTTACAACACAAAATGTCAGTAAAAAAGCCTTGCAATTTTTGCAAATTATGGTATAATCATCTTAATTTAATATGGAGTCCTATGGACTTTGTGCGGAGGTAAAATTAAAATGACTTTAAAAGAAACAAAACAGCTTGAAACAAATCGTTATCAACTTGAAATTGCTATCGACGGCGAGCAGTTCCGCGAGGCAATCAAGCAGGCTTATCGTAAAGAAGGCAAAAAAATCAATGTTCCAGGTTTCAGAAAGGGTAAAGCGCCACTTCACATTATCGAAACCTACTACGGCAGCGAAGTGTTTTTTGAGGATGCTTTAAACCTTCTTTACGCTGATGCGGTTGAGGCTGCAATTAATGAATCAGGTCTTAAGGTTATTGATGATAAAATGGACTTTGACCTTGTTTCAATTTCCAAAGAAGACGGCGTAGATTTCAAGGTAAGCGTTACTACATACCCTGAAATTGAACTTACTGAGTACAAGGGTCTTAAGGCAGAGCGTCCACTCGTTAAGGTTGAGGCTGCTGAGGTTAATGCCGAGATTAAATCAATGCAAGAGCGTAACGCCCGTATGGTATCTGTTGAAGATAGAGCCGCTAAAAAAGGCGATACGGTTGTTATCGACTTTGAAGGCTTCCAAGACGGCGTTGCATTTGACGGCGGCAAGGCAGAGGGTCACTCACTTGAGCTCGGTTCAGGTCAGTTTATCCCTGGCTTTGAGGATCAGATTATCGGCAAAAACATTGGCGATGAGTTTGATGTTAATGTTACATTTCCCGAAGAGTACGGCGCAGAAAACCTTGCAGGCAAGCCCGCTGTATTTAAGGTAAAGCTTCACGAAATCAAGCTTCGCGAGCTTCCCGTAGCAGATGATGAATTTGCTAAGGACGTAAGCGAGTTTGACACACTTAAAGAGCTTAAGGCAGACATTAAGAAAAAGGCGCTTGAACGCAAGAAAAAGGCTGCTGAAGAGGCTGTTGAAAATATTCTCGTTCAGCAGATAGTTGACGGTATTAAGGGCGAAATCCCCGAGGCTATGTTCACAAACCGTCTTAATCAGTCTGTAGAAGAGTTTGGTTACCGTTTGCAGTCACAGGGTATGAGCCTTGATTTATATCTGCAGTACACAGGAAGCACCATCGAGCAGTTCCGCGACACCTTCCGTCCGCAAGCAGAGATGCAGGTTAAATACCGCTTAGCACTCGAAAAGATTGTCGAGCTTGAGGGCATCAAAGCAGACGAAGAAGCAATCAATGCAGAGTATGCTAAGATTGCAGAGGGTTACGGCGTTGACGTAGAACAGGTTAAGGCTGTTATCCCTGCAAGCGAGGTTGAAAAGGACGTAGCAGTTGGCAAGGCAATTGACTTTATAAAGGCTAACGCTGTAATCACCGACGCTGTGGATGAAAAGAAAGAGGCAAAAAAAGCCGCTGCTAAGAAAACAGAGGAATAATTTGTTTATAATCTGAGTTTTTTGTTCATACTATAGAGCATTGGAGGTATTTTGCTATGGATATGACTTTAATTCCTTACGTACTTGAACAAACGAGTCGTGGCGAGCGTTCTTATGATATATTTTCACGCTTGCTCAACGATAGAATAATTATGCTTAACGGTCAGGTTGACGATGCATCAGCCAGTGTGATCATTGCGCAGCTTTTATATCTTGAAGGTCAGGACCCCGATAAAGACATCAGTTTTTATATCAATAGCCCCGGTGGCTCTGTATCGGCAGGTCTTGCTATTTACGACACAATGCAGTACATTAAGTGTGATGTCAGCACCATTTGTATGGGTATGGCAGCATCTATGGGCGCATTTTTGTTGTCCTCGGGTGCTAAGGGTAAGCGTTATGCGCTTCCTAACAGCGAGATTATGATTCATCAGCCTTTAGGCGGCGCGCAGGGTCAGGCAAGTGATATTATTATTCACGCTAACCACATAAAGCGCACACGCAGTAACTTGAATAAAATCTTGTCAGAAAACACAGGCAAGCCGATTGAGATTATCGAGCAGGATACCGAGCGCGATAATTTTATGACCGCGGCAGAGGCTGCCGAGTACGGTCTTATTGATAAGGTTATTACTAAGAGATAAGAGGTACGCTGAATGTCTAAAGACATTGATATGGAGATACGCTGTTCCTTTTGCGGTAAAACACAGGATGAGGTTATGCGTCTTGTCGAAGGACCGGGCGTATATATCTGCGACAGTTGTATAAACTTTTGCAGTTCGCTTCTCTTTGATGATGAAAACGCATACAAAGAAAAAAAGAAGGATAAAAAACAACTTGAAAAGGTTTTACCAAAGCCCCAAGAAATCAAAGCATTGCTTGATGAATATGTAATTGGGCAGGACGAGGCAAAGAAGACCCTTTCGGTTGCGGTTTATAATCACTATAAACGTGTTTACAAAAATCAGAATTTGGACGTAGAACTTGCAAAAAGCAATGTGCTTATGTTGGGACCTACGGGTGTGGGTAAAACCTTGCTTGCGCAGACGCTTGCAAAAATACTTGACGTGCCGATTGCCATAACCGACGCTACCACGCTTACCGAAGCGGGTTACGTGGGCGAGGACGTAGAGAATATTCTTTTGCGTCTTATTCAAGCAGCTGATTACGATATCGAAAAGGCAGAACACGGCATAATTTATGTTGACGAAATTGATAAGATTTCACGCAAAAGCGAGAACGCGTCAATTACACGCGACGTAAGCGGTGAAGGTGTACAGCAAGCGCTTTTAAAAATTCTTGAGGGTACTGTTTCTAACGTGCCACCTCAGGGCGGCAGAAAGCATCCTCAGCAAGAATTTATACAGATTGACACCACAAATATACTGTTTATATGCGCGGGCGCATTTGACGGTATTGATAAGGTAATTGAGCGACGTATGGGCGGCAGCAGTTTAGGCTTTGGCGCCGACGTAAAATCACCCAAAAGCCTTGAAGCGCAACAGCTTTCAAAATTTGCTACCCATCAGGATTTGGTAAAGTTTGGTCTTATACCCGAGTTGGTTGGTCGATTGCCCATAATAACAAGTCTTGACGCTATGGATAAGGACACGCTTATCCGTATTATGACTGAGCCCAAAAACTCAATAGTTAAGCAGTATCAAGCATTATTTGCACTTGATAATATTAAGCTTGATTTTGAAAAAGAAGCGCTCGAAAAGATTGCCGAGCGTACTATCAGAAACAAAACAGGTGCGCGCGGTCTGCGTTCTGTAATAGAAAGCACTCTGCAGGACCTTATGTTTGAAATGCCGTCTAAAGACGATGTTGCCGAGATTATTATAACGGCAGATACCGTTGATGGCGGAAAACCAAAACTGATTAACAAACAATAAAGATAGAGAGCGATTGAGAAATAATTCAATCGCTCTTTAGTTTTTAAATATTCGATTATTCATTGCGAAAATCTGCTTGAATGATAAATAGTGAAATTAACCGCCGCAAGAACAAACTTGCGGCGGGATAATTATATAATTATTTTGTTTCAAATGTACCACCAGACAAATGTAATACTTTATCACACACATCAAGCGAGGTATTGCGGTGGGTGATAAACAGAATTGTTTTGTCTGTGAGGGTTTTAAGATTACTGAGCAATTGTGTTTCGGTCTGTTCATCTAATGCTGACGTTGCTTCGTCAAGCAAGATAATCGGCGCGTCAAACAGCAGTGCGCGCGCTATGGCAATTCGCTGTATCTGTCCTTCTGACAGACCTTGTCCGCGCTCGGAAATCATGGTATCAAATCCGTCTGGTAGAGTTTTGATAAAATCATAAACAGATGCCGCCTTAGCGGCTTTTATGATATCGTCCTCGTTTACCGTGTCATCACACAGAGTAATATTGTCGCGTATGGTGCCCGATATTAACATATTGCCTTGCGGTACGTAAGAAAACATATGCCTTGTGGTTTCGTTAATCGGTGTTGCGCCGTCAAAACTTAAACCACCTGCGGTAGCAGGGAAAAGGCCGAGCAATAATTTGAACAACGTACTTTTACCGCTGCCAGAACGACCTGTAATTGCCGTTATGGTATCGCGCTTTATGGAAAAATTATTATCTCTCAAAACAATCTCATTTGTGTAAGCAAAGGTGAGATTATTGGCGGTAATAGTATTAAAATCAAATATCTTTTGCTCATTATTTTGCGGCTCATCCTCTAACTGTTCAAGCTCGATAAGACGTTCAGCCGAAGCAAGGGTCGAATAATATTTAGGAATAACACCCGAAATGTTCTGCAATGGCGCGCGTAATACCGAGATAAGCTGCAAAAAGTAAACGAGTGTGCCAATGGTCATAGCGCCTGCCGCGATCTGCGCGGCGCCCCAAACCAATATGCCGTAATATCCAAAACTGAAAAACAAGTAAAGTGACGCTGAAATTATTACCGAAAAAACACTTTTCTTAATACGTAGTTTGCGATTGGCATCTAAAAAATCTTTAAGCTTTAACAAAAAGGGCTTTTCGCCGCCAAAGGTTTTGACAACTACGATATTTGCAAAGCTTTCTTGCATAAAAGAGCGCGTAGCGCCTTCGGTTTGCTGAACCTGTTTGTGCAAATTTTTGTATTTTTTACTAAGCATTCTTCCGCAAAGCGGGAAGAGAAAACCAATTGCCAGCACGGCAAATGCAAAGTAATAATTCTGGATACAAAGCGCCGCAAAGCCCGCGATAATTTTGGTCAGCATTGAAACGACAGACGGGATAAGGCGGACACTGCCGTTTACTACCACGTCAACGTCTGACGAAAATCGGTTAAGCAAATCACCCGAGTGATATTCGGCAATGCGCACGTATTTCTTTTTCATAATACGTGTAAACATATAGTTTTTAAGGCTTATGTCCATTTTTGTCGCCACATGGGTAGACATTACCGAGACGGCAGCTTCGATAACAGTATGTAATATTATCAATCCAAAAAGCAAAATACTGCCAATCATAAAGGTATGAGTGTAGTTTTCGTCCGCGGTGTCAATAATATTTTGGGATATCTTTGCCAGAAATATATAAGCAAGGGATGTCACAATATTTAAGACAGATATAAATATTATTTGTGGTATAAATGGTTTTACGTGCTTATATATCCATTTATTTGTTGTTTTACCTTGTTTCATTCTTCTAAAATTCCGTTTTCTTTTAAAGTTTTTATAAATACGTCGATATTGTTAAGCGCAAGCACGGTAGATATGTCAAAATTATCAAGCAGAGCGTTAAGCATTTTTTCTTTGGAGGTGTTTTCATTCTGAATCATATTCCAAAGAAATGCAGATGTTTCGGTGAGAACAATTGCGCTGTTAAAATCACGGTTAATGTTTTTATCACAAGCAACAACAGTCTGACCGTTTTCTTTTTTTAAATTAAATCCTTGTTTGATTTTCATTATTTCACCTTAATTCATATATTGTTTAAAAACCTACACTTGCATTTTTGTTAATTATATACTAAAATAATTTATAATGCAAGTATGGTCTTTGGAGGGCTTATTTATGGACGTATTTTTTGAACAGTTAGTTACTATTAAAAAAACCGCTAAAACCTATTTAGCGTACGTTTTGATTGCTCTTGCCGCAATTATAATTATGGCAGCGGCTCTTTGGCTTTTTGGCAATCTTGCCGTCATTGTAGTGTTTTTGGTTCTTTATGGCGCTTATAAACTATATTCAATGTTGAGCCTTGAATATGAATATATTATCACCAATTCTACAATGGATATTGATAAAATTGTTGCAAAAAGTTCACGTAAGCGTATTTTAAGCTTTGAACTGACCGCGGTTGAACGAATTGAAAAATACCGCAAAGAGTTGCCCGAGGACATTATAAAAAATGCGTTATTTGCTTGCAACGGTAATGAAGATAATGCGATTGTTTTGGTTATTCATCCCGAGGGCAAGGGAAAGCAAAGCGTGGTTGTCGCGCCCGATGAAAGAATGCTTGATACAATGAAAAAGTTTTTGCCCAAGTATGTTGCTGAAAATTTAAAATAAGGTGATTTTATGAAGGTTTTAAATGCATCTCAAATTAAAACCGCCGAGGATAATGCCGTCTTGCGCGGCATTTTTTCTTATGCGAAATTGATGAAAATTGCGGGAGATACCGCCGCACGAGAAATTTTAAACCGATATAACGTTATTGGGAAAAAGATCTGTGTTATGTGCGGTATGGGTAATAACGGCGGCGACGGTCTTGTTATTGCCGCAAATTTGAAAAACTGCGGCGCAGACGTTGCGTTGCTTTTGCCGATGGGATTTCCTGTGACTGATACCGCTGTGGAATTTAAAAGCGGGGTAGAGGGCGTAAAGATTATAGAAGATTTTTACGGTGAATACGATATCGTTATCGACGCGCTTTTCGGTATTGGACTCAACCGCCTTTTATCCGAAAAAATTTCCAACCTTTTTGATAAAATCAACGCATACGATTGCGTTAAAATTGCAATCGACGTTCCAAGCGGTGTGTTTTGCGACGGCGGAGTGGTTTCTAACGCTTTTCGCGCTGATTTAACACTCACATTTACGGCATACAAGCCTTGTCAGCTTTTACCCGAAACAAGCGATTATTGCGGTGAAACGGTGGTGCTTGACATTGGTTTGCCGATAGACGATTACGCCTATCTTACAATAGATAAACCCGAAATGGTAAAAAGACCTAAAAATTCTCATAAAGGCACCTTCGGTACGGCATTGCTTTTTTGCGGAAGCTACGGTATGGCAGGCGCAGAGATTCTGGCTGCGCGCGCGGCTCTTCGCAGTGGTGTCGGAATAGTTAAAGCAATTGTGTGTGATAAAAATTACACGGCGTTTACAAGCAGCGTGCCTGAAGCCGTAACTATACCCGTAGGTACAACGCAAGGTGGTGCGCCTGAGGTTTACGACCGCAAAATTTTATCTGCTCTCTCAAACAGTAGCGCGTTGCTTATTGGCTGCGGTCTCGGTCGCAGTGACGAGGCTCGGAAATTGGTTATCAGAACACTTGAAAAAACACAAATACCCACAGTTATTGACGCTGACGGCATAAATGCATTGCAGGGTGGCATAAATATAATCAGAAAGATAGATGCCCCCATAATACTCACACCGCATCCGACTGAGATGGCTCGGCTGTGCGATACCACAACCGACGTTATAGAGGTAAACCGCGTAAAGTTTGCCAAAAAGTTTGCCGTGGAAAACAATTGCATTTTAGTACTTAAGGGCACAAAAACAATTGTTGCAACACCAAACGGAAGAATCTTCTTTAACACAACGGGAAACGACGGTCTTGCTACAGGCGGAAGCGGTGACGTACTGTCGGGTATGATCGTATCGCGACTCGCGCAGGGCTATGACCCGCTGACTGCTTCGCTTAACTCTGTGTGGCTGCACGGCGCAGTTGCCGATAAACTTGCCGAAAGTATACCAACGCGCGCGATACTGCCAAGCGATATTATTGAGGGGCTTAAAACAATTTCAGATTAGGTGATTTTGTGTTTAAGAAATTATTGGCTTTTCCTCTTGTATTTGTGTTGCTATGCGGTTGCTCCGAGCAAAAGGCGGTAATGCCCGCGCTTGATAACATCTCATTTATCGCCGAAATTGATTACGGCGATACTGAATTTGCGGCAAATGCGTCGATTGCTGAAGACACGTTAAATTTGGTTATAACTAAGCCTCAGGAAATCAAGGACTTAACCCTAAATATCACAAAAAACGGCGCAACGGCTGAATTTAAGGGCGTGACGTACACGCCGAATATAAACTCGATACCCGGTGGCGCTATAGCGCAGGTTTTGTACGATATACTAAGCGATATTGCGGATAATAAAACGGCAAATTGCGATGAAGAAAACTGTGAAATTGAAGGCAGTATAAACGGATACCAATATGAATTTACTTTCTCACCGTCAGGACTGCCGATTTCATTACAAATAGATGACCTTGATTTAGAAATTGAGTTTAAAAACGTAACCGTTAATTAAAAATATAGTCATTGCGATCCGATTTTTTCGGCGTGGTAATCCGTCTCTTTTTTGAAAATTACGGATTGCCGCGGGCTGACGCCCTCGCAATGACATTTGTTTTATATATTGACAATTTTTGCGTTTAATAATTCAGCATCTTCTTTTACGTGGGTTATTAATAACACAGGTTTATTCTGCTCAAGAAAATCACGTTTGATAATATTTGCCGCGATTTTTTTGTTATCATGGTCAAGTCCGTTAAAAGGTTCGTCCAAAACAAGCGCATCGCCACCGTAGGCAATAGCGCGCACAAGTGCTACGCGTCGTTTCATACCGCCGCTAAGTTGCGATACACGCTTTTTTCTTACGGAATACAAATCGAATTCTTTAAGTAAGCCGTTAGCATATTCATATTTATCCTTTGGTATTGCAAGCCGAACGTTTTTTAAAACATCAAGATTATCAAGCAATCTGTCCTCTTGAAATACGACAGATATTTTTTTCGGCGCAATAACATTGCCGCTATTGGCAGTTTCAAGTCCTGAAATCAGTCTTGATACGGTAGTTTTACCAGAGCCTGATACACCGTAAAGCTGTATACATTCACCATCGTTTACCGTCAGATTAAAATCCTTTAAAACCTGAAGTTCGCCGTAAGAAAAGGAAACTTTTTCAAGTTTAATCATTTTTACTGCCTCCATTTCTTAAAAGATATTTATTTGTAAGAAATTTAAGCAGGAATTCAATTATTATGCTCAAAACAACTACTGTCAGTGTTACGGCGTAAACCTCGTCAAAGTTTACACTGCCTTTACCTTGCCAAAGCATTGTACCAAGCGAGGATTTCGGTAGACAGATAACCTCTGCCGCGACACCTGATTTCCACGCAAGACCCAAAGCATTTACACATGCAGTAATCAAACTTGGTACAATCAAGGGTAGTTTAATTGTAAAAATTGTTTTATTATAGGAAATTTGAAAAACTTGCGCCATTTCTAAAAGTTGTTTGTCGGTGTTTTCAAGTCCATCGTGTACGGTTTGCCAAATCAGTGGCATTACCATAAGACAGACTATAAATATCGGCAGGGTAGCGCTGCTAAAGAATAGATACATCAATATTATAATAGCTACAACAGGTACCGCGCGGATAATTTTTAAGATAGGCGAGAGCAGTGAATACAATGTTTTTGAAACGTGGGTGAGTATTCCGAGAATAAAACCGCTGACCGTACCGCATAAAAAACCAATAAAAATTCGAGCTAAGGTCAAAAGCTCTGCCTTGATAAACGCAGAGGTAAAAGCTATTTCGCACCATTTTTTAAAAACAGTAACAGGGCTTGGCAGTATAAGCAACAGCAGTTCGTTATTGCGACTGACAACACGGGAAGCGGCCTCCCAAATAAGTATCCAGAAGGTCGCTATTAGTATCGCTTTTAATATCTTTTTGAAAGTGTTTGTTTTAGTCTGCTTTGTAGTAGAGATCATCGGCGGGTAATTTACCTCCAATAGATGTTGGATCTGCATCAAAAAGTACATTAAAGTAACCGTCTACATTTGTTTTCATATCACTGCCTGTAACGTAGCAAAGATTGCAGATGGGGATGGATTTTTTAGCGATGGCAGCTTTAGGCGCAATGCCGTAGGTCTCACAGTATGCCGCAACCTCGTCGATATTTTCGGTAGCGAATTTAATTGATGCTTCATATTCCTCAAGGAACTTTTCAACTGCCTTGGGATTAGCCTTAACAAAGCTATCAAGCGCGATAACACAACCCATCATAAGTGTGGTGTCTGATACCTTTGACCATTCGTCGTTGATGCTCAGTACTCGGTTAAGCTCTTGATTCTGAACCATTACTGCAGTTGCCAATGGTTCGGGTGCCATTGCGATTTGGGCCTCGCCGCTTATAAGCTTTGCCTTTAAATCGTCGCTGGATACAAAGTTAATAGTAATGTCGGTTGCAGGATTAATATCATTTTTATTGAGAATATAATTTAGGATATATTCAGGGTTTTGACCTTTACCAGTCGAGTAGATAGTCTTGCCCTTTAGGTCGGCAATAGATTTAATAGTATCGCCCTTTTCAAGAATAGAGAGAACACCGTTTGTGTTAACGGCAAGCATACGAACCTTGCCTTCTGACTTGTTGTAAAGAGTAGCCGCAACGTTTGTGGGAACAGAGGCAATATTAATTTCACCCTTTAGGAATTTACCCGTTATATCGGTAGCGGCGGATGCTACAGTAAATGTGTAATTGTTTGCGGTAAGCTTAGCATCGCTGTCAGCGTTAAGCTTTGCCATACCAATACCCGTAGGACCTGTCATATATGCCACCGACATATCAACAGGTGCGTATGCTTCTTCACTTGAAACATCGGGAGCAGAAGAGATTGTATCGGTATTGCCGCAAGCAGCAAGCGAGAGCAGGAGAGCGAATGAGATTAAGAGGGCTAGTAGTTTTTTCATTTGTATCACCTTATTTATTAATTTTAAAGCTGTGACCGTCACGGTTAATTAGTCCTTTTGACTGTAAAGATTCGATATCACGGTAGATACTTGTACGTCCTACGTTTAGCCGTCTGGCAAGCTCTGCCATACCAAACCCCAGTGTTACGACGCCGTTACCGTCAGACTGGGATAGCAAGAATTCATAAAGTCGTTCTTCGGTAGATTTTGCAGTAAATGCATCAAGCTTGCGATTTAAAAAACGTATTCTGTCACTAAGATATTCGATATAGTTAAGTGATATTTGCGGATATTGTTTTATAAGAGAAGCAAAGGTCTGCTCGTTTATATACAAAACGCAGCAATCTTCTTTTGCAATAATACTGCTCATACCTTCTTTCCAGTTACCGAATACACTTGCCGCGCCAAAAAGCTCGCCGCCTGACATTGTACGTATAGTAATACTGTCGCCAATGTCATTAAGGCGTTTTACAGTAGCCGTACCGCTTATGATAATGCCAATCATACCGTTACGGTAAAGCTGATCGCCTTTTGATATTTTTTGCGCATCGCCAAGCAATAAAGCGATAGAGTTGATATCTTTCTCGCATAGTCCTTCAAACAAAAAACAGTTAATTGGTCACACCTCCAATTTACGAATTGTGTTCCAAATAGAACACTTTAATTATATTATACACAAAACAATTAAAAAAGCAAGATGAAATTTCATCTTGCTTTAAAAAATTTTTATCTTTCAAAAATATTTCCGCCCTTGCAGTCAATACCGACAATAAGCGGGAAATCTTGAAATTCGAGTTCTTTTACCGATTCACAGCCCAAATCTTCAAAGGCAATAACTCGGCTTGATTTTATATGATCGACCGCCAACGCGCCCGCGCCACCAATGGCGCAAAGATAAACTGCTTTGTTTTTTATAATCGAGTCAATTACTTTCTGATTTCGTTCGCCCTTACCAATTGTGGCGGTAAGGCCCATTTCGTGAAGACGTGGTGTATATGTGTCCATACGTGATGATGTTGTCGGTCCACAGCTTCCTAATGATAGACCCTGTGGTGTGGGGGTGGGCCCTGCAAAGTATATAACCGAGTTGTTAATCGGGTAGGGTAGTTGTTTGCCTTGGTCTAATAATTCAAATATACGCTTATGCGCGGCATCTCGGCTGGTGTAAACGATACCGCTTAAATACACTCTATCGCCAACACGAAGCTTTTCACAGTAGGCTTTAAGCTCGTTGGTATTTATGTAATATTCGTTCATTTGTTTATATCAGCAAAAAGATTTTCAAACTGCTCTGTAAGCTCGCGGTTGTCGGTGTTTTTGGCACTTATCTGTTCGCGCGCGGTGGTAAGCGATGTAACGAGGGTATCAACCTTGTTTACAAAATCATTTGAAGTCTGCATAATTTCTGCTTTAAGCGCGGCAAGTTGTTCGTGCGCATTGTCGATAGAGCTAAGATTTTTTTCTACCTCGCGGTTTGCAATATCGCGGTTTTCAGCAGAGTTTTGCATAACGGATTTTGCATTTGCCTGCGCCACAAGATAAAGCTTGCCAATGTTTTGTGAGAGGCGCTCAATCTCGTCATATTTGTCGGTATATTCCTTAAGTTGCGCTTCAACAGCCGCTTTTGCATTTTTTACATCTTCAAGTTGGGTGTTTACATTTGCGAGAGTTTGATCAAGCGAATCAATTTTTTGATTTAGTTCGTTTTCTTTCTCAGAGAATTTTTTATGCGATTCTTCGATATAACCAATAACATCATCACAGTTAAAACCAAACAGACTTTTTCTGAAACCAACAGACATTTTATTCATCCCTTTATTTTAAATTTCCATACACAGAATATTATAGCAGATATTATCTCATTTTACAAGAAAAATATCTGCTATATGTATCTTTATGTGTTTTTTAGTCGAATTCAGGGTCGATATCTAGCGTTGAAAAATAATCTTGCATGGTTTGTGCGCGGCGTATAAGTTGCACATTACCGTCGGGTTTTAACATAAGTTCGGCGCAACGCAATTTACCGTTGTAGTTATATCCCATTGAATGACCGTGCGCACCTGCATCGTGAATTGTCAAATAATCGCCAATATCTATCTGCGGCAATTCGCGTTCTACAGCAAATTTATCATTATTTTCACAAAGTGAGCCTACAACATCAAATTTGCCGACTGCTTTTTCGTTTTCTTTACCCATAACGGTTATATGGTGATACGCGCCGTACATTGCAGGACGCATAAGATCACAACAGCTTGCATCTACACCGATATACTCTTTGTAAATATGTTTATAGTGAAGAGCCTTAGTCACAAGATAGCCATAAGGACCCGTTATGTAGCGGCCCATCTCGGTAAAGAGGGCTATTTCAAGTCCTGATGGGGTTATATATTCTTCATAAACTTGACGAACACCCTCACCGATAGCAAAAATATCGACAGGCTCTTCGGTAGGTTTATAGGGTATACCGATACCGCCCGAAAGGTCAATAAATTCAACGTTTATATCAAGCTTTTCCTTAATTTCCAAGGCAAATTTAAATAGTTTTTTAGCAAGGCGAGGGTAATATTCCTCAACCAGTGAGCAGCTTGCGAGCATTGAATGAATACCAAAGTGCTTAATGCCCTTTTGTTTCAAAATTGAAAACGCTTCAAGTATCTGCTCGTGTGTCATACCGAATTTGGTGTCGTGTAAGTGACCCATAATATCATTGGTAATATTAAACTTACCGGGATTATATCGACAGCAAATTGTATCAGGTAGCGGGGCGATCTTTTCTAAAAATTCGATATGTGTAATGTCGTCAAGATTTATAATCGCGCCACAAGATAGAGCTGCTTTGTATTCTTCAACAGTAGTTTCGTTTGATGTGAAAATAATGTTTTTGCCGCTAATACCGCTTTTTTGTGAGAGCACAAGCTCGGGCACGGAGGCACAGTCGGTGCCGCAACCAAGCTCGTTTAAAAGGCGTAAAATTGCGGGGGTTGGAGTTGCTTTTACTGCAAAATATTCTTTAAATCCTTTGTTCCAAGAAAACGCTTTGTACAAATCGGTAACACAACGGCGAATACCCGCTTCATCATACACATAAAAAGGAGTAGGGTAGTTTTGTGACCAATTTTGGATATTTTCTTTAGTAAATGGAACTGATTTCATAAATATAACCACTTTTCTATAACAATAAGTATTACGATTTTACACAAAAAAGTGTAATGTGTCAAGTATTATGAATTATTTTTAAATTTTTAAATATTTATATTGATTTTTGAAAATAATACCAGTATAATATAAACGGCAAAAATTTGTATTATTTTGTAAGGAGAATAACAATGACCACTAATAAAACAGTATTAAAATGGCTTGATGAGATGAAAGAGCTTCTCACGCCTGACCAAGTTGTTTGGGTTGACGGTAGCCAAGAGCAGATTGAGGCTTTCCGCGCAGAAGCTTGTGAAATCGGTGAATTGCATAAACTTAATCAGGAAAAGCTTCCCGGTTGCTATTTGCATCGCACCAATCCTAATGACGTTGCTCGCGTAGAGGACAGAACCTTTATCTGCACAACCACTAAGGAAGAAGCAGGTCCTACAAACAACTGGTGTGACCCTGCCGAAATGTATAAAAAGCTATATGATATTGCTCGTGGTAGCTACAAGGGTAAGACAATGTATGTTATCCCTTATTCAATGGGACCAATCGGTTCACCAATTGCTAAGATTGGTATTGAGGTAACTGACTCTATCTACGTTGTTCTTAATATGGTAATTATGACCCGCGTTAGCCCCAAGGTTCTTGAGGTTTTAGGCGACAGTAATGACTGGGTACGCGGTTTGCACTCACGTTGTGACGTTGATCCTGAAAAGAGATATATCTGCCACTTCCCACAGGATAACACAATTATCTCTGTAAACTCTGGTTACGGCGGTAATGTTCTTCTTGGTAAAAAATGCTTTGCGCTTCGTATTGCTTCTTACCAAGGCTGGAAAGAGGGCTGGATGGCTGAGCATATGCTTATCCTCGGTCTTGAAAACCCACAGGGCGAAGTTCGCTATATCGCTGCTGCATTCCCGTCTGCTTGCGGTAAGACCAACCTTGCAATGCTTATTCCACCCGAATATTTACGCGAAAAGGGCTACAAGATTTGGACAGTTGGTGACGACATCGCTTGGATGAAGATAGGTCCCGACGGAAGACTTTACGCTATCAACCCTGAAAACGGTTTCTTTGGCGTTGCTCCCGGTACCAACGTTCACTCTAACTTCAACGCACTCGAGTCTACTAAGAAGAACACCATCTTCACAAATGTTGCTCTTAACCTTGACGATAATACTGTTTGGTGGGAAGGTCTTGATAAGAATCCACCCGAAAACGCTCTTGAGTGGAAGGGTAATGCTTGGAATCCTTCGATGTTTGTAAAGGCAGACAAGTCAACATACGCTGCTCATCCAAACTCACGTTTCACAGCTCCTGCTGAAAACTGCCCCTGTATCTCTGATGAGTTCAACAAGGGCGCAGGTGTTCCGATTTCGGCAATCGTATTTGGCGGTCGTCGTGCTAAGTGCGCTCCACTTGTATATCAATCAAAGGATTGGGTTAACGGTGTATTCGTAGGTTCTGCAATGGCTTCTGAAACAACAGCAGCTGCCGCAGGCGCAGTAGGCGTTGTGCGTCGCGACCCAATGGCGATGCTTCCGTTCTGTGGTTACCACATGGGCGATTACTTTGCACACTGGCTTGAAATGGGCGAAAAGCTTGGTGACAAGGCTCCTAAGATTTTCAATGTTAACTGGTTCCGTACCGATGACGAAGGCAACTTTGTATGGCCAGGTTTTGGCGACAATATGCGCGTTCTCAACTGGATTATAGACCGTTGCGAAGGCAAGGCAACTGCAACCGAGACTGCTATCGGTTATATTCCACAGCCCGAAGATATCGACCTTACCGATCTTGATATGGATATTGAAACTCTTAAATCAATCCTTAAGGTTGATAAAGATGTTTGGACTAAGGAAGCCGAAGAGATTGAAGAGCACTACAAGAAGTTTGGCGACAAGTTACCAACAGCACTTCGCGAACAGCTTGACAACCTCAAGGCAAACCTTGCTAAAATGTAATTTAATGCACAATGCTCAATGCATAATGCACAATTAAAAGATAAGCACTCATCATAGAGATATGGTGAGTGCTTAGTTTATGTTTGCTTTTGAATAAACTAATTGTGCATTGGTTTGTCGTCTGTCGCAGGTCCGTCGATAAGCTTGCCGTCTTTGGTGAACCGTGAGCCGTGGCAGGGGCAGTCCCATGTGTGTTCATATTTGTTATATTTAAGCGCACAGCCAAGATGGGGACAACGTGGAGTAGTTGGTGTAATGATGTTTAAAAACGATTCTAAGCCGTTTATGGCGAGCTGTGGGTGTAATATGCTACGCGAGGGTGAAAATACACTTGCATAACTATTTGACTTTTCTTGCACCAAATCACAAAGTATTTCTGCAGCTACCATAGCAGTAGTAAAGCCCCATTTGTTATAGCCTGTGGCGACAAAGAGATTTGGTGTGTTTTTTGAATAATTGCCTATATAGGCAATATCGTCGAGTGTCATACAGTCTTGTGTTGCCCATTTATACATAATTTCAGCATTTGGGTAATGCCTTTTAGCAAATGCTTCAAGTTCTGCCCATGCACCGCCCGATCTACCTGTGCGGTGGCTACCGCCACCTATAAGTAGCAAATCACCGTAATTTCTAAATGATAAGCCTTTTAAATCATGGTCAACATACATACCGCGGGTATCTTGCGCGTTTTTAAGCGCGATTACATAAGAGCGATGCTGATACATTTTTAGGAAATATGAGCCGTGCTTATTAAGAATAGGAAAATGCGTTGCAATAATTGCCTTTTTGAATTTGATTTTGCCACCGTTCGTTTCAGCATAATTAGGTGTCATATTTATAAGTTTTGTATTTTCTTTGATGTTAAGATTTTTTGACAGCTTATATAAAAAATCAAGAGGATGAATCTGCCCTTGATTTGTAAGTTTGAGAGCACCTAAAACACTGAACGGTAGGAGTGTTTTATTAACAAATTCCGCTTTTACATTTATTTTTTTATACGCGTTTAATTCACTTATTATTTTTGTGACATCATTTGTTGAATAAATGTAAGCATCCTTTGTTTCAAAATTACAATTTAATTCATCGCATAAATTTTTGTAGTGTTGTATGGCGTTACTATTGGCTTTATAATATAACTTTGCTGTATCAACGCCATATTTTTTAATGGTTTTATTATATATAAGACCGTGTTGTGCGGTTATTTTTGCGGTGGTGTTTTTTGTGATACCGCTGCAAATTTCTTTTGCTTCAATTAGTGTATAATCTACACCCGCTTTTTGTAACATATAGGCGCATAAAATGCCTGTTAAGCCGCCGCCGACAATCAATATGTCGGTATTTATATCGCCGTTTAAATTATTGAATTTTGGTTTTTTCGCTGTTTCAATCCACAATGATTGCATACTATCACATCCTTGTGATTAGTATGTGCAAAAAAACCGCCAAACAAAAATGCTTGACGGTTTTACGTTTTAAATTTTTATAGCTTTGCTACATCAGCATCGGTAATAAGATGGAAACCTGCAGCTTCAAGCGCTGTTTCAGCAGATGAATTATCAGCAACACGAAGAACTACATAAGCGTGTTTTTCGGTACGTGACATAAATGCGTAAAGATATTCCATATTAATACCTTTTTCGTCAAGCACATTAAGCGCTTTTGAAAGCTTACCGGGTTCGTCGCCGATCTTTACACCGACAACATCGGTTGTCTTAATTAGATAGCCTTCGTCTGCAAGAGTTTTAAGTGCTGTGTCATTATCGTTTACAATAAGACGAAGAATACCAAAATCTTGCGTATCGGCGATTGAAAGCGCCCGAATATTTACATTGTGCTTTGCAAGTGTATCGGTAATGTCAACCAAAGTACCTTGCTTGTTTTCTACAAAAACGGTTAATTGCTTAAGTGACATAATCTCATCTCCTATTAATCGTGTAGTTTGCGTTTATCAATAACGCGTACTGCTTTACCTTCACTTCTGGTAATGCTCTTTGGTGCTACAAGGTGAACGGCAGGGTTAATACCAAGCATTGTCTTCATAGCGTTTGCAAGTGATTTCTCAAGTGCTGTAATGCCGCCAACGGTATCGGTAAACTGGTCAGGATTCATTTCTACATTAACCTCAAAGGTATCGGTATTGTTAACGCGATCAAGCACAATTTGATAGTTTGGCTGATAACCCTCATTAAGCAAAACAGTTTCAATTTGACTTGGGAATACGTTAACACCACGAATAATCATCATATCGTCGCTTCTACCCATTGGCTTGCACATTTTTATAAATGTACGTCCGCATGAACACTCTTTACGTGTAAGCACACAAATATCACGCGTGCGATAACGGAGTAGGGGGAATGCCTCTTTGTCGAGAGAGGTAAATACAAGCTCACCCTTGCTGCCTTCGGGTAAAACCTCACCGGTATCGGGGTCGATTATTTCGGCTAAGAAATGGTCTTCGTTAATGTGCATACCGGTTTGTTCTTCACATTCAAAAGATACTCCGGGACCACTTGTTTCGGTAAGACCGTAAATATCGTAAGCCTTAATACCTAAAGTGTTTTGAATGTTTTGACGCATTTCTTCGGTCCATGGCTCCGCGCCAAAGATACCTGCTTTTAGCGGAATGGTATCCGGTGTATATCCCTTTTCAGTAAGAGATTCGCCAAGGTATGCCGCATAAGACGGTGTGCAACAAAGAATTGTTGCATTAAGGTCGGTCATAAATTGAATTTGGCGCTCGGTATTACCCGATGACATAGGAAGAGTCAAACAACCAACCTTATGTGAACCACCGTTGAGGCCCGGACCACCTGTAAAGAGTCCGTATCCGTAAGCTACTTGACAAACATCTTCGTTTGTTCCGCCTGCTGCTACAATGGCGCGTGCGCAACAATCTTCCCACAAATCAATGTCGTGCTGGGTATAAAAAGCAACAACGCGTCTGCCCGTGGTTCCTGATGTTGATTGAATTCGAACACATTCATTAAGCGGCTTTGCAAGCAGTCCGTAAGGATACGCATCACGTAAATCTGCCTTTGTTAAGAAGGGTAGCAGATGTAAATCCTCAATTCCGTGGATATCTTCGGGTTTTACACCCTTTTTATCCATCAAATCGCGGTAGTAAGGCACATTTTCATAAACGTGTTTTACCTGCTTTACCAATTTTTCTGATTGAAGCTTTTTGATGTCCTCGACGGGCATAGTTTCAATATCTTTTTGGTAGTAACGTTTTTCTTCCATTTGAAACAACACCTTTCAGTTTAAGAATTAAATCCAAGGTCAAATGCCTTTTTATTCATTTCGACAAATTTTGGTGCAACGGTATTTTCAATAGCGGTAATCCATTTATCATAAGAAATACCAAACTGCTTTGCAACCTTACCCATAAGTACAATATTAACGGCTTTTGATGACCCAGCCTGTTCTGCAAGGCTTAAGGCGTCAAGTGCTTCTACCTTTAAACCTTTTGCCGTAAGTTCGTCAAGAACTTCGGTTGGATATTCTGCCGCGCCAATAATTACAGGCATAGGATCAATCTGCTGTGTATTTACAACGATTAGACCGTCTTTGTTTAAATATTTAGCGTAGCGAGCAGCCTCTAATTTTTCAAAAGAGATTATATAGTCGGCTTCACCCTCGGTGATAATAGGTGAGTAAACATTGTCACCAAAACGAACGTAGGTTACAACACTGCCACCGCGTTGACTCATACCGTGAACCTCGCTTACCTTTACGTCATAACCTTCGTCAATAAGTAATCGTCCAAGTAATTTAGAGGCAAGCAAACTGCCTTGTCCGCCAACACCGACAATCATAACATTTGTAGTTTTCATAATCTGCTTTCCTCCTTAGTTTATTGCATCAAATGCGCAAAGCTGTTTACACACACCACAACCAACGCATAAAGTATTATCAATGACTGCCTTTTTGTCTTTCATACTTATAGCAGGACAGCCAAGTCCCATACAGCGCTTACAGGACTTACATTTATCAACGTCTACATTAAGTGACGGTAATGCTTTGACCGATTTTAAGAGTACGCAAGGACGACGAGAAATAATAACCGATGGTTCTTCTGCTGCAAGCTCTTCTTTTATTGCAGTGTCACACTCTTTAAGGTTATACGGGTCAACCACACGAACACGATTTATACCGAGTGCCTTACAAAGAGCTTCAAGATTAACCTTAGCCGCAACCTCGCCCTTAATGTTATAGCCTGTTGTTGGGTTTTGTTGGTGTCCTGTCATACCAGTTATTGAGTTATCAAGTATGATTACAGTTGAGTTTGTTGCGTTATATGCCACATTAACAAGGCCTGTCATACCCGAGTGCATAAAGGTTGAGTCGCCAATAACAGCAACACTTTTGCCTTCGGTAGATTCGCCACGTGCTGCGTTAAAGCCATGAAGACCTGAAATTGAAGCGCCCATACAGAGCGTAGTGTCAAGAGCATTAAGCGGTGGAACCGCACCAAGTGTGTAGCAGCCTATATCACCATGAACGGTAATTTTGTTTTTAGCAAGTGTATAGAACATACCGCGGTGTGGGCAACCTGCACACATCATAGGCGGTCTGTTGGGAACAGGGGAATCAGCGCTAACGCTTTGTTTAGCTTTAACACCAAATGCATCGGCAATAGTCTTTTGAGAAAATTCACCAAGGATAGAGAACATCTCTTTGCCAATTACCTCAATACCGAGTGACTTAACGTGATTTTCAATGATTGGATCAAGTTCTTCAATAACATAAAGCTTTTTAACCTTGCTTGCAAAATCTTTAATTGTGTTAACGGGGAGAGGATGTGGCATACCGATTTTTAAAATGCTGACGCTATCTCCAAACACCTCTTTAACATATTGGTAAGAACAACCGGAAGTGATGATGCCGATTTCATTATCCGAAGCGTATTCAACCGTATTATAAATGCAGTTCTCGGCAAACTCTTGTAATTTAAGAGTGCGTTCTTCAACAAACGGATGACGCTTTATTGCATTGCCGGGCATCATTATGTATTTTGCAGGATTTTTTTCATAATCTTTAAGAACTGCGGGGATAACCTCTGCAGTTTCAACAACCGATTGGCTATGCGCAATGCGAGTGCACATACGAAGAATAACCGGTGTATCAAACTGTTCCGAAAGCTCAAATGCAGTTCTTGCAAAGGTGTAAGCCTCTTGTGAATCAGCGGGTTCAAGCATAGGTACTTTTGATGCTATTGCATAATGGCGAGAATCTTGTTCGTTTTGTGAAGAGTGCATTGCAGGGTCATCAGCAACACAAATAACCATACCGCCATTAACACCCGTATATGAAAGTGTAAAAAGCGGGTCGGCCGCAACATTGAGACCAACGTGCTTCATTGCGCAAGCGCTTCGTGCACCTGCAAGAGAGGCGCCAAATGCAACCTCACAGGCAACCTTTTCGTTAGGCGCCCATTCGCTGTGTAAATCGTCATATTTAGATAAGAATTCAGTGATTTCGGTAGAAGGTGTGCCAGGATAGCTTGAAACCACTCCAAGTCCGCCATCGTGAAGACCGGTAGCAACCGCCTGATTACCAATAAGTAACTTTTTCATATTTTAAAAACCTTTCGATTAATAATTGTTAAGATTTGTTTTGTGAATCAACAAGTGCTTCCGCGCCGTACATTTTACGAAGCTTGGGCTTTTCTATTTTACCTGTTGGATTACGCGGTACATCAGCAAAAATTATTTTACGGGGACGCTTATAACGAGGTAATTGCAAACAAAATTCATTAATTTCTTCCTCGGTACAGGTCATACCATCTTTTACTTGAATAATTGCTGTTGCAATTTCACCTAAACGGCTGTCGGGTAGACCGATTACAGCGACATCCATAATTTTTTGGTGTGATGATAAAAAGTTTTCAATCTGAACAGGGTAGAGGTTCTCGCCACCCGAGATAATAACATCTTTTTTACGGTCAACAAGATATATAAAGCCGTCCTCGTCAGTCATTGCCATATCACCCGTATACAGCCAACCGTCTTTTAATGTATCGGCTGTAGCTTTTTCATCACGATAATAACAGGTCATAACACCAGGTCCTTTAAGACAAAGCTCACCAACATCACCCTGATTTACGGTATTACCCTCGGTATCGACGATTTTTACCTGCCAGCCGTAGCCTGCAACGCCGATAGCGCCAACCTTGTGTATGTTTTCTACACCCAGATGTACAGCACCGGGTCCTATTGACTCTGAAAGCCCGTAGTTTGTATCATATTGGTGATTTGGAAAATACTGAAGCCATCGCTTTATTAGACTTTGAGGAACAGGCTGAGCACCTATGTGCATAAGACGCCAATTTGTGAAATCAAATTCATCAAGACGGATTTCACCTTTATCAAGTGCGTTTAAAATATCCTGTGCCCACGGAACCAAAAGCCATACAATAGAGCATTTTTCCTGTGAAGCAGCACTTAAAATATTACGCGCCTGTGTGCCTTTAAGTATTACCGCCTTTGAGCCTGTTATAAGACTGCCAAACCAATGCATTTTTGCACCTGTATGATAAAGCGGTGGAATACATAAAAAACAGTCGTCTTTTGTTTGACCGTGGTGCGCCTGCTCAACACGGCAGGAATGAATAAGGCTTTGATGTTTATGTAAAATTGCCTTTGGAAAGCCCGTGGTACCTGATGAAAAATAGATTGCCGCATAGTCATCCTCGCTAAGTGTGCATTCGGGGAAGGAGGACGAACATTCAGATATTAAATCGTTATAGTCATCAGCAAAAGCAGGGCAGGCAGAGCCAAAATATATAAGCGTACATTTTTTTGATATTTTATCAGCAACCGCCTCGACACGACCAATAAATTCTGTTCCAAAGATAAGAACATCAGCTTGGGCAAGCTGCAGACAATAGTCAATCTCGTCAGAAGAATATCTGAAATTAAGGGGTACTGCCAAAGCACCTGTTTTAAGTATACCAAAATAGATTGGCAACCAATCTATACAATTCATTAAAAGTATTGCAACCTTTTTTCCTTTACCAATACCGTTTGATGTCAGCATATTAGCAAGGCGATTTGCTTTTTCATTAAATACTGACCACGATATTTCTCGGCGGTAATATTCAACGCGTGGCGTAGGCTCAACCAGCTCAAACTCGTGCCATGTACGACGACGTGTTTCGGGTTGGTCTGGGTTAATTTCTACAAGCGCGGTGTCAAATGCATATTTACGCGCATTTTCCTCAAGCAAGTGTATAATTGTCATAAAATACAGTCCTTAAAATTTTTAAAATACTTGTTGATATTTTACCACTTTAAAGTGCCAATGTCAACCGTATACAACGAGAAAAACAGCGAAAAATGAAAATTATTATTGACAAACACGCTTTAAAGTGTTAAAGTTTTAAAGTAATAAAGTTTTTTGAAGGAAAGTGAGTGTTTTTTATGACAACAACAGCACTGATTACAATACCAATTCTAATACTGTTTTTTGCAGTTATGATTTCTGTAGGTCTTTACTGCAGAAAGCATTCAGCAAGTGTTGACGGTTTTATTTTAGGTGGCAGAGCGGTGGGACCGTGGCTTACGGCATTTGCATTTGGCACATCGTATTTTTCTGCGGTGATATTTGTTGGATACGCAGGTCAGTTTGGCTGGAACTTTGGACTTGCATCGACGTGGATAGGTCTTGGTAACGCATTTATCGGATCATTGCTTGCATGGATTGTACTCGGTAAACGTACTCGAATTATGACACAGGCGTTAGGCTCAAAAACAATGCCTGATTTCTTTGAAAAGCGTTTTGACTCGGGCAAACTTAAAATATTTGCTTCGATTATAATATTTGTGTTTTTGATACCATATACTGCATCGTTGTATAACGGTCTGTCATCATTATTTAATAATGTCTTCTCTATACCGTATTGGGCGGTAGTGCTCATAATGGCAGTGCTTACGGGCATTTATGTTATATTCGGCGGTTATATGGCTACTGCGATTAATGACTTTATACAGGGAATTATAATGCTTGTAGGTATTGTTGCAGTAATTCTTGCTGTGCTTAATGATAACGGTGGACTGTTACAAGCGGTAAAATCATTGGGCGAATCGGCAGGTAAAGAGTTTGTTTCTACCTTTGGTCCTAATCCTGTATTTTTGTTTTTTGTTGTTATTCTTACCTCACTTGGCACTTGGGGACTACCGCAAATGGTTGGTAAATTTTATTCAATAAAAGACCAGAGCGCTGTTAAAAAGGGTACAATTATATCAACAATCTTTGCAATAATTGTTGCAGGCGGATGCTATTTTCTTGGAGGATTTGGTAAGCTTTATCAAAATGAAATGATAAACGGCGGATATATAACCGATAATGGTGTTATGTACGATAAAGTGGTGCCGACAATGCTTTCTAATTTAGCGCCAATGATCGTTGCAATTGTTATTGTTTTAGTTTTATCGGCTTCAATGTCAACTTTGTCTTCGCTTGTGCTTACATCATCATCTACACTAACACTTGATGTTATTAAACCTGCAATAGCAAAAAAGAAAGATTTCAGCGACAAAAAAAGTGTATTTATAATGCGCTTATTTATTGTGTTCTTTATTGCTGTATCGGCAGTGATAGCTATACTTAAAGACACATTGTGGAAGGATTCGGTATTTATTGCGCAAATGATGGGTGTATCGTGGGGTGCGCTTGCAGGTGCATTTTTAGCGCCGTTTTTATACGGACTTTTTTGGAAAAGGGGAACACGCGCCGCAGTTGCCGTATGCTTTATATTTGGTACAGGGCTTGAAATCGTTCAACTATGCATCAGTGTAGGCTTATTGAAGTTTACAGATAAAATATTAAGCTTTGTGTTTACAAATTCACTCTATTCGGGTGTGTTTGCTATGGTAGGCGGACTGATTTTATTCCCTATAGTAAGTTTACTGACACAAAAAACAAAACCGCAAAACTGTGATGAAAAATTTAATTGTCTTAAAGAAAAGGTATAAAACACAAAAGGTAATTTATTACGATTGAAAGAATATCATTATGAAGCAGTATCACTCACTGTAAGGTGAATGTAACTAAAAAAAGACAAGTTTCGGAAGAAACTTGTCTTTTTTTCTGAAAGGATTGTATAAATTTACTGCTTGCCATACGGTAAACCGCCCTGTTCGAATCCCTTATGCACATACGAAAATTAAAAAAGGAACCAACCCTTACGGACCGATTCCTTTTTTAATTGGCGCAGATGGAGGGATTCGAACCCTCGAACTACTTTTAATAGTTACACGATTTCCAATCGTGCGCGCTCGACCAGCTACGCGACATCTGCATATGACTTTGTAATTATATATTATAGTATTCAAAAAATCAAGTATCAATTTATTTTTATTAATTCAAGATAGAAACAACATTTATATACATTAAACTTTGCTTGTCATAAATAAAATATTATCCTCATATTATTAATCAGTAAAAAATTTAAATGTAAAAGTTTCGGAGGAATATTTATGGCAAATAAAAGTATATATGAGGATATTGCTTTAAGAACGGGCGGAGACATTTATTTGGGTATTGTAGGACCTGTCAGAACGGGTAAATCAACCTTTATAAAGCAGTTTATGGATAAGCTCGTTATGCCGAATATATCTGAGGAATACGAAAAGGAACGCGCAAAGGACGAATTGCCGCAAGCCTCGTCGGGCAGAACAATTATGACCACCGAACCTAAATTCATACCCGAAAAGGCAGTTAATATAAATATTGACAATACCGCCAATATGAACGTGCGCCTTATCGACTGCGTGGGATATATTGTGCCAAGCGCTTTGGGTTATATTGAAAACGACCAGCCACGAATGGTGAATACACCTTGGTATGCAGAGCCCATACCCTTTAATATGGCAGCAGAAATTGGTACACAAAAGGTTATTAACGAGCATTCGACAATAGGTCTTGTTATCACTACCGACGGCAGCATCAGCGACATACCGCGAGAAGAATATATGGAAGCAGAGGATAGGGTAATAGATGAACTGATGCAGATAAACAAACCGTTTATTGTGCTGCTTAACTGCTTAGACCCAACAAGTGAGAGCGCAGTTGATACGGCAGAACAAATTTCAAAAAAGCATCACATACCCGTAATACCGATAAACTGTCTTGATTTGACGCAAAGCGATATAAAGCAGATACTGTCGCGAATTCTATATGAATTCCCCGTAAAAGAGATAAACGTTAATTTTCCAAAATGGATAAACAGTTTGCCTATAAATCATTGGTTGCGCGCCGACCTTATCACATCATTAAAATCGGCTGAAGGTATACGGCACATAAGAGATTTGAATTTGTTTGGCGATTGTCTTGAAAAAAGCGAAAACACAACCGACTGCAAGGTTAATAACATTGATTTGGGTTACGGTCGGGCGGATATTACAGTTAACGTGAACCCCGATTTATTTTATAAAGTGCTTGCGGAAAATACGGGTCTTGTAATAAATGATGAAATGGAGCTTATGAATTCAATTACCGAGCTTTCAGCGATAAAGAAAGAATATATGCGTGTTAAAGATGCGCTCGATGAGGTAGAGGCGACGGGCTACGGTATTGTAATGCCGTCTATCGAAGAACTATCGCTCGAAGAGCCTGAAATCGTAAAGCAAGGCGGAAGGTACGGCGTGCGACTTCGCGCATCGGCGCCATCAATTCATCTGATGAAAGCTAATATAACAACCGAGGTAAGTCCGATTGTAGGCAGCGAAAAGCAGTCGGAAGACCTGATTATGTATCTGCTTAATGAATTCGAGGAAGACCCTGTTAAAATATGGGATTCCAACATTTTCGGCAAATCCTTGCACGAGCTTGTAAATGAGGGCTTGCATACAAAGCTTGCGCGTATGCCCGTTGATGCGCGTATGAGAGTACAGGAAACTATTGAGCGTGTTATAAACGACGGCTGCAACGGACTTGTGTGCATTATCCTTTAAAAATATTTTTCTTGCAAAAGCAGACAATATGTGCTATCATTAAAAAAATGTTTGTTTTTGTGAGGGGTATTATGAAATCAAATTTGCCTGCAAAACTTTTAATAGCGGTTTGCTTGTGCTTAGTTACGGCACTTACATTTGTTGCTTGTAAAGATAAAGAGATATACGCCGAATCATCTGATTTTGAATCATATCCTGATTATTGGAATGATTTTAATGACGATAACGGTGATATCTATGTGTCAAAAGAAGATCAAACCAATACAACGACAACACCATCTGACGATGACGCTTCAACTACATCTGACGGTGATGAGCTTACTTCTTCAGAAAAAGAATTTGTCTCAAACTTTAAGGAAAATATCGGCGGTGAAGATGATAATAATACCTCAAGCACTGTAGATACCGATAATGACGGCACACCTGATGACACTGACACCGATGATGACAACGACGGTGTTACAGACGATAAGGACGACGATGATGACGGTGACGGTATTCTTGACAAGAATGAGGCTGATTACGGCCATCAGGGACCATTTGTACCTAACAATTAAACAGTAAAAATTTAGAAGTCATAACCAAATTGGTTATGACTTCTTTTTTACATTTGAAAGTGGGTTAGAATCAATAGCATTTTTAATTTGTGTGTTAGAAATATGTGTGTAAATCTGTGTAGTACCAAGATTTGAGTGACCCAATATATCCTTTAGCACGCGGATATCAACGTCGCCATGTTGATACATAAGTGTTGCGGCAGTATGACGCAATTTGTGGGTTGAATAACCTTGACCGCCAAGTCCTGCTTTTTCAAGATAGCTCTTTACTATATGCTGAACGGTTTTATTGCTAAGCCGTCTTTTGTTTCGGCTGATAAACAGCGCGTTTCGGTCGTTAAAATTAATTGCGTCATTAGGGCGTACCGCAAGATACGACTTTATTGCCGCATCACAGGCTTCGTTTATATAGACAATGCGTTCTTTGTTGCCCTTACCAAGCAGTCTCAATGTGCCGTCAGAGCGTATATCGCTGAGATTGAGTCCGCATAGTTCTGACAAACGCATACCGCAGTTTAAAAACAGGGTAAGTATGCAATAATCGCGTTCTTTGTTTGGACCGTCAACAACCGACAGCAATTCAAGTGAGTCCTCAAGGCTCAAATGCTTGGGCAGCGCATTTTTTACCTTTGGAGCCTCAAGCATTTCGGCAGGATTGGTCTCAAGCAGGTGTATCTGCGACGTAAGATATTTAAAAAAAATACGTAAGGTAGAGGTTTTTCGAGCTCTGGTTGCCGCGTTGTTACCGCGTTCATCCTTGCAAAACACTATAAACGCATAAAGGTCGGATATCGTTACCGTGCTTATAAGCTCTGCATCAACACTAGATATATCGATTTCTTCAAAATTAGTGTTTTTATCAACCATGCCGCGCATAAGCAACAAATATCTGAAAAAGGTCTGTAAATCAAGATAGTATTCGTCGACCGAGCGGGACGACTTGCCCTTAATAGTTTCGTTATAGGTCAAAAAGTCGCGGATTATAGGAGGGCATGACATTAAAACTTCGTGTTTCATATTGTAACTCCTCCTTTAAAATAGTATAATATATTTTAACAGTTTATCTGCAAAAATGCAACATTAAAGATTTCTTAATAATTTAAAGACTTTTTTCTTAAAAAAATTATTGGTAAAATATGCTCGGAGGGTGAGGAAAATGTATAATATTCTGGTTTGCGATGATGAAAGAGATATCGTTTCTGCTTTGAGGATATATTTGGAATCTGATGGTTATAAAGTATTTACGGCATCTAACGGCAAAGAGGCAATTGACATTGTAAACGGCAATGAAATTCATCTGATACTTATGGATATTATGATGCCTGTAATGGACGGTATAACCGCTATGGTAAAGTTGAGGGAAAGCAGTAACGTTCCCGTTATATTGCTTACCGCAAAGAGTGAGGATACCGACAAAATACTCGGTCTTAACGTTGGAGCAGATGATTATATAACAAAACCGTTTAATCCTGTTGAAATGCTTGCGCGCGTGCGTTCGCAGATACGCCGTTATACCAAGCTTGGCGGCAGTATGGCACAGTCAGATGACGATATATTAACCGTAGGCGGCATATCGCTTAATGACGCGTCAAAGATTGTAACGGTTGACGGTGACGCCGTAAATCTGACGCCTACTGAATACGAGATACTTAAATTGCTTATGCAAAATAAGGGTAGGGTAATGTCGCAAAAAGAGATTTATGAAAGCGTGCGAAAAGAACTTGCTTTCGGCGCCGAAAATACCATAGCCGTACATATTCGTCATCTGCGTGAAAAGATAGAAATTAACCCGTCGGAGCCACGCTACATTAAAGTTGTATGGGCACACGGATATAAATTTGAGGGATAAGTTTATGAAAAAATTCATTGGCAACACAGCTATTAAAATTTTGGCTGTTACATTATCTTTTATAGTGTTTTTTACAATGCTTGTATCGGTCGCGGGCAGTGTTATTATGTTGTTTTCTGATTTTTACACCCGTGACTTTGCAACATTAGAAGAAAATATAATGGAAGATTTGGCGCGTGACGAATTTCATAAATTAGTTTCGATATACGATCAAAGCGCAAACTATGTTGAATCATATTATGAAGATAAAAACATTTTATACAATATTAAAAATACACATACCGGCGAAACCACTTCTAATTTTAACGGTCAGGATTATATTGCCACATATTCAACAAGCGAATTTGTTACACGTTTCATTAACAGCTTAGACGGTAGTTTTTATGATAATGATGCTGTAAATTATGATTATGATAATGAAAATTATTATCATTATGCAACAAATATATTAGTATATGAAACTTCGCAAAAAATTGAATTTACAATATATATCCCTCGCGATATGCAGTTTACCGACCGTTTCTTTTTGGTGGATAAGTTAATAAACATTGGATATAACAACCGCTATACTTTTGTATTTTTAGCAGTGTTATCTCTTGCTATATGCATTGTAATTTACAGCTATCTGTTTATATCGGTTGGTCACCGTAGTGATACGAAAGATGTTAAGGTTGCGGGTATTAACAATATTCCTGCGGATATTTTAAGTGTCATTGTGTTCTTTATTTATTTTTACGGTATATGGTTATTAACTGAACTTTACGGTCTTGTAAGCACTATAGCTTTTGGTTCGCTGATACTCGTAGCGCTTTATTTTATTGCACTTTGGTACCTGCTTAGTATTGCTGTGCAAGTCAAAGCCAAAAAGATTATAACACACACATTTTTGCATTGGGTATTTAAAAAGATTGCAAAAATCGGCAAAGTTATCAAGCATATTTATAAAAACTTTGCCACCGTATATAAGGTTGCAATGGTAATTGGCGTATTTCTGGCATTTGAACTTATCTTTATGGGGCTTAACGCTTACGAAAACGATAATTTGATTATCGGTTGGATCATTATAAGTATGATTGCCGCAATTATACTGCTGCTAGCGGCTATCGCTTTTCAACGCGTGAAGCAAGGTGGCGAAAAGATTGTAAATGGCGACCTTGACAACAAGATTGATACAACGTATATGTTTGGCGATATCAAGGATTTTGCCGAAAGTCTTAATAATATAAATCAAGGCTTGCAGACCGCAATTGATGACAAAATGAAAAGCGAGCGCTTTAAAACCGAGCTTATTACCAACGTTTCGCACGATATCAAAACACCGCTCACTTCAATTGTAAACTATGTTGACCTTATTAAAAAAGAGGACTGTGACAACGTAAAAATAAATGAATATATCGAGGTTTTGGACCGTCAATCAATCCGTCTTAAAAAACTTATTGAGGATTTAGTGGAGGCATCAAAGGCATCAACAGGTAATTTGTCGGTAGAACTTACAAAATGCAATCTATCGGTGCTTATAAATCAGGCAGTAGGCGAATTCAGCGAAAAGCTTGAGACAAAAAAATTACAGATTGTGCAGTCGCTTCCCGCAGAAGAGGCTTATATAATGGCGGACGGCAGACGTCTTTGGCGTGTGTTTGACAATCTGCTTAACAACATTTGTAAATATGCGCTAAGCGGCACGCGAGTATATATTGACCTTGTTTGTGAAAACAGCAAAGCTGTTATAACATTCAGAAATATTTCCGAATTGCCAATCAACGCCGCAGCGGAGGAATTAACCGAGCGTTTTGTGCGCGGTGACCGCTCGCGTAACAGCAACACCGAGGGCAGCGGCTTGGGACTTTCTATTGCAAAGAGCCTTACCGAGCTTCAGAACGGTAATTTTGAGATAAGCACAGACGGCGACCTTTTTAAAGCAAAAATTACATTTGACATTATAAGTTAAGGATATAAAACAATGCAACAGTTTGAACTTTCCAATCTTGAAAAACTAATGCTAAAGCGTAAAATAATGCGCAAAAAAAGAATACGCGAAATGGTTATTATTTTAATTGTGGTTGTTCTCGCGCTATGCGGTGTGTTGGGATTTACGCTTTATAAAAACGGCGGTAAATTACCAGCAAAGCAGCTGAACGTAAAAACTTTGATAACACCCGACTATGTTGACGAACAGCTTATAAACGTAGGATTTGCAAGAACAGGTGTCAAGCTTGTTGAAATTAATAATATCGTTATTCATTATGTCGGTAATCCCGATACCTCAGCGCAAAACAACCGCGATTATTTTAACAAGGCGGATACTACCGTGTGTTCGCATTTTGTGATCGGTCTTGACGGCGAGGTTATCCAGTGTATACCTTTGGACGAAAAATCAAATGCCAGCAACAACCGCAATCTTGATACAATTTCAATTGAGGTGTGCCACCCCGACGAGAGCGGTAAATTTAATGACGCTACGTACAGTTCGCTCGTAAAGCTTACTGCGTGGCTGTGCGATAATTCGGGACTAAAAGCCAAAGATGTTATAAGACACTACGATATAACGGGCAAGGAATGCCCAAAATATTTTGTGGATAACGAGTCCGAATGGAAAAACTTTTTAGAAGACGTAAAAGAAGAACTTAAAAATTATTAGCCGCAAAAGCGCCCGCTATTGAACAGCGGGCGCTTATAAGTTTATTCTTTTTTCTGTGAGAACAGCCATTCCCATGTTTCTGCATCAAGATATGCTTGACGCCAAACATCGTGCTCGGCACCTTCATAAAGTGAAAGCACTACCTTTTGTCCACCTGCATCTTTAATAGCATTGTACATTAATTTAGATCTTTCTACTGAAACAGTAGAGTCTGCAGTACCGTGAATAATACGAATTGGCATATCCACAAGCCGAGTCGCATCGCTCGGTGTCCACCATCCGCACATTGGCATTGCAGCGGCGAAAACATCCTTGTATTTTACTGCAACCTGCCAAGTAGCATATCCACCCATTGAGCCGCCTGTTACATAATAACGGCTACTATCGCAGGAATATTCAGATGTCACTTTTTCAAAAATACGCATTGCGGCATCGAGTGATCCGTTTGAGTTTTGACCAAAATCCCACCAATCATTTTTTGAAATTTGCGGAGCGATTATAATAGCCTTGTTCAGCCATTCATAATTGAATATAAAAGATGATGCAAGGGTTGAAACCTGTAGTTTGTTAAAATCAACGTCGTCAGAAGTATTGAAACGGTATCCTGCGCCGTGCAAAAATAAAATTACGGGATATTTTTGATTCGGGTCATAATTATATGGCTCAATAACGCGATAAGGTATATGAATATTTGAAACATCATCATAATGATCATCAAAATTGTGCATTGTCTGGTCCCAGAACAACGGAACGAAAACATCATCTTCCTGTGATGTTGTTGAGCTTGTTTCTACACTTGTGCTGTTGTCGGGAACAGAGCTTTGTGATTGAATGCTTTCGGTGTTGCTTGACGTCGGTGCATTTGAAGTAGTGGTTTCTTGACTTGAGCTTTCTACCTGTACTTCCAAACCGGTGTTATCATCAGTGGGTGAGTTGTTTATAATTGTTTCGTTAGTTTTTGCAGCTACAAGTTTAATGCTGTAAATGCGACCAAGCAAACTGGGATATGACTCTAAAACCATTCCGTCACAACTTATTTTTAGCAATGTATTTTCTTTAATGTCATTAGTTGTAATATCTTTACCGTATTTTTCGATATCGTTAAAATCAATTACAACATTATTTATTGCGTTTTTATCATTTGTTAGTTCTTTAATCCAAATACGGTTGTTTTCAATCTTTTCAACCGAAACGACTATAGAAATTGCACCGTAACCCTGCTTACGCAGATCGTTTTCTTTTTCTTCCCAGATTAACTGTGTGTTTGTAAAGTTGTTTGGCAAAAGAAAAAATTCGGTTTTGTTATACGGTTTCTGGCTGCCGTTAAACGTATCCCAGACAACAACCTTGTATGTAAGTGAATTAAGCGTCAGGGCGGAACCTTCGCTCAAGGTTTCGGTTTTAGGTATTGGTGTAAACAAAATTAAAAATAAAGCTGCTATTGGTAATACAATTAACAAAATCTTTTTTCTTTTCGTCATAAAAACACCATCCTTGTATTTTAATTATACGATAAATATTGATTTAATTCAATAATATTTTTACGCTTTAAAGTGTTGATTTTTAAAACATGTTATGGTATAATCAATAATTATATGTTAAACAGGGGGTTTACAAATGGATAATCGGACATTGCAAATTTTAATTGCTATGGTTATTTATATGGCAGTTGTAATTGTAATCGGCGTTTTGTTTGCAAAGCGCGCAAACAAAAGCTCTGAAAACTACTTTTTAGGCGGTCGTTCCTTGGGACCTTGGGTTACCGCTATGAGCGCCGAGGCGTCGGATATGAGTGGATGGCTGCTTATGGGATTACCCGGCGTTGCGTATTGGTGCGGACTTGCTGATGCGGCTTGGACTGCAATAGGTCTTGCTATAGGTACGTATCTTAATTGGCTTATTGTTTCAAAACGACTTCGCCGTTACAGTATACGGGCGAACAATTCAATCACTTTGCCCGAATTTTTCTCAAACCGCTTCCGTGAGAAGAATAAGGTTATACTCACACTGGCGGCGTTGTTTATACTTATATTCTTTACGGTTTATGCCGCAAGCTGCTTTGTGACCTGCGGTAAGTTATTTTCTACACTCTTTGGTACACCGTATATTGCAATGCTGATTGTAGGCGCAATATTTGTACTGCTTTATACAATACTTGGCGGCTTCCTTGCGGAAAGCGCATCCGACTTTATGCAGGCTATCGTTATGATAGTAGCGCTTGCGGTAATCGTTATTATCGGCGTTGCAAATGCCGGTGGACTTGGCGCAGTTGTTGATAACGCGCGCGAAATCCCAGGATTTTTAGAGTTCTTTGGTATCGCGTCTCCGTCACTTAATGAAGCAGGTGAGCAGATAGTTACAAACGGAAAACCTGTTTTTGATGCGGCAGGCGAGTACAGTATTTTAAGCGTATGCTCCTGTCTTGCTTGGGGACTCGGTTACTTTGGTATGCCGCAGGTACTGTTGCGCTTTATGGCTATTCGCCGTGAGGACGAGCTTAAGCGTTCAAGAAGAATCGCTATGATCTGGGTTGTAATTTCTCTTGCGGTTGCGGTATTTATAGGTATAATTGGCAGAGTTATTTCAATCAATAATCCCACCGCATTAAACGATATTCTTCTTACCAAATCAACTTCGGAAAATATTTTTATTGTTCTTTCGAAAAGCTTCTTACCACCGATATTGGCAGGATTTGTAATGGCGGGTATTCTGGCTGCTACCATCAGCTCGTCTGACTCATATCTGCTTATTGCTGCTTCGTCGGTTTCTAAAAATATCTTCCAAGGTATTATAAAAAAGGATGCAAACGACAAGCAGGTTATGTGGGTTACGAGAATAACATTGTTAGTTATTGCGATAATCGCTATTATTATGGCGCTCGATGAAAAAAGTATTATTTTTGAAATAGTATCATTTGCTTGGTCGGGCTTTGGCGCAACCTTTGGTCCGCTTATGTTGTTCTCGCTTTTCTGGAAGCGCATTAACCGCGCGGGCGCTATTGCTGGTATGGTAAGCGGCGCTGCAAGCGTGTTTATCTGGAAACTTGTAATTGCTAAACTTGGCGGTGTGTTTGCGATTTACGAATTGCTTCCGGCATTTATTATTTCATCACTGTTTATTGTTGCGGTATCTTTGATTACCGCACCGCCATCAAAGGAACTGCAAGAGGATTTTGATGCCGTAAAAAACGGAATGATAACCGAGCAGCAAAATTGATATAAACATTTTTTAATTGATTTCGACCAATTTAATCTTAAACTAAAACAGCGTTCTATTATGAGCGCTGTTTTTTTGCAAGTATTTGCTATAAAACCATTGCAATTTTGATTTTAAAGGTGTATAATATACACTGTATGATTGGGCATATTGTGTCTGTGCGAAAGGATTTTTTATGTATCGTAATTTTTTTAAAAGATTGATTGATATTTTTCTTTCCTTATTGGTTTTAACGATTTTATCTCCAATTTTATTAGTAAGTGCGTTAGCAATTAAGGTTGATTCAAAAGGTCCCGTGATTTTTAAACAAAAGCGTTTGGGACTTGGTGGAAAAGAGTTTTACATATACAAATTCCGTTCAATGTGTGTTGGCGCTGAAAAGAGTGGAGTTTATTCCGATAATAACGATAAGCGTGTTACAAGGGTTGGCAATATTTTGCGTAAAACCAGTATTGATGAATTACCACAAGCCATTAACATACTTAAAGGTGATATGAGCTTTGTTGGTCCTCGTCCACCACTTACATATCATCCGTGGCCTATTGATGAGTATACAGCTGAGCAGCGTAGAATGTTTAATGTTCGACCAGGTATTACAGGTTGGGCGCAAGTAAATGGTCGAAAGGCTGTTGAATGGAACAGACGTATTGAGCTTAATAATTGGTATGTTGACAATATTTCGTTTTTGTTAGATATAAAAATTTGTTTTATGACAATTTTTAAGGTTTTTACTAACGCAGATAATGAAAATGTTGGTGAAACAGTTGTAAAAGAAACTGTTAATAAGTAGGTTTGCATATGGCACTAAAGTTAATGTATATAACAAATCGCACTGATATTGCAAAAATTGCCGAAGCGGCAGGTGTTGATCGCATTTTTGTTGATTTAGAATACATAGGTAAAAATATACGTCAAGGCGGTATGGATACAGTCCAAAATCGTCATACGCCAAGTGATGCTGCAGAAATTAAAAAAGTATTAAATAATGCACAGTTGTTGGTGAGAGTAAATCCTATACATAACTCAACTCAAGAATATTGTTCTACCGAAGAAGAAATTGATGCAGTAATAAATGCAGGTGCTGATATAATAATGCTCCCATATTTCAAAACGGCTGATGACGTAAAAAGATTTATCACAGCTGTAGATGGCAGAGCTAAAACAATGCTATTATTTGAAAGCGCCAAGTCGATTGAAAATATCGATAGCATTTTGAAATTAGAGGGAATTGATGAAGTCTATATAGGACTTAATGATTTAAGTTTAGATTACGGTCGTAAATTTTTATTTTCGATTCTTGCGGATGGAACTGTCGAAAAAATAGCTAAAAAGTTTAAAGAAAAGAAATTACCTTTTGGGTTTGGTGGCATGGCAACACTCGACGGTGGCGCACTACCCGGTAAAAAAGTTTTACCCGAACACTATGCCTTGGGTTCTACTTGCGTTATTCTTTCACGTGCGTTTTGCAACACTAATGTTATTCAAGACTTGGATGAAATTAAAATTACTTTTGAAAATGGCGTAAAAAAAATACGTGAATATGAAGAATTTTGTTCAAAGCAAAACGAAGAATTTTTCTATAAAAATCATAGCGAACTTCAAAATATTGTAGATGAAATTTGTAAGTAAGAGGAATTTCTATGAATCTATTAGTCACAGGTGCGTATAATTGCACACAAGAACAACTTAATAGAATTACTGAAATCGGCAATAATATAGTTTTTCACAAAATGGAAAAAGATGACTTACCTTGTTCTTATGATTGGGTAGAGGGTGTCATTTGTAACGGTTTGTTCCTGCATCATCCCATTGAAAAATTTACTAATTTGAGGTTTATACAACTTACGAGTGCTGGCTATGATCGAGTTGATATGAATTATGTAAACGAGCATGATATTCAAATATTTAATGCACGTGGTGTTTATAGTATACCAATGGCAGAATTCGCGGTGTGCGGTGTGCTTGATCTTTATAAACAAAGCAGATTTTTTTACGATAATCAAAAGCAACATCGTTGGGACAAGCACCGTGGACTTTTTGAACTTTTTGGTAAAACAGTGTGTATTGTAGGCAGTGGAAATGTTGGTACTGAGTGCGCAAAACGCTTTAAAGCATTTGATACAACAGTTTACGCAGTAGATATTTGTAAGCCGCAAAGCGAAATATACGATAAATATTTTTCGCTTGAAAAAATAACCGATGCAATAAGTCAATCTGATGTTATAGTTTTAACACTTCCGCTTACTGAACAAACAAAATATATGTTTGATAAAAAAATGTTTTTATATTTTAAGTCAAATGCAATTTTAGTAAATATTGCTCGTGGAGCAATTGTAAATCAAGATGATTTAATTAATGCTTTGAATAATAAGCAACTTTATGGCGCGGTTTTAGATGTTTTTGAAACCGAACCACTCCAAGCCGACAGTCCGCTTTGGGATATGCCAAATGTAATTATTACTCCACACAATAGTTTTGTTGGGGAGGGTAATATGCAAAGATTAACAAATATAATTTTATATAATCTGGAGATGTATAACAGATGAGTTTACGAATGTTTAAAGATGAAATTAAGGCGACTCTTGATGTTTCACCTAAATACCGCGATCTGCTTTTTAGAAGAGGATATATTTTTACCGATAAGCCTTTAGCGGATACGGCTAATTATCCGTTTTATGGATTGTGGAATCAAAAAAACATAGGCAGTTACTATTTGTATGTCCAGCAAAGTCAAACGGTTTGCAGTGCAACACAAAATGGTATTAGTGCTGTAATAATTGGACATGCATATAATCCGTTTGATATGAAGTATGATGAAAATGAGATTTGTCTTGATTTAATTTCTGCATATTCTCAAAACATAGAAACATATTTTGATAAAGTTTCTGAACTTACTGGACTCCATATTATAATTTTAATTGATGGTCAAAATGTTATTGCTTGCCAAGACGCTTGCTCACTTACAGGTTGTTATTTTGGTAAAGTAAATGATACTATGTATATTACCGAGCATCCGCAACTTGTAGCAGACATATGTGATCTTAAAATAAACAAAAAGGTTGAAAAACTTGTCCAATCAAAGTGTTACAATATTGGTAATAGAAATTTACCAGGCAATATAACACCATATGACGAATTAAAGCGTTTGGGTGCTAATACTTATTTGAATTATGATGGTAAGTTTGATATTAAACGTTTTTATCCAACATTGCCACATCCGGAATTTGTTACAGAAGAAGAAAAAACTGAAAATATTAAAAAAATTGGCGACCTTATAAATCGAGGTATTGAGTGTTGCTCTAAAAAGTGGAACAGATGTACCATTTCTCTATCTGGTGGTACTGACAGCAAAACAACCCTTGCGTGCGCAAACGGTTTATATGATAAGTTTTCATATTTTAGTTTTCATTCTAAACCACAGGAGTTGGTTGATGCTAAAGGTGCGGCAAAAATTTGTGAAAATTTAGGTCTTGAACACACTCTTTATAATATTCCTCAAGAAAATAGTGAAATAAAAGATTTTGATTTTATAAAAAAGATATTACAACATAATACTAATTATTTTGTAAATCTTGCTGACAACGAAATAAGAAAATACATATATCTTAATCGCCTCGATGCTTATGATATTGAACTTAAATCTTGGGCGTCTGAAGTGGCACGAGTTTTCTTTGAAAGAAAATATAAAATCAAAATGCCAAAACGGCTAAATGAAAGGCATTTAAGTATTTTTCAAACAAGGTTTTTTGGTCATCCGATTTTGCTTCGTTGGACTGATAAAGAATATTATAAGTTTTTACGTGAAATAGGTTTGGAAAAGCCTATACATAATTTTGAACATACAGATTTAATATATTGGGAAGTACGTATGGCTTCGTGGGGTGTATCTGTTGTTTCTTCACAGCAACTATATCACCGAACAACCATGCCTATAAATAATCGTAAAATTTTAGAATTGTTTTTATCTTTCCCACATGAAGAAAGAAAGTCTGATTCAGTACATAAACGAATTATGGAATATAAAAATAAGGCTATCGTTGAAGCTGATGTTGAAATTGCAAATTTATACTTTCATAGTTATCGAATATTAATGGAGAAAGCCTATTACTATTTAAGAACTTTATTTTATCATCCCAAAAAATAAATTATTGAGGTGTTATTTTGAAATTCGTTTTAATTTCTCCCAAAAACCGAACTGTTTATAATTTCCGTGGTGATCTTATAAAAGAGATTATTAGTAGAGGATATGAGGTAATTGTAACCGGTCCTGACAGTATTGATGTGGATAAAATAACTGCTTTGGGTGCAAGATTTGTTGAAATACCCATGAACAAAAATGGTACAAGTATTTTAGGAGACATCAAATATTGCAAAAATTTATATAAATTGTTTAAAAATGAAAAACCAGATATTACATTGGGCTATACCGTAAAACCTGTTGTGTATGGTGCAATTGCGGCAAAATTTGCAGGTGTAAAAAATATAAACAGTATGGTTACTGGTGGTGGTTATACCTTTACTGCCAAAACATTTAAGGCAAAGATTTTAGGCCTTATTGTTAGATGTTTATACAAAATTGGTTTTTCAAAAGCCAATAACGTAATTTTTCAAAATTCAGATGATCTTAATGAGTTTTGCGACAGGAAGTTGGTTAAGCGCGACAAGTGCAATGTAGTAAATGGTTCGGGTGTTAATACTTCGCACTTTTTACCGACTGATTATCCACAAACAACTACGTTTTTTATGCTTTCAAGATTGCTTAAAAGTAAGGGTGTTGTCGAGTATCTTGAAGCGGCAAAAATTGTAAAAACAAGATATCCAGAAGTGCGCTTTTGTCTGCTTGGTAAATATGAAACAAATATGCAGGACGCTTTGTCAAAAGAATATGTTGAGACGTTTATTGCAGATGGTGTTATAGAACGATTCGAAGAAACAAACGATGTAAGGCCATATTATGCTGATTGTAGCGTGTATGTTTTGCCATCTTATCGAGAGGGTACACCGCGCACGGTGCTTGAAGCAATGGCGATGGGCAGACCAATCATTACTACCGATACAAACGGCTGTAGAGATACTGTTATTGATGGAAAAAATGGTTTTTTAGTGACGATTGGTAATAGTAGTCAGCTTGCAGATGCAATGATTAAATTTGTTGAAAATGCTGAATTGATTAAAACAATGGGTGAAGAAAGTGTTATTTACTGCCACCAGAAATTTAATGTTAATAAAGTTAATTGTGATATGATTAATATTTTGGGGGTGTCGTAATTTGCAAAAACCACTACAACGAAATAATAACATTGAAATTTTAAGAATAATAGCAATGTTTATGATTATTGCCGGTCACGCTATAACGCATACAGATATTTATGACAATGTTGGTGAAATTAATTTTTATTTTGTAAAATTTTTTGATATTGTTTTTAATGTTGCTACAAACGTTTATGTAGTTATTTCAGGCTATTTGTTATGTGAAAAAACTTTTAAGATCAAAAAGGTTTTTAATTTGTGGTTTCAGATTTTATTTTATTCTGTAATCATTTATCTTGTTTTAGTTGCAACTAAACAAATAGAATTTAGTTTAACAAGCATCGTTAAAGTTTTGATGCCTGTTTCCGGAAATCAGTATTGGTTTGCTCGGGTATATTTAGGATTATATATTTTATCTCCATTTTTAAATCTTCTTATAAAAAGTTTAAATCAAAAACAATTTCAATGCCTTTTGGTTGTTTTGACAATACTTTTTTCTTTGTGGGGAAGTTTTATACCATTTGCAACGACGCTTAATGCCGAGGGCGGAAACAGTATAATTTGGTTTTGTGTTTTATATATGTTTGCTGCATATATAAGAATTTATGGAGTACCACTAAAGTCAAACAAGGCTTTAATTGGTTTGACAATGTCGTTTTTTGTATTTGCTTTTTTATCAAGCGTTGTGCTCGAAAAGCTATCATTAATGATTGGACTTGGCGGTAAGGGTGCCAGTCAGTTTACAACCTTTAATTCATTTACTATGTTGTTTGGTGCTGTTGGCCTTTTATGCATAGCTGTGAAGCTACCACACATAAATAAATTCAGCAAAGTAATACAATGGTTTTCATTAAGTACATTTAGTGTATATTTAATTCACGATAACAAATATTTAAGACATATTTTATGGGAATTTTTGAGAATCGATGATCTTGCGGATGAATTTTATATAGTTCCATATATTTTGTTAACTTCTGTAGCAATATTTGTTGTATGCGCATGTTTGGATAAAGTTATTTATATACCATTAAATAAATTTGTTTCAAAAATTAGTTTCAAAAAATTACAATCAAAAATAGATTCTTATATAATATAAAGAAAAAAGGAGTAATTTATTATGTCACTTTATGAGAAAATTGTTAATGGGGAAGAAAAAATTTCGCTTGTAGGTCTTGGTTACGTTGGTATGCCTATAGCCGTATCTTTTGCAAAAAAGGTTAAGGTTGTCGGCTTTGACCTTAACGCCAAAAAGATTGAGCTTTACAAGTCGGGCATTGACCCTACAAACGAAGTAGGCGATGAAGTTATTAAAAACACTACCGTTGAGTTTACTGCTGATGAATCAAAGCTTCGTGAAGCAAAATTCCATATTGTTGCTGTACCTACCCCTGTAAATGACGACCATACGCCCGATTTAACACCTGTTGAGGGCGCTTCAACAATAGTTGGTCGCAACATTACCAAAGGCTCAATTGTAGTTTATGAGTCTACTGTTTACCCCGGTGTTACCGAGGATATTTGTATTCCGATTTTGGAACGCGAATCGGGTCTTAAATGCGGTGTGGACTTTAAGGTTGGTTATAGCCCTGAGCGTATTAACCCGGGCGACAAGGTTCACCGCCTTGAAACAATTGTTAAAATTGTAAGCGGTATGGACGAAGAATCACTCGAGGAAATTGCTAACGTTTACGAGCTTGTTGTTGAGGCAGGCGTTCATCGCGCCGAAAGCATCAAGGTTGCTGAGGCTGCAAAGGTAATCGAAAATAGCCAACGTGATATTAACATTGCCTTTATGAACGAGCTTTCTATTATCTTTAATAAAATGGGTATTGATACACAGTCGGTACTTAAGGCTGCAGGCACAAAATGGAATTTCTTAAAGTTTTATCCGGGTCTTGTTGGCGGTCACTGTATAGGTGTTGACCCATATTACCTTACATACAAGGCAGAACAGCTTGGTTATCACAGCCAAATTATTCTCTCAGGTCGTCGTATAAATGATGATATGGGCAAGTACGTTGCTGAAAGTGTTGTTAAAAATCTTATAAAAGCTGATTTGCCAATTAAGAATGCAAAGGTTGCGATTTTGGGCTTTACTTTCAAAGAAAATTGCCCCGATACCCGCAACACAAAGATTATTGATATTTATAACGAGCTTAAAGAGTATGGTATAACTGCAACTGTTGCTGACCCCGCGGCAGATGCCGATGAAGCCGAGCACCTTTACGGTATGAAATTTGTAGATATTTCTACCATTAAAGATTGTGATGTGGTTATACTTGCCGTTGCTCATGAACAGTTTAAGTCGCTTACACAAGCTGATTTTGACAAAATGTTCAAATCAGTTGAGAATAACAAAAAGGTTCTTGCAGACATTAAAGGTTTGCTTAACCGTAAAGAATATGAAACTGCTGGCTATAATTATTGGAGATTATAATTTTTTAGAGGAATTTTATGTCAAAGAGTAGAAATTTATTAAAATCAATAACACATTCACTTGGGAATGGTGCATACAAGAAAAAATTAAGAAAAAAACCAGAACTGTTCTTTACGTTAAGACAGATTTGTGAGAATGTCGGCTTAAATTTAGAAAATCTTGATGATGTTGTTAGAATAAATTTGGACAAAACAGTTTCATATGTATGTCGTTATGGTGACCGCTTTACAAAAGATTGTATTTGTGTTCAATTATATGATGATAGCGATAACATAATGAAAAAAGCTATAAGTGAAGGCGCCCTGGTTTGTGTGACCGACCACAAAATAGAGGGCTTGCCATGTATAATTGTTGATAATCCATATGCCACTTATGCTGATATGTGTAGTATTATACGCGATACAGCACAGATAAAATCAACTGTTATTGTTGGAAGTATCGGTAAAACAACAACAAAAAAAATGGTTGCATCGGTTTATAAACAAGCATTTAACACCCATTGTGATTCTGGAAATGATAACATACTTGACAGTATAGGATCTATTTGTCAGCATATTCCTGCAAAATCAGAACAATTAGTTGCTGAGATTAGTGAGGATACGCCTGGACTTATTGAACAAATGTCAAAAATCGTTAAACCAGAAATTGCTATTATAACGACTATTGATAAATCTCATATTGAATTTTACGGAAGTGAAGAAAACATTTTTAATGAATTTCGTTCTGTAACAAAACATATGCGCGAAGATGGTATATGCATTATGAGTATGGATGAAGAAAATGCTAGGAGCCTTATAGAAAATAGAAAGGTTGTATTCGTTTCTGTTAATGACGAAAATGCTGATTTTTTTGCTGCTAATATTAATGTTGATACCGAAGGATTAAATTTTGATATTATTGAAAAGGCAACTCAAAAAACATATGCTATTAAGCTTTATAATTCTTATGCAATACATAATGTTACAGCGGCATTAATAGCTTTTGCAGCCGGTGTTGTAAATGGTATTGACTATAATAAAATCGTTAACGGTCTTGCATCTTACAGAGCTACCGGAATTCGCCAAAATATATATAATGCTGGTAGTAAAATCGTTTACGCTGATTGTTATAATGCAGTAGCAAAGTCGGTTCGTTCTGCAGTAAATGCAGCATGTGATATTCCTATTAAAGGTAAAAGGATAGCAGTTTTAGGCGATATTGCCGAAGCAGGAGATTATACAGAATCAACGCATATGGAAATAGCAGAAATTGTTAATAATTCTGATTTTGATATTCTATTAACCTTTGGTGAAGAGTTAAAAAAGGCTATTTCAAATACCACGATGAGAAACGATCTCACCATTATGATGTTTGAAACACAAAAAGATATGAATAAAGCATTAAAAAAGATGTTAAAAAAAGGCGATCTTGTTTTGTTTAAAGCAAGTCACAGGGCAAATCTTGAAGCTTCTATTGCAAGTGTATTTACGCTTTCATATTTATATCAATCAATAAAATATTATACTCCGCGAATTTTATGGCATTTTAAAGTTATATTAAATTAAGAGAGGTTATAATTATGGGTTATAAACATCTAAAGTTTCCTGAAAATACTTTGTTTTTGGTAACAGGTGCTGCCGGTTTTATTGGTAGCAACCTATGCGAAGCAATACTTGATTTAGGTTATAAGGTTCGTGCCTTAGATGACTTTTCAACAGGTAAGCAAGCAAATGTCGATTTGTTTCTTGATAATCCAAACTATGAGTTTATCAAAGGTGATATCAAAGATTTAGATACTTGTATGAAAGCATGCGAAGATGTAGATTTTGTGCTTAATCAAGCAGCTTGGGGCAGTGTACCTCGTAGCCTTGAAATGCCTATTTTCTACTGTCGCAACAATATTGAAGGCACCCTTAATATGTTAGAGGCTGCTCGTCAATGTGGTGTTAAAAAGTTTGTTTATGCTTCAAGTTCTTCCGTTTATGGTGATGAGCCTAATCTTCCTAAAACCGAGGGAAGAGAGGGTAACCTTTTGTCACCATATGCTCTTACAAAACGCTGTGATGAAGAGTGGGCAAAGCTTTATACAATGCATTATGGACTTGATACCTACGGTATGCGTTATTTTAACGTGTTTGGTCGTCGTCAGGATCCTGATGGTGCATACGCGGCTGTTATTCCTAAATTCTTAAAGATGCTACTTCACGGCGAAAAACCAACTATAAATGGTGATGGCAAACAAAGTCGTGACTTTACATACATTGATAACGTTATCGAGGCTAACTTAAAAGCTTGTCTTGCGCCACACGAGGCGGCAGGCGAGGCATATAACATAGCCTATGGTGGTCGTGAGTATCTTATTGATATTTACTACGGTCTTACCAAGGCTTTGGGTGTTGATATCGAGCCAAACTTTGGCCCTGATCGTAAGGGTGATATTAAACACTCTAACGCAGACATTAGCAAAGCAAAACGTCTCCTCGGCTACGACCCTGATTACAGCTTTACTGACGGTATAAAACTTGCTATAGAGTGGTATAAGGAGAACTTATAATGAGTGGTATTTGCGGATTTATTGACATCAGCAAAAAATTTAATAAAGAAGATATGCTGAATGCGATTACCGCAATGAATTCGGCATTATATGCTTCTAATGACGGTTATATATATCAGGATGATGATTGTATAATTGGTAAAAGTGATAATTACGCTGACAACGATTCATTCATTGTCTTTTTTTACGGCGAACTCTATAATAAGCAATCTTTATGTAAAATTTACGATTTTACTGCAAATAATGAGGCACAACTTGTCTTGGCAGGTTATGAAAAATTCGGTGACGATTTTTTTAAGCAGTTAAGCGGCAAGTTTGTATTTGTAATTTACGACAAAAAAACAAAAAAACTTACTGTTATTCGCGACAAGGTCGGCTCAAAGCAAATGTATTATTATAAAAATGAAGATTGCTTTGTTTTTTGTACTGAACTTGCCGGATTGCTTGCAACAAATATTGTACCAAAAAAAATCGACAAAGTATCTCTATCACAGTTTTTGCAACTTACCTATATACCGGCTCCTCAGTGTATTATAGAAAATGTAAAAAAGGTTAAGCCGGCTGTTGTTTTCTGCTTGGATTCATACGCCAATATTTTTGAAAATGATTATTGGACACTTACACATTCTATTGATGAAAAGTACACTGATTTTGAAGTATGTAAAGCCGAACTTAATGATTTGCTTTATGCATCGGTAAAAGAAAAAATGGCATTGTATCCTGATTCAGGTGCATTTTTAAGTGGTGGTTTTGATTCGTCGATTGTTGTTAGTGTAATGTCGGATATTTCTGACACACCTATAAGAACCTTTACAATCGGTTATGATGAAAAGCAATTTGATGAAAGCGAGCTTGCAGGGTTGGTTGCCAAAAAAAACAATACCAATCACACAGTTCTTAATTTAGATTGGGATGCTGTTGTTGACAATATAGATACCGTTTTAAATGGTGTTGACGAGCCATATGGCGATTCTTCACTTATTGCTACGTATGCCGTATGTAAGCTTGCTAAAGAGCATACAGACGTTGCTTTTATGGGTGATGCGGGTGATGAGCTTTTTGCCGGATACAACAAATATTTAATTTCTTATTATGGTGGTAAGTATAAAAAAATACCCAAATTTTTACGCAAGGGTATAATCGAACCTATTTCAAAACTTCTTCCACGCAAAAGTAGTCTATACCGTAAGGTTAACAAGGTTATTTCTTCTGCAGATATGCCAATATTTGAACAAAGAAAACGACTTATGAGTCTTGGATTTAAAGCAGAAGAATTAAAAAAGCTTATGCTTGACGGTTATGTTGACTCGATGAATTTTATTAAGGAAAACTATGAGTTTTTAGAGAATTCTGATGAGCAAACCCGCGCGCAGTATGTTGATTTTAAGACAGTTTTAGAGGGTGATATGCTACCAAAGGTAGAGCTTGCAAGTCGTCTATCAGGTCTTAAGACGTGTGCTCCAATTTTAGATGATAAAATTATTGATTTTGCATATAGCATACCAACTGATTTTAAAATTAACAAAACCAACAGGAAGATTATTTTAAAAGAAACGTTCAGACATCTTTTGCCCGAAGAATTGTTTACAGCACCCAAGCATGGTTTTGCAGTGCCGATAGGCAATTGGCTTGAAACAAATTTAAAAGATAAGCTTTTGAAATTTGCGAGTAAAGATTTTCTCGAAAAACAAGGCCTGTTCAACTATGACTATATAAATATGATAATCGATGAACATTTTAATCATAAAAAGAACAGATATAGTGAGTTGTGGGCGTTTTTTGTTTTTCAGAATTGGTATAAAAAATATATTGAACAATAAGGATGGATATGATGAAACAAGGACATATTTCAGTCATTATGGCAACCTATAATTGTGCCGATACTTTACGTCAAAGTGTTGATTCGGTTTTGGCACAAACGTACACGGATTATAAATTTATAATTTGTGATGATTGCTCTACTGATGATACATACTCAATATTAAAACAGTATGAGGCTGATTATCCCGATAAGTTTTTGATAATTAAAAATGAAAAAAATTCAAAGTTGCCATTTTCGCTTAATCATTGCTTAAAATATGCTGATGGTGAATATTGTGCGCGTATGGACGGTGACGATTATATCGCGCCTGACCGTTTTGAAAAGCAGGTAGAGTTTTTAAAAAATAATCCCGACATACAGCTTGTTGGTTGTGCGTTGCAGACATTTGATGACAAAAAGGGTATGGGTAGGATAATATATTGTCGTGAATACCCCGAAAAACTCCATCTTTTAGATGCTCCTTGTTTTCCGCATGCAGCAATTATGACCTATACAAGTGTGTATAATGCTCTTGGCGGATACACTGTATCGAAGCGAACTGTGCGTTCACAGGATTATGATCTTTGGTTTAGGTTTTTTGCCAAAGGCTTTAAAGGTGCAAATTTGCAAGAACCTCTTTACTTTATGCGTGAAGATGAATTTTCCTTCCTTAGAAGGAAACCTCGACTCTACTTATGGCTTATGGTAACTAAATGGAAAGGTTATCGTTTGCTAAAATTTCCGCTTAAATATTATTGGCACATTTTATTACCGCTTGTTGCTCTTTTTAGAAATGAAACAAGAAAACTGAAGGCAAAAACGTCTCTAAAAAGTAAAAAATAAAATTTAAAGTTTTTTGGTGATTTGATTTTATGATTTCTTATATTATTGTTTTTTTTATTGTTGGTGTGTTTGCCTGGCTTGCAGAAAAAAGTCACAAAGAAGTTACCGATCTTACAGGCGATGTTCTACATAAAAAAACAACAAGTACAATTATATTTTTAATTATTGCCGGCGGACTGCTTACTGCTATGGCAGGTCTGCGTTATCACGTTGGTACAGACTATAAAAACTATATTTATTTATATGAAACTTTTTATTCAAAACAAAGTTTAAAAGAGCTTTTGGTTATTGATAATGAACCAATGTTACCGATTATTGGCCATTTTTCACATAAGTTTTTTGATTCATATTATGCTATGTTCTTTTTTGCTTCCGTCATCTCGGTCGGTATAGTTATTTATAGCACTTACACAGAAACTACAGATTTTCTTTATACAACAATGCTTTACATTTTTGCCGGCGGTTTTGTTGGTTCGTTCAATGGCATTAGGCAATTTATGGCGGTTGCAATTGTGTTTTTAGGTAGGCGTTTTATTGTAGAACGTAAGTTTTGGAAATATCTTTTGGTTTGCTTTATTGCTTTTTTGGCGCATAAATCTGCACTGTTTTGTATTTTGTTCTATTTTGTTTATACTAAAAAATTCTCTACAAAGCGACTCTTAATAATACTTATAATTACAATATTCTTCTCTATTAATTATGAAACTATATTTGATTTTATTGGATGGATGAATGATGCTGAATTTGTTGCAGATGCATACGCATCAACAAGTGTTAATGTGTTCAGAACATTAGTTGGTTGTTGTCCTGCTATAATGGGTCTTTATTTTGCATATAACAAAAAGGATTTAGATGACCAACAAGTATTTTATATTTATATATTAGTTATTAATGCTGCAACGCGTATAGTAACATCTGATAGTGCATATCTCGCACGTCTTGCGTGTTATCCTACGGTTTTTGTACCGCTGGGTCTTGGCTATCTAACTGACCTTTGCAGTCAAAAGTATTATAAGGTATTTAGAGCGGGAATTTTGATTTTGTATATGGCTTTTTGGTTATATGAAGTATTAAATACAAAAACATTACGCGAATTTGAATGGATTTTTGGAAATATGTAATTTGTATTTGGGGTGAAATGATTATGAATAATTTAAAAATTTTGGTTGTTATGGGTGGTACCTCTTCAGAACGCGAAGTTTCACTTCGTAGCGGACAAGCGGTATATGATGCACTAGTGCGAGTAGGCTATAATGTTGAAAAATTTATTCTTAATGAAAATAATGTTTGTGGAATCATAGATATTAAGCCTGATTTATGCGTATTAGCATTGCATGGTAAGGGCGGTGAAGATGGTACGATTCAGGGTATGCTTGAGCTCGCCGGTATTAAATACACAGGTTCTGGAATAGCAAGTAGCGCTAATTGTATGAATAAAATTCTTACTAAAAAATTATTGCAAATTAATGGAATACCTACACCACAATACGCTGTTATTAATAAAGGTGAAAATGTTATTGACTTTGTTGATTATATACTTACAAAATTTGATTTTCCCCTTGTGGTTAAAGCACCGTGTCAAGGCTCTAGTGTAGGTGTTGAAATAGCTCACAATAAAGAACTACTTATAAAATCAATTGAAAATAACATTGATTATGATGGTGAAATTCTTATAGAAGAGTTTATAAATGGTACTGAACTTACTGTTCCTGTTATGCGTGAAAATAACAATGTTATTTCGCTACCAATAGTTGAAATTGTTTCTGAAAATTCTTTTTATGATTTCGAATCAAAATATACAACCGGAATGAGTCGTCACATCATACCGGCAAGAATTTCTAATGATGCAAGTGATAAAATAAATAAATATGCTATAGATGCATATAAAGCCTTATCTTGCAAGGGTGTTGCACGTATTGATTTTTTTATTGACAAAGACGATAATCCTTATGTAATAGAAATTAATACTCTTCCAGGAATGACAGCAACAAGCCTTGTTCCAGATTCGGCAAAAGCAGCCGGAATATCTTTTGATGAACTTGTTAATATGATCGTTATGCAAGCATTATAGATTATTTCATTGTTGACATAAGGAGATTTATATGAGTATAAAAAATTTTTTACGAAATGTATTATATAAAAATGGTATTGGTAAATCAATATGGTATACTTTGCATACAATTAATATTAATGTTCTTCGCGTGTTACCGAATGAAACTTATTTTAAACGTGCTTACAAAAAAACGCATGGCGTAGATCCTAATTTTAAAGATCCACAAACATTTGACGAAAAGCAATTGTGGCTTAAGATGAACTATCGCAACCCGCTTTGTACAAAATGCTCAGATAAATATCTTGTCAGAGAATACATAAAAGAGTGCGGATTAGAGCATATTCTTAATCCAATATACGGTGTGTATGATTCTGTAGATGACATAAAGTGGGAAGAACTTCCAGATAGATTTTATATTAAAGCAAATCATATGAGTGCTTGTAACGTGCGTTGTAATAATCTTGCAACATTTGAAAAAAAAACGGCTGTAAAAAAACTTGCTCGTGGTATGAAGCATGATTACTCACTTGACTCAAGAGAATGGAATTATCACGATATCGACCGTAAAATTATTGCAGAAGCAATAATTGAAAATCAGGATGGATCTGGACTTATAGATTATCGATTTTTGTGTAGTTATGGAAATTGCGACTATCTGTTTGTTGACATTGATACTGCTGATGAAAACGGAACCCACAGAACGGATGCAAGAAGAAACGTTTACGATAAAGATTTTAATTTGATGGATGTTAAGGTTTCTAGACCTAATTTTGAACCGTCTTTTATTTCAAAACCTAGTAACTTTGATGAAATGCTTAAATATGCTCAAATTTTAAGTAAGCCATTTCCATTTTGCAGAGTTGATTTTTATAATGTCGATGGCAAAATCATTTTTGGTGAAATAACATTTTTCCATGCAGGCGGACTCAGTAAGGTAACGCCAAAAGAATGGGAAATTAAACTTGGCGATATCATTAATCTTAAAGAGCTTTTAAAATAAAATCGGAGTTAATTATGGTTAGAATTTTACATGTGGTTGGCACTATGGATTTGGGTGGTGCCGAGACCTTTATTATGAACTTGTATAGAAAAATTGATCGCGAGAAGGTTCAATTTGATTTTTTATGTCATAATCGTATTGAAGCCAAATATACAGATGAGATTTTGTCTATGGGTGGCAAAATGTATATGGTAGAGGGTATATCTCACGTAGGTTTTTTAAAATATGAAAAGAGTTTATACAACTTTTTTAAATCGCACCCCGAATACCAGGTTGTTCACTCGCATCAAAACGATTTAAACGGTCTTATTTTAAAGCAGGCGGCACGTGCAGGCGTAAAGGTGCGTGTTTCACATTCTCATACTGAATATCATTACAAAAGTTTTCAAAGAAAGGCTTTGTTTGCCTTTTTTAAGTATAATGTTAATCGCTATACTACCGATGCATTTGCGTGTTCAAAGCCTTCGGGTAATATGCTATATACCGGTAAACTGAAAAAAAACTTTGACGTGATCTATAACGGTATTGATACGAATAGATTTGCTTATAGTGCTGAAAAAGGTCAAACGATAAAAGATGAGTTTAACCTCAGCAATGGGCCGATAATTGGACATGTTGGTAGATTTGCACCCGTTAAAAATCATACGTTTATAATTGATATTTTTAATGAGTTTTTAAAGCTTTATCCTAATGCAAAACTTGTGTTAGTGGGTACAGGAGACACACTTGTTCAAACAAAAGATAAGGTAAAGACTCTGGGTATTGAGAAAAGTATTTTGTTTTTAGGCTTAAGGACAGATGTTGACAGTATTTTAAGTGCTATAAATATATTTTTATTTCCTTCTATCCACGAGGGATTGCCGTTGTCTGTTGTCGAGGCACAGTGTTCGGGGCTAAAGGTTATTACTTCTGATACAATATCAGAGGATACAGTTATTACCGATTTAATAACACGTATGCCTTTAAGCTGTTCTGCAAAGCAATGGGCAGAAAAGCTAGACGAACTTTACGTTAATTCAAAATCTGTAGATAGAAGTATATATGCAAATGTAGTTAACAATGCAGGTTTTGGCTCAAAGCAAATTGCAAAAACTTTGGTTGATAGATATTTAAAAAAGTTATAAGGAGCGAAATTAATAATGCGACTTGGGCAAATAGTTTGGCAACTTGCTATTAGAAAGTTGCCTCAAGGCGCCATTTTGACAGATAAAAAGACACCATTTATAGCAGTACCAAATCCAATTGGAATGTGGGCTGCAGATCCATTTATTTTAGAAAAAGATAATAAGGTCTATATTTTTGCTGAGTTGTTTTCTTTGTCACAATGGCGCGGAAAGTTAGGCTATTGTGTTTATGAAAACAATAAATTCTCAAAATGGAATATAATTTTTGATGATGAACACCACTATTCGTATCCTAATGTGTTCGAAAAAAACGGTGAAATTTTTATGATGCCCGAAACAGGTTCTATAAACGAGATTGCTATTTACAAAGCCGTTGATTTTCCGTCAAAATGGGAAAAACAGTCAGTGATTTTAAGCGGTGAAAAAATGGTTGATTCAGTTTTTATATCTGATGATACTATTTTAAGTTATAAAATGTTTGGCAATTTTAAAAATCATCTTGTTTTACTTAAAAAAGAAAATAATGATTGGTATCAGGTTGCAAACATTGTTGATAGTCAGGAGATTAAGCGTCCGGCAGGTAAGATTTTTTCATGCGGAGCAGGCTTTGTCAGACCTGCGCAAGATGGTCGTAGTTTATATGGCGGAGCAATTAAGTTTTTTGATTGCGGTGACATAGCAAATGATATTAATAGCGAAAAAGAAATTCTTGATTTGCAACCTTGTGAAATTGTTGTTAAAAATTTAAATAAAGAATTTGTTGGTACACATACATACAATTCCATTTCTAACTTTGAAATTGTTGATGTCCAATATTACAAGTTTTCGTTTATTGGCTTGTTCAAAAGAATTTTTATAAAATTATCAAAACGCAGGAGATAATTTATGAATATATGCTTTTTTACCGGAAATATGGGCAACGGTGGTGGTACTGAAAAAATGACTCAGCTACTATCGTCTGAATTTTGTGAAAACCAAAATGACAACATTTTTGTTCTTACAAAATCGAACATAAAAATAGAACCGTATTTTACACTCGACGAAGATGTAAAATACAGTATTTTAGATAACGGTAAATATGTTAAGATTTTTTCTTTGATTAAAGATGTTTTTTTGCTTGCAAAATATATTAAAAATAATAATATTGATGTTTTAATCAACGTTGATGTTTCTTTAGGCGTTTTTTCTTTACCGCTAAAAATTCTTTGTCCCAAACTTAAGCAAATTTATTGGGAGCACTTTAGTGTTTTATATAACATAAACAATAAACGAACAAACAAGCTTAGAAAAAAAGCGTTAAAATATGGTGATGCATACGTTGTATTAACACCACAAGATGCAAATGAGCTTAAACACACGTATAAAAAAATTAATGCTAAATTATTAGACATACCTAACATTTCTACATATCAAATATCTGATACAAAATATAATTTGGCATCCAAAACAATTTTGTCTGTTGGAAATTTAATTAAAGTAAAAGGTTTTGATTTGGCAATAGAAGCTGCTTCAAAAATTTTTGAAAAACATCCTGATTGGTGTTGGCATATCTATGGTGATGGTAGTGATGGCGATGAATTTAAACAGATGGTAAAAAATTTATCACTTGACGATAATATTAAATTCATGGGCAGAACAAACAATTTAACAAAGGCTTATTCTGAATCAGCAATTTTTGTCTTGCCATCACGAAGTGAAGGTTTTGGACTTGTGCTTATAGAAGCACAGTCGTATCACATACCAACAGTTGCTTTTGATGTACCTTTTGGTCCAAGAAACGTTATAACCAATGGTGTTAACGGATTTCTTGTTGAACCTTTTGATACCGATAGTTTAGCAGAAAATGTTTGTAAACTGATAGAAGATGATAATTTTAGAACAACCTTTTCTGATAATGCTTCAAAGGATCTATATAAATATCAAGCTGATGTTGTTTCAAAGCAGTGGCAAAATTTATTACAACAAATATAAACAATTTATTCACAATTGCAATTTTAGAAGGTTAATTTAGTATGAATGCACCCTTGGTATCGATAATAATACCGATGTATAACTCACAAGATAAAATTAATAAATGTATTAATAGTGTTGTTAAACAAACGTATAAAAAAATAGAAATATTATTGGTTAATGATGGTTCGACCGATAATTCTTTATCAATATGCAATGATATTGCGAAAGCTGATAATCGTATAAAAATTATTGATATTGAAAATCAAGGCGTAAGTGTTGCAAGAAACATAGGAATTCAACAGGCCAAAGGTGACTATATAATGTTTGTTGACAGCGATGATTATGTTGAAAATACTATTGTCGAAAAGCTGTTAAATAATTTAATTGAAAATGATGCTGATATCAGTCAATGTGGTTGCAATGTTGCAAATAATAACGGTAAAATTTTAAAAACTTATAATGTTCCTTATTATAATATATTAAATAGGGAAGAAATAATTAAAAAAATAGTACTACCATTATTTGGGAAAATTAAGGTTGATTCTGTCGCTATACAAGGCTTTTGTGTCTGTAAATTATTTAAAAAAGATATAATCAATAATATTAGATTTAATGTTGAGCAAAGAATATATCAAGATCGTTGCTTTAATATTGATGCATATTTAAATGCACAAAAAACAAGCTTTATTGACGAGCAGTTGTATTATTATGTTGTAAATTCCACATCATCTACTCAACGTAAACGTGACGATATTTGGAAACAGTGTACAATTTTGATTGATGCCTTAAACAGTAGAATCGGCTTGCTTTCAGGTGATTTTAACAGTGAGTTAAAATCACGTATTCATAAAACTGCTTCCACAAGGTTAGTATATGTTACAAGGCATATTTTTAAATATCAATCGGAAAAAGGCATATTAAATGCGGTTCGGTTTGTTAAACAAATGCGACAAAATTTCATGTTCGATAAAGGAGTATTAAATCCTGATTTGGGATTTGTTTTTAGTGTATTATCAAAATTATTACATTATAGGCTTTATTTTTTAGCTGTTTTAGTTTCAAAAATTGCAGGTTGATTAATTAAAGGAGCGTTTTTATGAATCAAACGATTCGTCTTGAAGGTGAGTTGTTAAAAAGTGTGCAGCAGACTGAACTTTCTATATTAAAAGATGTTGCTGATTTTTGCGAAGAAAAGGGTATTAATTATTGTATAACAAGTGGTACATTGTTAGGTGCTGTTCGCCATAATGGTTTCATACCTTGGGATGACGATATTGATATTTCTATGCCTCGTGCCGATTATGAAAAATTTTTGACGTACGCAGACCGTTTTATTGATGGATATAAAATTGTATGTACAAAATTAAATAACCAGTATCCAATTGCTATTGCAAAGGTGAGAAAATGTGGTACCGTTATGAAAGAGCCTTCAATGGCGCATCTTGATATTAATCATGGTGTCTGGATCGATGTGTTTCCTTTAGATAGGGTTAAAAATATTGATAAATTAAAACGTAGGGCGCATACATTTAATTTACTTACTACGGTTATTAATTATAAACTCAAAATATCAACTCCAACAAAATTGAAAACAAGACTTATATGCTTTGTTTTGGGGTTATTAAGCGTAAAAAAACTTGATCAATTTCGAACAAAGGTAATGACATCCGAAGAGGAAACTGATGCAAAAAAATACACCAGTTTTGCTAGTAATTTGGGGCCTTCAAAATTGTTGTTCGATGAAGATGTTTATATGCCGTTCAAGAAAATTGAATTTGAAAATTGTTTCTTTTTTGCACCCGCAAATAGTGAGCAGTGGCTTAAGTCGGCATATGGTGACTATCTGACTTTACCACCGGAAGAAGAGCGTGTGAATCGTCATAAAATAGTGGAGATAAAATTATGAAATTTTTTCAAACCGGTTTTAACACTAAAGGTAGAACAGCTAATGTTGTAAGAAACATAAATGTATCTTTAATTTGCCAACTTATAAATACTATAATGGGTTTTGTTTCTCGTTCGGTATTTATAAAATTACTCGGTGAAACGTATCTGGGTGTAAACGGAATTTTTGGTAATATACTTACAATTCTTAATTTTGCCGAGTTAGGTATTGGTACAGCAATTGTTTATAATTTGTACAAGCCACTTAAAGAGCATGATGAAGAACTTATAGGTGCACTGGTCAATTTTTATAAAAAAGCATATCTTGCTATTGGCACTGTTATTGCTGGTGTTGGTTTAGCTATCGCACCGTTTTTGAATTATCTTATAAAAGATCAACCTGATGTTAAAGAAAGTATTTACTTACTTTACATTCTTTTTTTAGCAAGCACGGTAGTTTCGTATTTTAATGCGCACAAAAAATCATTGTTAAGCGCAGATCAACGCAGTCACATAACAAATATTTATCATCAAGTTGCACATACTATACAAATTTTGCTTCAGGTTGTTTTTTTATATCTTACACACAATTACGTTTTGTATTTAGTTATACAAATTACAAGCCATATTATAGAAAATGTTCTTGTAGCTCGTGAGGCTGATAGAATATATCCCTTTTTAAAGAATTACAAAAATTCAAAATTAGAAAAAGGTATTGTAAAATCTATAAAAAAAGATGTTGGGGCTCTCACTATTTATAAACTTAACCACGCGGTAATTCACGGAACAGATAATGTTTTGATTGCTGCAATTTTAGATAAAGGTGTGCAACTCGCAGGCAGATATGCCAATTACACTCTTATTTCTGAAACGATAAATACTATTTTAGGAATTATTACCAATGCACTTACTCCAAGCATTGGAAATCTTAATACAGAAACAGATATTAAGAAAAAAGAGGGTATATTTAATACAACTCTTTTCGTTAGTGCGTGGACTTATGGTTTTGCCTGTTCGGGAATTATGGCCCTTTCTAAGTCGTTTATTTCTGTTTGGGTTGGACCGCAATATGCGCTTGATACACTTGTTGTTTTTGCAGTGGCGTTGCAACTTTATATAAGACAAGTACATTACGCGGCTTATACATATCGCGTAACTTGTGGTTTGTTTGTGCAATCAAAATATGTACCTATATTTACCACACTTATAAATTTAGGGCTTTCAATATATTTAGGAAAACTATGGGGACTTTTTGGTATTTTGTTTGCGACTTCAATTGCAAGAATATTTACAATTGGCATCTCAGATCCATTTTTAGTTTATAAACACGTGTTCAAAAAGACTCCCATTGTCTATTATTTAAGATACTTTTTATATACAGCGCTTGTTATACTTTGCTATTTTGTATCAAGCTTTGTAATAGGTAAAATAGTAATTGAAGGTTGGATTGGATTTTTAATTAATATAATTATTTTTTCATTAGTATTTAACATTTTATTTGTTTTATTAACTTTTAAATTTAAAGAATTTGAATATATAAAAAATATTGGATTACGTTATGTTAAAAAACTTATTAGACGTTAATTTTATTTCTAATTGGCATTATTTTGTATATAAGCAAAACATTTTAAATATGGTTTTAATAACGGCTATTTGCATTATCTTTGTAGCAATTATTAACAGTAAAATACGATTTATTAATGATAAATTATTGATGGTAATTAACACGTTTTTTTTATTCACATCAATCGTTTTTATTGTTTTGTATACATTGATACGAGATGCAGACAAAACAGAAATAAATCTTATTCCATTTTGTACGTTTTTTAGACTAAAAAATAATGGTAATACCGAGTTGATACGTTCCTTTTTTATGAATGTTTTTTTGTTTGTACCACTTGGTCTTAGTATGCCGCATTGTTTGTCTAAAAAGCCGTATAAACGAAACGTGTTTATAACAATTGGCTTTGCGGCGGTGCTTTCGGCTGGGATTGAATTTTTGCAATATTATTATCATCTTGGTCGTTGTGAGACTGATGATGTTATTGCGAACACTTTAGGTGCGGCGGTTGGTACGCTATCATATCTGCTATATATCTGCATTCTTAAAAATCGAAAGGAGAATTTGATGAACAGTAAATTTAATGATAATCAAAAGCTCCTTATGAATTTATGTGCAAAATCTTTGTTTGATAAAGAAACCATTGTGCCCGATGAATTTGATGGTAAAAAACTGCTCGAAGAGTCAAAAAGGCAGACCGTATTTCCAATTGCATATTCTTTAATTAAAGATAAATGCGATGTAAACGAGGGTAGAACCTTTTCTCAAATTATCGCGAAAAATATCCGTGTTGAGTATGCACATAACGAGATTCATCGTGTTTTAAGCGATAATAATATTCCTTATGTAATTTTAAAGGGTGTTGCATCGGCATCATACTATAAAGAACCTATGCTTCGTATGATGGGCGATGTTGACGTTTTGGTGTGTCCTGAAAATATTGCTAAAGCTGATAAACTTTTAAAATCGATTGGCTTTATTACCACAGACGATGTTGATGGCGACAATATGCACATAGGGTACAAGCGAAAAGACGGTGTTACGTGTGAACTGCACCGCCGTGTTAATGGTGTTCCGCAAAGCGAGGTAGGGGATACCGTCAATAAATATCTTTCTAATATTTTTGATAGTGTGCAGGAATACGAAACAGCAAATGGCAGTTGCGTAGTGCCCGATAAATTTCATCACGGGCTTATTTTGCTACTCCACACGGCGTCGCACCTGACACACGAGGGTGTTGGACTTCGTCATCTTTGTGACTGGGCGGTGTTTGTAAACAGTTTTTCTGATGATGAGTTTATCTCTCTTTTTGAAAAGCCGCTCAATGAAATTGGGCTCTGGCGCTTTGCACAGTTACTGACCTTATGTTGTGTTAAATATTTAGGTTGTGACGCAAAAGCGTGGGCAGGCGAGGCAGATGATGAATTGCTTGATAGAATTATTATTGATATTTTAAATGGCGGTAATTTTGGTCATAAGGACCCCGAACGTTACAGTCAGATAAAGTATATTTCTGACCGAAAAGAAGGTACTGTAGGCAAAAGAAATCCTGTTTTGCAGTTGTTTTCATCTATGAATGCAAAAACAAAAATAGAGTTTGGTTTTGTTAATAAATCAAAACTTTTGTTACCGATTGGCTGGCTATTTACCGTTTGCAAATATTTGTATATGGTAATTATGGGTAAGCGCTCGCTTGACGGTATCTCGACAATAAATAGCGCCAATAGCAGAAAAAATATATACAATGAATTTCATTTGTTTGAAAAATAGTTATATTTACTAAGAAAACTCTACTTGCATTTTGGTTGCAAGTAGAGTTTTCTTATATGTAAAAAATTTTGGTATAAAAAAGAGTCAAAAAAAGTTATTAAAAAATGTAAAAACAGAATTTTCGTAAGTTTTGATAAAATCAAGAATTATCTCGTCTTTTTTTAATGATGAAAAGTAATATTTTTTATTTTTTTTTGCGATGAAAAGTTCCTTTGCAACAGGCCGCGAAGTATTGTTTTATAAGGAAAATTATGGTAAAATTTTATCGTAAATTTAAGAAAGGAGTTGTTAAATATGAAAAAACAACTAAACGTAGTAATCGCTGATGATACAGCAGATTTTGGGCAAAAATGTGCCAAGATATTGAACAGTTACGGAATGAATGTCGAATTGTGTGAAAAGGACGGTTATGAAGTTGTTAAAATGCTTCAGAAAACCAAACCCGACGTAATAATTGCAGACGTTTTTATGCCCGGACTTGATATACTTGGTGTGCTTAATAGTTTAAAAGATGTTGAGCCTGCTAACAGACCAATGGTTATGGCAATGTCAAGCTTTGATAACCAAAGACTTGAAAAGGAAACTCTTAATGCAGGCGCGTCATATTATTTTCTAAGACCCTTTGATATGAATATGATGGCGCAGCGCATAATACAGTTATCCGATTGGAAAAATCAGGTTTCTCCGCTTTTGATAAAGAAAGATAATGTTGTTACTGACACACAGCTTGAACTTCGAATAACCGATATTATACATGAAATAGGAATACCCGCTCACATAAAAGGCTATCAATACATAAGATATTCGATTATGCTGGCGGTAAAGGATGAAACAATAATAGGTTCAATTACCAAAACATTATATCCAACCGTTGCAAAAAAGCATAACACAACCTCTTCGCGTGTTGAGCGAGCAATTCGTCACGCAATTGAGGTTGCATGGGATCGTGGTGACATTGATACGCTAAATGCATATTTTGGCTACACAGTTCAAAATAACAAGGGCAAACCAACCAATTCCGAATTTATTGCAATGATTAGTGATAAAATCAGATTGCAGTTGAAAGCTGGATAAAACTTGTTTAAGTTAATAGATGAGATGAGAAAATCCTAAATGCTTTCGCATTTAGGATTTTTTGGTGCCGCTGACCGGACTTGAACCGGTACGGTATCGCTACCGAGGGATTTTAAGTCCCTTGTGTCTGCCTATTCCACCACAGCGGCATATCAAATATGATATAATAAAAGGGTGATTTTGTCAAGGCTTTTTTGAATAAAATCTAAAACAGCGGGGTATAAACCCCGCTTAATTTATATAATCTCTCCGATACAGTAATCATCTTTAACAGATTTAATTAAAACGTCTGAAATTTGACCTGTAAGAGACGTTTGTGTGTTTACAACAACTCTTGTATAGTTTGGGGTGTAGCCCTCTGCCTGAGCGTTTTCCTGCGTTTCAAATAAAACGGGGTAGACGTTACCAATCTGAGATTTTAAAAATTCGGTTTCGGTTTTTTTGGTGGCATGTGACATAATGTGAGCGCGTGCCTGCTTTTCGGCGTTACTGACATGTGCTTTAAGCCCTGCAGCCACAGTACCGCTGCGACGGGAATATGCAAAGATATGTGCTCTTGCAAAGCCGATTTTTTTAGCAAAGTCAAGGCTATTATTAAATTCATCTTCGGTTTCGCCTGCAAAGCCTACCATAATATCGGTAGTTATTGCAGCGTTATCAAAGATGCTTCGTATGCGATTTACTAAATTCTCATAAAAAGCCGAATCATAGTGTCTGTTCATACGCTTTAGCGTTTCATCACAACCCGATTGTAAAGATAGGTGGAATTGTGGGCAAAATTTTGGCTGTGATTTGAAACGGTTTAACATTTCATCGGTTATGTGGTCGGGTTCTAAAGAGCCAAGTCGAACTCGCTTGATACCGTCTACCTCGCATACTGCGTCAACCGCATCGCATAGGTCAAAATTCTCACCCTTGCCGTATGAGGTAAGATTTATACCTACAAGTACAATTTCACAAAACCCGTTTTTTGCAAGTCTTTCGGCCTCGGATTTTATATCGCTTACAGCGCGCGAACGAACTCTGCCGCGTGCAAATGGGATAATGCAGTAAGTGCAAAATCTGTCACAGCCGTCTTGTATCTTCATAAAAGCGCGAGTGCGCTCGTTGAAACTACTAAGTCCGATTGTGTTATAAGGGTCACCGCTTTGATGCTCGTCAATTTTGAAAATGCGTTTATTATCATATTGGTTAATAGCGTCTACGATTTTTAAAACGTCACGGTTACCGGTAACGATATCGGCTTCAAGCAATTTTTTTGCCTCATCTGGAAAAGCCTGCACCATACAACCTGTAAGTGCAATTATTGCATTTGGATAATCACGGCGCATACGACGGACAAGCTGACGTGTTTTTCGGTCACTTTCTGCGGTGACAGTACAAGAGTTGATAATCACTGCATCGACGGGTAATAATTTATCACTTGTGTGCCCTATATTTAATAACGCTTCGCGTATCGTTTGGGTTTCGTATTGATTGACCTTACAACCTAAAGTGTGAAAAATAATATTCATTAAATTACCTCTCAAAAATCTTCTTGAATATTGTAATAAAAATAAAATTAGTTGTCAACTGTTATTGAAATTAAGTATTTGTTATGATATAATAATTGAAATTGTTTATAGGTTTTATTTGTGGTAATTAAACGGATTTTACAAAATAAATTTTATGTGTTTAGGGGACTTTTAAATGGCATTAGAAAAAAGGGAAAATATAAGAAACGTTGCAATCATTGCTCACGTTGACCACGGTAAGACAACGCTTGTTGACCAACTGCTTCGTCAGAGCGGTACATTCCGCGATAACGAGTCGGTTGACGAACGTGTAATGGACTCGAATGACCTTGAGCGCGAGCGCGGCATAACCATACTTTCCAAGAATACAAGCGTTATGTATAACGGAATAAAAATCAATATTATTGACACTCCCGGACACGCCGATTTTGGCGGCGAGGTTGAGCGTATTTTGCAGATGGTTGACGGTGTTTTATTGTTGGTCGACGCTTTTGAAGGCTGTATGCCGCAGACGCGCTTTGTGCTAAAAAAAGCCTTGGCGCTTGGCAAAAAAGCAGTCGTTGTTATAAATAAAATTGACAGACCAATGGCGCGACCTATTGAGGTTGTAGACGAGGTGCTTGACTTATTTATCGAGCTTGGTGCCGATGAAGACCAAATTGAATTCCCCGTTGTATTTGCATCGGGTCGCGATGGCTATGCAACTTACGCACCCGATATTGCGGGTACCGATATGAAACCTTTATTTGAAGAGATTGTAAAGGAAATAGATGCGCCCGTTGGCGACTCAGACGGTCCTTTACAGATTTTATTTACCAATATTGAGTATGATGATTATATCGGTCGAATAGGTGTCGGCCGTGTGCTTCGCGGTACCGTTAAGGTTGGACAGACTGTAGCTCTTTGTCACAAGGACGGTACAAATTCCAAGGTTAAAATTGCAAAGTTGTTTATGTACCAAGGTCTTAAACGTACAGAGGTAGAGACTGCTACTGTTGGTGATATTATTCAGGTTGCAGGTATAAGCGAGCTTGAAATTGGTGAGAGTGCCTGCGATACCGAGTGTATAGAACCACTACCGTTTGTAAAGATTGATGAGCCTACCTTGGCTATGAATTTTATGGTAAACAATTCGCCCTTTGCGGGTAAGGACGGCAAATACGTAACGTCACGTAATCTGCGCGAGCGACTCTTTAAGGAGGTGCTTACCAACGTAAGTCTGCGCGTTGAAGAAACCGACAGCGCAGATACCTTTAAAGTGTCCGGCAGAGGCGAACTGCATCTTTCAATACTTATTGAAACAATGAGACGTCAGGGATATGAATTTCAGGTATCTCCGCCTAACGTTATCTATAAGCACGACGAAAACGGCAAGCTTTTAGAGCCCATAGAACTGCTTATGATAGAGGTACCCGAACAGTACGTTGGCTCTGTTATGGAGCGCCTTGGTACCAGACATGCCGAACTGCAAAATATGGGTACGCGCGAGGGCGGTATGTCGCATCTTGAGTTTTTAATCCCTGCACGTGGATTACTTGGCTACCGTTCGCAGTTTATGACCGATACAAATGGTAATGGCATTATGAATCATATATTTAATGGATATGAGGAATATAAAGGCGATATTGAGCAGCGTAATACAGGCTCTATCATTGTACACGAAACAGGTGAGAGCACGGGTTACGGACTCTTTAACACCCAAAGCCGCGGTCGCTTGTTTATAGGCGCAGGTGTGCCTGTATATGAGGGAATGATAGTGGGTGAAAGTCCCAAGAGTGAGGATATTGTATGTAACGTCTGCAAGGCAAAACACCTTACAAATACACGTGCTTCGGGCTCTGACGACGCGCTAAAACTCGTGCCGCCGTCTATTATGAGTCTTGAACAGTCGCTTGATTTTATCAAGGATGATGAGCTTGTAGAGATTACCCCAAACAATATCCGTATCCGTAAAAGAATACTTAACAAAGAATTACGTATGAAATATGAGGCGAAAAATCGCTGATGCATTACGTAATACTTGATATGGAATGGGACAGCGCTTATCACAAGCTATACAAGCGGTTTGTAAATCAAATTTTACAGATAGGCGCTGTAAAGCTTGATGAAAATCTTAATATTGTTGATATTTTTGACGTTACGGTAAAATCATCTATTTCTAAAAGGGTATCAAGACGCTTTGTTGAGCTTACGGGTATCACCAAAGAAATGATGCTTGACGGCATATCTCTTGGTGATGCGGTAGACAAATACAATACCTGGCTTGGTTACGATACAGTGACTATCACTTGGAGCAATTCTGACCTTTATACCATCGCAGAAAACGAGAAATATCTGATGAGTGGTAAAAAATTCAGGATAGATAAATATCTTGATTTGCAAAAGTTTATTCAGGGCGAGTTGCGGCTTTTGGGTCACGAAATAAAATCTCAGATATCGCTATCCCACGCGGCAGAGCTTTTGGGTATTACCACCGAAAGCTATGATCTACATACCGCAAAGGACGACAGTCTGCTTTGCGCGGCGCTGCTTAAAAAGCATTATAACGAGGCGGCGTTTGAAAATCTTATAAAAGACGCTTCAAGCCCCGAGTTTTATAATGAACTGTATTTTAAGCCGTATTATATCAGCCGTATCAGCGATAACCTTATTGACAAAAAAACGCTTGATTTTTACTGTGAAAAATGCGAAAGCAAAATGAAGCGTCTTACCAAATGGCGTTATCACAACAATTGGTTTAATGCAAATTTTGTATGTACTGATTGCGGTAAAAAATACGTATGTCGCGTAAGCTATAAAAAGACGTATGATAATTTAATTGTTAAACGACGGATATTAGAGCCAAAGGTAAAGCAAACCAAGGAGAATCACGATGCTGTGCAATCAGTGCCCACGACAGTGTAACGCGCTTCGCACCAAAAGTGGTAACGTAGGCGGTGTATGCGGTATGCCTGAGTTACCGACTGTTGCGCGTGCGGCTTTACATTTTTGGGAAGAGCCATGTATCAGTGGCAAAAACGGATCAGGAACGGTTTTCTTTAGCGGATGTTCACTGCACTGCGTCTTTTGTCAGAATGATGATATAAGCGCAAAAAACAAAGGAAAAACAATATCCGTTAATGAACTTGTAGATATATTCAAAAGTCTTGAAGCACAGGGCGCGCACAATATAAATCTTGTAACACCTACACATTTTGTAGATAGTATAATTGCTGCTCTTGATATTTATAAGCCGAGTATTCCTATCGTTTATAATTCAAGCGGATACGAAAGCGTAGATACACTTAAAAAATTGCAGGGTTACGTTGATATATATTTAATGGATTTTAAGTATATTGATGATAGTAAGGCGCGTCTTTATTCCAATGCAACCGATTATGCCAACGTATGTAAAAATGCGTTGTTTGAAGCATACCGCCAGCAAAATGAATTTGTTTTTTGTGATGATATTATGCAAAAAGGACTTATTGTAAGACATCTGCTTTTGCCCGCCGCAACACGTGATGCCATTGCCGTTTTTGATTGGGTGAGAGAAAACATACCAAATGCATATTTCAGCATTATGAGTCAGTATCTGCCATTGGGGAAGGCTGCCGATATGCCTGTGATTAACCGCAGGGTTACCGCGCGGGAATATAACAAGGTTACTGATTATATTTTAGATAGCGGTTTTCTGAATTGCTATATACAGGAGCGTTCAAGCGCCGATAAAAATTTTATACCCAATTTTGATTTTACAGGTATTCTTTAAATTAACCCGACATTTTTGTGTCGGGTTAATTTTTTTTGAAAAATAATTGTATTTTAATATTGACGAAAATATGTTTTGTATGTTAAAATATATTGAATAATTAGGCGTGGTATGCCTTAATAAAATTATAGTTATTCACGCAGGAGGAGTTATGGAAAAAATTAAAAGTTTCTTTAACAAAAGCGTACAGCTTTGTAAAAAGGCTTGGGAGTTTATAAAGGCTAAAAAAGTTCTTTTTATTATCGTTGCTGCCGTATTGGTTGTCGCTATTATTGCCACAACGGTGCTTTTGGTACTTAGTAAAGCGGGCGACGGTGAAACCGAGTTTGACAGACCGCAGGGTGATACGCTTTATACGGTTAACGTTAAAACCGCGGGCGGTATGGCTATGTCAGACCTGGACGTATACATATATGCTGATGACAGTCTTAGTGATATGCTCGATTACACCAAGACAAATGACGACGGTACAGCCACATTTAATCTCGACGAAAGCGCTGATTACTCCATCGTTTTACAGAGTGTCACAAAGGGCTATGACGTTAAGGAAAGCTACAAATTTGACGGCGTTACTGCGGATATTGTGCTTACCTCATCGCTTATTACCGACGCCGACCTTTCAACAGCAAGCTTGGCTCTTGGCGACGTAATGTATGACTTTACCGTTATGAAGCCTGATGGTACCGAAATTACCTTGTCAGAGGTATTAAAAGAGAAAAAGTTGGTTGTGCTTAACTTTTGGTATACCACTTGCAGCTGGTGTCTTGAAGAATTTCCATTGATGGACGAAATATACAAGGATTATAAGGATAACGTAGAAATTATCGCTCTTAATCCAATGGAAGACAACAATGCTGTTGATTCCTTCCAAAAACAGTACGGTTATTCCTTTAATATGGCTGCTTGTCCGTCTTCTTGGGCAAACACATTTAGTGTAACGGGTTATCCAACATCTGTCTTTATTGACCAATACGGTGTTATCTGTCTTGTGGAATCGGGCGCGATTACAAGCAAAAGACCATGGGTTTGCGCGTTTGACCATTTTACAGCAGATCCGTATAAACAAAAGCTTTGCGAGGGCGGCATTGGAGATCTTGTAACACAGATCAAACCTACGTACGAAATGCCTTCTTCGGATGAAATTGCCGCTACGATAAATTCGGGTACCTTTAATGTTAGTTACCGTCCTGAAACCGAGGATGAAAATGCAGAATATATCTGGCCATTTATAATCGGTGAAAAATCGGGTCGTTCTTGCATTTACGCTTCTAATACGGGTATTGACAGTTCTTATGCAATACTTTATGCTGACATTGAGCTTAAAGCGGGTCAGGCTGTAGGTTTTGATTATCTTGTATCTTCCGAGCTTGGTTGCGACGTAATGTACGTTATTGTAAATGACGAGGATATTTTCCAGATTTCAGGTGTTTCTTCTCCTGAAGAGTGGAAATCCTGCTATCCTTGTGTTGCTGATAAGGACGGCACATATGAAATCGCCCTTTGCTTTATAAAGGACGAGGACGGCGCCGAGGGCGATGACACCGTATATATTGATAATATGCGTGTAGTTGACCAGTCACAAATAGATACCGCTACATATTTACCACGATATGCTGCTACCGCTGATGATAACGGTGATTTTAGTTACGTTGATGTTGTATTCAACAAAAATGACGGTTATTATCATGTAGGAAGCGAAAACGGACCGCTGCTTTTAGCAGATCTTATGGGCTATACTCCTTTCAACGAGGAAGAATCTGTTCAGCAAATTGTTACCAATGGTGATGCCGACGAAGACGGTGTGAGCCTTTACGACAAGGTTGAAGAAGACGGTTTAGGTATGGTTCAATACTTCTCCTATGCATCTAATTCAAGCATTCATGGTGTATGTACTGTAAATAAAGAGCTTGCAGAAATGCTTAAGCAGGTAGCTCGTGTTGCGGGCTTTGAAGATGATGAAAACGAATGGCTCAAGATGTGCAAATATTATCAAGCATACGGTAAGGGCGCTTCTCAACTTGCTGACCCAATAAAAGGTCTTTCAACCTTTAGTGCCCTTAAAACAACGGTTGGTAAAAATGTTCCAACCAACAATTTCTATTATGATCGCGCTATAATTCCAAGAGGTATGTTCTCTGAATTTGTACCTACACAGTCGGGTGTTTACCGCTTTACCTCAAAGAGTGATTATCAAGACGGTATTGATGCCTGGATTTTCAATAAAGACGGTGAAATTATCTATACATACGAGCACGATGAAAGAATGTATACCGATTCTAACAACTGCTCAATGGTTTACTATATGGAGGCGGGAAAACCGTACTATATTAATATGGCATTCTGGGATGTATATGCTACAGGTACTATTAACTATGATGTAGAATACATTGGTGCTTCGCATAAGTTGTTCCGTCTTGCTGCCCCCGGCTACTTTACCTATGATACCGACGCTACAGGCAGTGCGATGTATGATATTATTGCAGGTGGCATTAAACCTAAACTTAAAGATGGAAAGTATTATGATTCTGAAGACGGTAGTCTTATTTATGCCGATTTTACCGGTCTTACTACTGTTTTCGGTAATTCAATAGTTGAAATGATTGATATGGGCGGTTTTGACTTCAGTAAATCGGAAACCGACGGCGAAATTCTGGCATACCTTAAGCAAAACGGAAACGACGTTGAAAAGACAAAAGAATACCTTGAAAAGCTCTGGGGTGAGGATTTTGATGCAAATGCAGAAATTTATCAGATAGATGATATTTTTGCAGGCCGTTATCACGGTGATGGCGATGACCTTACCGAAGATATTAAAAAATATCTAAGCCGTATTGATAAATCAGGCACCGAACTTGACGGTTGCGTTGTTGTTGACGAAGAGCTTGCTGAGATTTTACAGCAACTTATGGATAAGTACACCTTTGAAGAGGTAGAAAATTCTTGGTTAAAGATTTGCTATTACTACGATTATCTTGGTGCCAATGACTAATTTCTTAATGAAAGAATGATTATAATGAAAAACTTTAAAAGATTTTTTTCTGTGTTTATAATTGCTGCACTTACTTTATCACTTTTTACCCTTACCGCTTGCGGTAAGGGCGAAAAGGATTATACCGTAAACGTTAAGGACGCATTAGGCAATCCTTACACTTCGGGTATTGTTGTTAAGTTTATGCAGGGCGGAAAACAAGTTGCAATGCAGTCTTGTAATGAGCAGGGTACTGCTACAAAGTCACTTACAAACGGCAAATATGACGTTGTTCTTCAATTTGCCGATGATGAAACCGAATATTATTATGATACCGATATTAAACTTACTTCACGTAAAAACGAGGTAGATGTTGTTTTGGCATATAAGGTTACAGGCGAGCCCGAAAAGCTGTACGCAGGTAATGACGAATTTGACGCGTATAACGTTAACGTTGGTTGCACCTATGTTGAATTGAAAGAAAAGAGCCGTAATTACTTCTTATTTACACCAACCCAAGAGGGCAATTATGAGTTTTCGATTCCCGAGGGTAAAAACGTGACTATAGGTTATTACGGCGCGCCTCATTTTGTTCAGGAAAATTCAGCCGCCGAAGTTAAAGACAATAAGTTTTCTATTAATGTAAAATCAAGTATGATTGGCACAAACGGTACAGGTACATCGACATTTGTTATTGGTGTTGACGCTGATAAAAAGGCTAAAAACTGTGTTTTGGGCATTAACAGATTAGGCGATGCTGTTAAAACTATTGAAGATGAGCCTTGGACTGTATATCAGAAAACAGTTGAGCTTCAGGATTACAAGTTGCCTGCAGGCGCTAAGATTAAAGAATTTGATCTTACCGCCTCAACAGACACGTATAAACTTGTGTTAAATGAAAATGACGGTTATTATCACTTAAATGACGCAAACGGACCTATCGTTCTGGTTCGTCTCGCTGAAGACAGCAAATATATCGCTTGCTTCAAAACAATGCTTGATCGTTCGGGCGTTAATAAATATTTCTTTGACGAAGACGATAATTTTGTTAAAAAAGAAAGCTATTCAGAATGTCTGCTTGAATACATCGAGTACGTTGATGAGGACAACGGTGTTTATCCGCTTACTGATGACCTTAAGTATATTATCCAACAGCGCGGTGAATATGTTGGCTGGTGGGATATTGAAAATAACGGTTATATGTTCAAGGATGCCGACGGTAATAATATGACCGATATAAATGCTGAGATTGCATGGCTGTTTATGTGCTGCTATGCGGAGTAATACGGTAATGAAGAGTGCTTTTTTAAAAAGAGTTTTTGCTCTTTTACTGTGTTTTGCCTTGATTTCTATCTGCGGTTGTGCGGATAACGGCGGCGGACTTATTGCTGATGCCGAGCTATCTGCAAGCGGTTATAATCTCGGGGATTATATGGGTGATTACACCGTTACTGATGTTGAGGGAAATTCCTATACGTTTTCGGAATTGCTTAAAACAAAAAAAGCAATTGTGCTCAACTTCTGGTTCATAAATTGCGGTCCTTGTAAAATGGAATTTCCGTATTTACAAACAGCGTATGATGTATATAGTGATGATGTCGCTGTTATTGCAATAAATCCTGTTGGTGATAAAGCAAACAAAATTCAGAAATATGCCGAGCAAAATGAGCTTACCATTCCTATGGTAGCGGGTGATATGGCTTGGCAAACCGCCTTTGATTTAAGGGGATATCCAACAACCGTTGTAATTGACCGATACGGCTCTGTTGCATTTATGCATATGGGCGCGGTAACCGAAGACGGTGTTTTTGAAAAAATATTTGATTTTTTCACTGCGGATGGTTATAAGCAAACCACGATCAATAATATTGGTGATATAAAATAATCGAAAGGTGATAATTATGAAAAAACTTTTAGCTTTTGTTTTGGCGGTTGCGATGGTATTTTGCCTCTGCGCCTGCGGTGGCGATTCTAACGATTCTAACGCTAATGAGCCAATTGATAATAAAAACAACAGTTCACAAGCTATTTCAAAGGAAGAAACCACTCCTAAATTTGAGGTTACAGTTAAGGATGTTGATGGTAATATTGTAGAAGGTGTAATGGTTCAGTTGTGTAAAGAATTATGTATTCCTGCCCGCACAGATGCCAATGGTGTTGCAATATTTAACATTGAGATAACAGACGGTTATAAATTATCTGTTATGTCTTGTCCTGATGGATACGAGTATACCGGAGATGCCGAAATATATCTTGAAGATGGCGCGACAGAATACACACTTGAGATCGCTAAAAAGTAGGCAAATACAATGAACATTAAAAGAATTTTGTCTTTAAGTTTGGTGCTTGTAATGCTATTTTGCCTCTCCGCGTGCGCCAACGATAATTCACATCCTAAAAATTCATCGGATTTGGAAGATGTAAACTATATTGCTGCGCGTTTTTTAGTTACTGTTGTTGACGGTGACGGAAATAAAGTTGAGGGTGTTATTCTTAAGCTGAGGAAGGATTCGTATGTTACAGCTCGCACTAACAAGGAGGGAATTGCCACTTTTCCGTTTGTGGCAACCGAAGGCTATAGACTATCTGTATTTTCTTGTCCTGAAGGCTATGAATATACCGGTTACAGTTATATTCCGATAAAAAAAGGCGCTAAAGAACTTACAGTTGAAATTTCAAAAAAGTAGGAGAAAATAATGAATATTAAGAAAATTATTACACTTACACTTTCTTTTCTTTTGATTTTATCTACCTTTGCGGGATGCCGCAAGGTAGGGGAAAACGCTTCATCATCTAATACTTCCGATGTTACGAGTAATGTTTACGGTGTTGTTGATGTTGTAGAAAACTCTGACAGTGATATTGAATCAACCGATAGCACAGCATCTGAGGCAACCGATAGCGACACATCTTCCGGTAATGAAGGTTCTTCATCGGTTGATAGTAGTATTTTTACAGAAAATATTGTTTCTGTAGGTGATGGTGGCAATCCTGATGGCACGGGTAATGATGATGGGCCGGCTACCTTTGTTGATCCTGATTCGGCAGTAAAAAATGAAATTGAAACCCCAGAGGGAGAAAAAATAACCGTTTACGAATCGGGTGATTTTGAAACTTCGCCCAATTCAAAAACCGGTAATTTTACAACCGTTTGGATTGCTGCCGGTAAGTCTGTAAATTATAAAGTTAGAGGTGCAATTGGTAAATATTTTACTATCAAAAGTTCAAACGTAAGTGTTGTATGCAATAATAAAACTTATGAATCAAAAAATGGCGAGGTTCGCTTTTTGGTTGAATCGGACGAACATGCACTTGCAAGCACGCAAATTGCGTTTCAAATAATTAACAACAGTTCGAAGCCGGAAAGCTTTACTTGCAATCTTGCAAGTCCCTTAGGCACATGGGATAACAAGGAAAAAATTGAATCTATAAGCGAGGAATTTAACATTACTATTAATCCCGGCGACGAGGATGGCTATTGGTATGAATACAAAGCCGTTAAGGATGGTACTCTTAAATTTTATCTTTTAAGCGGAACCGATACCGGTACTTTAATGGTTACCAATAATAGTAATTCTGCGCAACGCAGTACTGATATTGATGATGAATTAAAATCTGATGGCACAGGTAAATATATCGAATTACAGGTCAAGTCGGGTAATGTAATTGTCATTAATTTAGGCTCCAAGGTGACCGATGCAGAAGCTACTTTAAAGTTTTTAATTAAATAAATTCCAATATTGTTATTTGATTTACAGCGATGGTACGCTCTAAAGAAGTGTACCATCGTTATAATTTATTGCGTAATTTTTCAAGTGCCGCGGTTTCGATTCGTGATACGTAACTACGTGATATTCCGAGTTTTTTTGCAATTTCACGTTGAGTTTGCTCATTTTCACCGCCTAAACCATATCTCATATTTATAATTTGCATTTCTCTTTCATCAAGCGTACCGTTTAAAATACCTCGCAGTTTTTGTATTTTTATCTTTGTGTCAATTTCATCTTCAATATTGGCTTCATCGGCAATAATATCTATAAGGGTGAGCGTATTACCGTTTTTATCTGTATCAATCGGGTCGCTTATGTAAACGTCCTGAGCATACTTTTTGTTATTTCTGAAGTGCATTAAAATTTCGTTTTCTATGCAGCGCGCAGCGTACGTGGCAAGCCTTATTTTTTTATCAGATTTAAAAGTGTTTACCGCTTTTATAAGACCGATTGTACCAATGGATATCAGGTCGTCCTGTTCATCCACCGTATAATATTTCTTAACCACATGCGCTACAAGACGAAGATTGTGTTCAATCAACTCGTTTTTTGCTATTTCGTCGCCTTGTTCTTTAAGAATTAGCAATTCTGCTTCGCGTTTTGAACTAAGCGGAGGCGGAAAAGCTCCTGCGCCTGTTACGTGGAGCGCTAAATAAAACAAGTTGGATACAATTTGTGTCAATAGTTCTAAAAACATATAAATCCCCCTTGTAAAAAATATATGAAACGGGACAATCATAAAATTAAAATTTATGCAAATTTTTAATGGTTTTTGATTGACAAGATATTGCGATTATGGTAGAATACATAAGATAAAAATACGGCATTGTATGTATTTAAGTACAAAATATGAAAGGATGGTTTAATAATGGCAATGCGAACTAATAACAACGTTCATAAACCTGAATTTCTAAAAAGCATTGACCTTGCTACCAACAAGGCGGTTTTGTCACCTTTTTTTGCCGACATACAAAATAATTATTTTATTTTACCCGGTTTTTGCGATGTGCATGTGCATTTTCGTGAGCCGGGTTTTTCTTATAAAGAGACAATTGCGAGTGGTTCGCATGCGGCGGCACACGGAGGATATACGGCTGTATGTACAATGCCAAATCTTAATCCTGTACCTGACAGCGTCGAGCATTTGAAACAGCAGCTTGATATCATAAACCAAGATGCTGTAATAAACGTTTACCCATATGGCGCAATAACAGTTGGTCAAAACGGACAAGAACTTTCTGATATGGATAAAATGGCGACAGATTGTATTGCCTTTTCTGACGATGGACGCGGTGTGCAGTCACGTGAGCTTATGCGTAAGGCAATGCTTAAAGCAAAGTCTTTGAGCAAAATAATTGTAGCGCATTGCGAAGATAATTCATTACTTCGCGGCGGTTATATACACGACGGTGAATACGCAAAAACACACGGTCATAAAGGAATTAGTTCTGAGAGTGAATGGGCGCAGATAAAACGTGATTTAGAGCTTGTTCGGGAAACGGGCTGCGCATATCACGTATGTCATATTTCGTGCAAAGAAAGCGTCCAACTGATACGTGAGGCGAAAGCCGAAGGCTTGAACGTTACTTGTGAGACGGGACCGCATTATCTTATACTTGATGACAGTAATTTGCAAGAAGACGGCAGGTTTAAAATGAATCCTCCGCTACGTTCTCGTGAAGACAGATTAGCGCTTATAGAGGGTATAAAAGACGGCACGATTGATATGATTGCTACCGACCACGCGCCGCACAGTAATGATGAAAAGAGTAAGGGACTCGAAAAAAGCGCGTTTGGAATTGTAGGTATTGAGACAGCATTTCAGCTGCTTTACACGTATTTTGTAAAAAATAATGTTATTACTTTTGAAAGATTGATTGATTTGTTATGTTTTAACGCCCGTAAGCGTTTTAATATACCACTAAATGATAATGACTATACCGTTTGGCGCCTTGATGAAAAAATCACGGTGAATTCCGATGATTTTTTATCAAAGGGAAAGGCTATGCCGTTTGAAAATCATGAACTTTACGGCAAATGTTATATGACGGTTTGCGGCGGTAAAATTGCATATAAAGATAATTCAATATATATTCAGGAGGAATAAAAAATGGCTAAAAGAACTGATATTAAAAAGGTTTTAATTATAGGTTCAGGTCCTATAGTTATAGGTCAGGCGGCTGAGTTTGACTACGCAGGCACACAGGCGTGTTTGGCGCTTAAAGAAGAGGGCTATGAGGTAATACTGTGCAACTCTAATCCTGCTACTATTATGACCGACACTTCAATTGCGGACAAGGTTTATATGGAGCCGCTTACTCTCGAATATATGGCAAAGATTTTACGTTATGAGCGTCCCGACGCTATTGTGCCTGGAATCGGCGGACAAACAGGTCTTAACCTTGCTATGCAGCTTGAACAAAAAGGTATTCTTAAGGAATGCGGCGTAGAGCTGCTCGGTACTTCAAGCGAGAGTATAGAACGCGCCGAAGACCGCGAACTATTTAAAGAGATGTGTGAATCAATTGGTGAGCCTGTAATTCCTTCTGAAATCACATACAGCATTGACGAAGCAAAGGAAGCCGCTAAAAGAATAGGTTATCCTGTGGTTTTACGTCCTGCGTTTACTCTGGGCGGTACAGGTGGCGGCTTTGCATATAATGAGGATGAACTTGTTGAGATTGGTCTTAACGCCTTTAAACTCTCACCCGTGCATCAGGTTCTTATTGAAAAGAGCGTTAAAGGCTACAAGGAAATTGAATTTGAGGTTATGCGTGACTCAAACGACCATGCTATTACCATTTGCGGTATGGAAAATATTGATCCTGTAGGTGTTCACACAGGTGACTCTGCAGTTGTAGCGCCAATTCTTTCTCTTAATGACCACGACCTTAAAATGCTTAACGACAGTGCGATTAAAATTATTCGTGAGCTTAAAATTGAGGGTGGCTGTAACGTTCAATTTGCGCTTAATCCTTATAGCAGTGAGTATTATCTTATAGAGGTTAACCCACGTGTGTCACGTTCTTCGGCGCTTGCTTCAAAAGCGAGCGGTTACCCAATAGCGCGAGTTACTGCAAAAATTGCTCTTGGTATGGCTCTTGAAGAGATTCCTGTTGCGGGAGGTACTGCAGCAATCGAGCCACGACTTGACTATATTGTTGCAAAATTCCCACGTTTTCCGTTTGACAAGTTTGCTGATGCGCCTAACACACTCGGTACTCAAATGAAGGCTACAGGCGAGGTAATGGGTATCGGATCTACCCTTGAAGAGTGCTTGCTCAAATCAGTTCGCTCGCTTGAAACCGGTGTATGCCACTTCCACGTTGCAAAGTTTGATAATATGAGTGATGAAGAAATATTATCATATCTTGGCGGATTTCAGGACGATAATATTTATGCCGTTTTTGAGATGCTTCGCCGCGGCGCAAACATAGAAAAGCTACACGACGTAACCAAGATTACACCATTATTCCTTGAATCATTTAAGCGTATTGTTGATATGGAAGCGCTTGTAAAAAATAATATTGGTGATGTAGAAACACTAAAAAATGCTAAAATTATGGGCTTGGGCGATGAGTATATTTCAAAGGTATGGAGTATGCCTGAAACAGATATTTACAAGATGCGTAAAGAAAATGGCATAGTGCCTATTTTCAAGATGGTTGATACGCTTCACACAGGTAAATATATAGCATATCTTTATTCATCGTACACAGGCGAGAATGAATCACGCCTTACCGACAAGCGTAAAATAGTAGTTTTAGGCGCTGGTCCTATCCGTATAGGTCAGGGTGTAGAATTTGACTATTCGACTGTTCACGCAGTGCAGACTATTAAAAGGAACGGTTATGAGGCGATTATTATAAACAACAACCCCGAGACCGTGTCTACCGACTACACAACTGCTGACAAGCTTTATTTTGAGCCGCTTACCCCCGAAGATGTAATGGCAATAATTGATTTTGAACAGCCCGAGGGTGTTGTAGCATCACTTGGCGGTCAGACAGCGATTAATTTGGCGCAGCCGCTTATGGATCGCGGTGTTAAGATTATTGGTACAGACTGCGCCGCTATTGAACGAGCAGAAAATCGCGATAGCTTTGAAAAAATATTGCAGGAACTTAATATTCCTCAGCCAAAGGGAAGAGCGGTTACTAAAATTGAAGACGGTGTTGCTGCGGCGGCTGAAATAGGTTATCCGGTACTTGTGCGCCCAAGCTTTGTTTTGGGTGGTAGAGCTATGCAGATTGTAGCCGATGAGGAACAATTACGACACTATCTTAAAACTGCTGTTGAAATTGATGCCGATAAACCTGTTCTTGTTGATAAATACATTCAAGGTAAAGAGGTTGAGGTTGACGCCATCTGTGACGGACACGATGTATTCGTACCTGGTATTATGGAGCTTGTTGAACGTACGGGTATTCACTCGGGCGACTCTATAAGTGTTTACCCCACATTCAGTATCTCTGATAAGGTTCGCGGTACTATATTACAATATGCTAAAAAGTTAGGCTTGGGCATAGGTATTATAGGTCTTTATAACATACAGTTCATAGTTGACAAAAATGATGATGTTTATATCATCGAGGTTAATCCGCGTTCATCACGAACTGTACCATTCCTTTCAAAATCAACAGGTTATTCTTTGGCTGATATTGCGACCGAGGTAATTCTTGGAAAATCACTTAAAGAACAGGGAATATTCAGCTTATATCCACAAGAAAAGAACCGTTACTATGTAAAGGTTCCTGTGTTCTCATTTAATAAAATCAAAGGACTTGATGCGTATCTTTCCCCTGAAATGAAGTCTACAGGTGAAGCGATAGGTTATGACGACAAGCTTAATCGCGCGTTATATAAAGCTCTTCAGGCAGCGGGTACACACTTACAAAACTACGGTACGGTATTTGTAACTGTTGCCGACAAGGATAAGCCAGAGGCATTACCGCTTATTCGTCGTTTCTATAACCTTGGCTTTAATATTGAGGCTACAGCGGGTACTGCCGCATTCCTTAAAGAAAACGGTATTCGTACTCATGTACTCAAGAAGATCAGTGAAGATCCGGACGAGATACCTGATGCAATCCGTCAAGGACACATTGCCTACGTTATCAACACAAAGGATATTGCCGCATCGGCACAGGCAAGTGACGGACAACAAATTCGCCGCCTTGCTACCGAAAACAATGTAACAATATTTACTTCACTTGATACCGTAAGAGTTTTAATTGATGTACTTGAGGAAACAACACTAACAATTTCAACTATTGATGCATAAATTGAGGTTTTGTAATGAAACAAGGTATTTTTAAAATATCAGAAAACACAAAATTAGTTGACAATGTTTATAAGATGGTGCTTGTCGGTGACACCTCCGACATCACCGCTTGCGGTCAGTTTATTAACATTCAGCTCGACGGGCTTTATCTTCGCCGTCCTATATCGGTGTGTGATAAAGACGATTTGTCAGTTACAATTATATATAAGGTTGTAGGTAAGGGTACAGAGCAGATGTCTGAAATGCAGGTTGGCGACACGCTTGACGTACTTACCGGTCTTGGAAACGGATATGATTTGTCGTATTCGGGTGATAAGCCACTGCTTTTAGGCGGAGGGGTTGGTGTACCGCCGCTTTATATGCTTGCTAAAGAACTCGTAAAGCAAGGTAAAAATGTATCGGTTATACTCGGATTTAATACTGCGAGCGAAGTTTTTTACGAGCAAGAATTTAAGGATTTAGGCTGTAATGTAACAGTTACCACTGTTGACGGTAGTTACGGTGTAAAGGGCTTTGTAACCAACGCATATCCCCAAAATTACACGTATTTTTACACCTGTGGACCCGAACCTATGCTTAAAGCGATTTATAAAACATCTTCTACAAGCGGTCAGATGAGCTTTGAAGAACGTATGGGATGCGGCTTTGGCGCTTGTATGGGCTGCAGTTGCAAAACCATTGCAGGCTATAAGCGCATATGTAAAGATGGTCCTGTTATGAAAAAGGAGGAAATTCTATGGGAAGATTAAAGGTTAATCTTTGCGGATTAGAGCTTGATAATCCTGTAATTCCTGCTTCGGGTACATTTGGTTTTGGCTATGAATTTGCCGAACTTTATGATATAAACCTACTTGGTACATTTTCTTTCAAAGGCACCACAAAGGATGCTCGTTTTGGCAATCCAACACCGCGTATTGCAGAGTGTACGGCTGGTATGATAAATGCCGTAGGACTTCAAAATCCAGGTGTTGAAAAGGTGATTGCCGAGGAACTACCGAAACTTAAACAATGCTTTAATAAAAAAGTTATGGCAAATATTAGCGGCTTTGCGGTTAATGATTATGCCTATACTTGCGAGTTGCTTGACAAAGAGGAACAGGTTGGCTGGCTTGAGGTTAATGTCAGCTGTCCTAATGTTCACGGCGGTGGTATGAGCTTTGGTACAAGTCCCGAGGCGGCTGCAGAGGTTGTTCGGGCTGTTAAAGCCGTTACAACCAAGCCCGTAATAGTAAAACTATCGCCTAACGTTACCGATATTGTAGCAATCGCAAAGGCTTGCGAAGATGCGGGCGCTGATGGCATTAGTCTTATAAATACAATGCTTGGTATGAGAATTGACCTTAAAACCAGAAAACCCGTAATCGCAAACAAGATGGGTGGTTTTTCGGGACCTGCAATTTTTCCTGTAGCGGTCCGTATGGTTTATCAAGTTGCAAACGCTGTTAATATCCCCGTAATTGGTATGGGTGGCGTATCAAGCGCTGAAGACGTAATTGAAATGATGCTTGCAGGAGCTACTGCTGTAGAGGTTGGCGCCGCTAACCTTATAAATCCGTATGCTTGCCGTGACATAATTAATGATTTGCCACGCGTTATGGATAAATATGGAATTGAAAATTTAAGTGATATTATAGGAGGAGTTAAATAATGGGTAAGGACGTAATTATTGCTTGCGATTTCGCCAGCGCGGAAAAAACATTCGAATTTCTTGACAAATTTACCGGCCGTAAACCTTTTGTAAAAATAGGTATGGAGCTTTTTTATGCGGAAGGCCCATCCATTGTTAAGGAGATAAAAAAACGCGGACACAAGATTTTCCTTGATTTGAAGCTTCACGATATTCCAAATACCGTAAAAAAAGCAATGAGCGTATTATCAAATCTTGATGTAGATATCACTAATCTTCACGCAAGCGGTACAACGGCTATGATGGAAGCCGCAATCGAAGGACTTACCAGACCTGACGGTACAAGACCGTTGCTTATCGCCGTAACACAGCTTACTTCTACAAACCAAGAAAGTATGGAAAATGACCTTCTTATAAAAGAACCTATTGATGAGGTTGTTATGCACTATGCTGCAAATGCTAAAAAAGCGGGACTTGACGGTGTTGTTTGTTCACCTCTTGAAGCGGGTAAAGTACACGAGCGTTGCGGCGCAGATTTCTTGACAATAACACCCGGTGTTCGTTTTGCAGATGGCGATGTTGGTGACCAAAAGCGTGTTATGACACCTGCCGAAGCTAACAAAATCGGTAGTGACTATATAGTTGTTGGTCGTCCTATTACAGCGGCTGAGGACCCAGTTGCCGCTTACGAGCGTTGTGTGTCTGAATTTATAGCTTAAGGAGAATTAAGATGGAAGCATATAAAAGAGAATTTATACAGTTTTTAGAAAATGCAGGTGTTTTAAAATTTGGTGATTTTACCGCTAAATCGGGTAGAAAAATTCCTTACTTTATAAACGCAGGCGATATAAAGACAGGCGACCAGATTTCAAAGCTTGGCGAATTTTACGCAAAGGCTTATTTTGAAAAAGTTGGTAACAAGCGTACAGTTCTTTACGGACCTGCATACAAGGGTATTCCGATTGCTGTATCGGTTGCTTGCGCGCTTTCAAAAGAAGGTCTTGATGTTCCTTTCTTCTTTAATAGAAAGGAAGAAAAAGACCATGGCGAAGGCGGTGTATTTGTTGGCTATAAGCCGCAACAAAACGAGGAAATTGTTATTGTTGAGGATGTTATCACTGCAGGAACTGCCATTCGTGAAAGCATGGCTATTCTTTCAGGTCTTAAAGGCACCAAGGTTGCGGCAACATTTGTAATGGTTGACCGTAAAGAAAAAGGACAAACCGAAAAATCTGCTATGGCAGAGGTAGGCGAGGAGTACGGATTCCCCGTATATTCTGTAGTTGACGTTTACGATATTATCGAATATCTTGAAGAAGACCCTGCTAACGCTGAAAATGTAGAAAGAATTAGAAATTATCTTGCAATAAACGGTGCAAAAGAATAATTACTCTTTAAAAAGGAGAAAAAAATGAGAAGCGTAATTGATATTTTGGATTTTACTGTAAAAGAGCTTGATGAGCTTATTGACACAGCACTCGATATAATTGACAATCCTAAAAAATACGCGCATATTTGCGATGGAAAAAAATTAGCAACCCTATTTTTTGAGCCATCTACCAGAACACGACTTAGTTTTGAGGCGGCTATGTATGAGCTCGGTGGCAATGTATTAGGCTTTTCTGAGTCAAACAGTTCATCTGCCGCAAAGGGCGAGAGTATAGCTGACACGGCAAAGACTGTCAGTTGTTATGCAGATATTATCGCAATGCGTCATCCAAAAGAGGGCGCGGCATTGGTTGCGGCTAATAACGCAAGCGTGCCTGTTATAAATGCGGGTGACGGGGGACATTGCCATCCAACACAAACACTTGCCGACCTGCTTACAATTCGTCGCGAAAAGGGAAGATTTAATAATCTTACGGTTGGTTTTTGCGGCGACCTAAAATTTGGCAGAACGGTTCATTCGCTAATTAATGCCCTTAGCCGTTATAACAATATTAAAATCGTACTTATTTCTCCTGAAGAATTAAAATTACCAAGTTACGTTAAAAAGGATGTTTTACAAAAGAATAATATTCCTTATGAGCAAACTACCGATTTAGAAGCGGCAATGCCAAATCTTGATATGCTTTATATGACCCGTGTTCAGCGTGAACGCTTTTTTAATGAAGAGGATTATTTACGACTTAAGGATAGTTATATTCTAACTCCCGATAAACTTAAAAACGCAAAGGCTGATTTGTCAATTCTTCATCCGCTGCCGCGTGTTAACGAGATAAGTGTTGCTATCGACTCCGATCCACGTGCTTGCTATTTTAAGCAGGTGCTTAACGGCAAATATATGCGTATGGCGCTTATACTTAAATTGCTTAAGGAGGCAGGAACAATATGAATATAGATTCTATACAAAACGGTGTTGTAATTGACCACATTACCGCAGGTCTTGGTATGCACCTTTACGAGCTTTTGGACCTTGCCTCACTTGATGCTTCGATAGCGCTTATTAAAAATGTAAATAGCAAAAAAATGGGTAAAAAAGATATTATAAAAATCGATGCAGATATTGACCTTAATCTTGATGTTATTGGTTTTGTTGACCCCGATGCTACCGTCAATATTATTAAAGACGGTGTTTTGGTTGAAAAGCGTAGTATTGATATGCCACAGACATTAACCAACGTTATAAAATGTAAAAATCCAAGATGCATAACCTCTTCTGAGCAAGAGCTTGACCATATATTTAAGCTTACCGATAAAGAGGGTAAGGTTTACCGTTGTATTTATTGTGAAACAAAGGCTTAGAATATTATAATTTTTTGGTTATTTTTATACGACAAATTTCGTGTTTGCCCATTGACAGTTTTTTTATAAAATGATATACTGTTATCGTACTTTTAGTACCAATCTTTATGACTGACGGAAACATTTGTGGAGCACCACGAAGGAATAAAGATTGCTATATTTGGCCGACCGTCTGGGCACACTTGAAATTCTCTATTCAAGTGCGCCCTTTTATGTTTTTTGGAGGTAAGTTATGAAAAAAGTTGGAATTATAATGGGTAGCGATAGTGATTTGCCAATCATTAAAAAAGCTACCGATATGTTAAAATCACTTGAAATACCATTTGAGGTTCATATATATTCGGCACATCGCACTCCTGTAGAAGCTCGAGATTTTGCGCTAAAAGCTCGTGAAAACGGCTTTGGTGTTCTTATTGCGGCGGCCGGAATGGCGGCACACCTTGCGGGCGCGATTGCAGCGAACACAACATTGCCGGTAATTGGTATTCCTTGTAAGTCTAGTGTTCTTGATGGTATGGATGCACTACTTTCTACCGTTCAGATGCCTACGGGTATTCCTGTCGCTACCGTGGCAATAAACGGTGGTGCTAATGCGGCTCTTCTTGCGGCACAAATTATTGCTGTTGAAGACAATGATCTTGCGACTAAGCTTGATGCTAAACGCGCAAGTGACGCGGCGACTGTTCTTAAAAAAGACAGCGTCGTTATGGAAAATTTGTAATTTATTTTAAAGGAGTAAATAAAAATGGAAAACAAACTTTTGTACACTGGTAAAACTAAAAATGTTTATGCACTCGAAAATGGCAACTGCCTTTTAAAATTCAAAGACGATTGCACTGGTAAAGACGGCGTGTTTGATCCAGGCGAGAATTCGGTAGGTCTTACGATTGATGGTGTTGGCGACGTTAACCTTCGTATGTCAATTTACTTCTTTGAAAAAATTAATAAGGCTGGCATATTCACTCATTATGTTAGTGCAAATCTTGAAGATACCACAATGGAAGTTCTTCCTGCAAAGGTATTCGGTCACGGCCTTGAAGTTATCTGCCGTTATAAAGCAGTGGGTAGCTTTATTCGTCGTTACGGCGATTACATTGAAGAGGGCGCCGACCTTCCTGCTTATGTTGAAATGACCTTTAAGAACGACGCAAAGGGTGATCCGCTCGTAATTAAGGATGCTCTTGTTGCACTTGGTGTTATGACCGACAAGCAGTATGAAGATATTAAGGATATGACTCAAAAGATTACAAAAATTGTTGCTGACGACCTTAAGGAAAAGGGACTCGACCTTTACGACATTAAGTTTGAGTTCGGTTACGCGCCAAACGGCGATGTAATGCTTATTGACGAAATTGCTTCGGGCAATATGCGTGTTTATAAGGATGGTGAATATATCGATCCTATGACACTTTCAAAACTTTTCTTTGCTTAATTTTTCTTTGTAGAAAGTAGGTCACTATGGGCGGCTTTTTTGGAATTACCTCAAAGTGCGACTGTATTATGGACGTGTTCTTTGGTGTGGATTATCATTCACACCTTGGAACGCGTCGTGGCGGTCTTGCTGCATACGACAGTGAAATCGGTTTGCAGCGCAAAATACATAACATTGAAAATTCTCCCTTTAGAACCAAGTTCGAAAAAATTTTTGATGAGATGAAGGGAACATCTGCTATAGGTTGTATTAGTGATACCGATCCGCAACCTATGCTTATTCGCTCAAAATTCGGTACGTATGCCATTTGTACCGTCGGTATTATAAATAATGTTGATGAGCTTATTGAAAAATGTCTTGCTCAAACAGGTGGTTATTTTGATGCAATGACAGGTGGAAGAGTAAACACTACCGAGCTTGTTGCAGCACTTGTTAATCAGAAAGAAACTTTTGTTGACGGTATAAAATTTGCGCAGGAGCAAATCGACGGTACGATGTCAATTTTGATTCTTACCAGCAAAGGCGCTATTATCGCGGCTCGTGATAAATTAGGTAGAATACCTGTATTGGTAGGTAAGAACGATGTTGGGTATGCTGTAACCTTTGAATCATTCGCGTATCAGAAACTCGGTTATGTTGATGAAAGGGAATTAGGTCCCGGTGAGGTTGTAAAAATTACGCCGAACGGTATCAAACAATTAGCTCAACCCGGTAAGAAAAAACGTATTTGTTCTTTCCTGTGGAGTTATTACGGTTATCCGACATCTACATATGAAGGTGTAAACGTTGAGGCAATGCGTTGTCGCAACGGCGAAATAATGGCTGAATATGACCGCCAAAAAGGTCTTGCGCAGGATGTTGATTATGTTGGAGGTGTGCCTGATTCGGGTATTCCTCATGCTATAGGTTATTCAAATGAAAGCGGTAAAAAGTATGCTCGCGCTTTTATAAAATATACACCGACTTGGTCAAGGAGTTTTACACCTGCAAAACAAACCGAGCGTAATAAGGTAGCTCGTATGAAGCAGATACCCGTTCACGATTATATTATTGATAAGAATTTGCTTTTTGTTGACGATTCTATTGTGCGCGGCACACAGCTTAAAGAAACGGTCGATTTTCTTTATGAAAACGGTGCAAAGGCTGTTCATATGCGTTCGGCGTGTCCGCCAATAATGTACGGCTGTAAATATCTTAATTTCTCTCGTTCTACAAGCGATATGGAGCTTATTGCTCGTCGTGTAATTGTGGAGCTTGAGGGAGAAGATGGTTTTAACTATATTGACGAATACTCAGACGGTGAAACCGAACGCGGTAGGGCTTTGCGTCGTACTATCTGTGAACAAATGGGTTTTGCATCTTTGGAATTTCAATCGTTAGAGGGAATTATAAAAGCAATAGGTCTTCCTGAATGTGAGCTTTGTACTTATTGCTGGAACGGAAAGGAATAATTTTATGCATAACAATTCTAAATCTGAAGCATATGCAGCTGCGGGCGTTGATATTACTGCTGGTTATAAATCAGTAGAGCTTATGAAACAACATATTGCACGCACACAAAATGCAGGTTGCATTGATGATGTAGGAGGCTTTGGTGGTTGCTTTGGTCTGCCTACAGGATATGAAGAACCTGTTTTGGTAAGCGGTACAGACGGTTGTGGTACCAAGGTTAAGCTTGCGATACTTTTGGATAAGCACGATACAATCGGTATTGATGCGGTTGCTATGTGTGTTAACGATATTATCTGTTGCGGAGCAAAACCGCTCTTCTTCTTGGATTATATTGCTTGCGGCAAAAACATTCCTGAAAAGATTGCGTCAATTGTAAGCGGTGTATGTGAGGGTTGCGTACAGTCAGGCGCAGCACTTATTGGTGGCGAGACCGCTGAGCATCCCGGTATGATGCCTGTAGATGATTACGACCTTGCAGGGTTTGCGGTAGGTATTGTTGATAAGAAAAAGATTCTTGACAATAATACCGTAAAAGCAGGGGACGTAGTTATTGCGCTTGCTTCAAGCGGTGTTCATTCAAACGGTTTTTCACTTGTTCGTAAGGTTTTTGATATTGAAAACTGTGATCTTACCGCATATAAAGAAGAACTTGGTGGTAAATCTTTGGGCGAAACTTTACTTACCCCTACCAAGATTTATGTTAAATCTGTTCTTGCGCTTTTAGAACAAGTAAATGTTCACGCAATTTCTCATATCACAGGCGGTGGCTTTTACGAAAATATTCCAAGAAGCTTACCAAAGGGTTATTCTGTTAAAGTAGATAAATCTTCGCTAAAGATTTTACCGATATTTGACCTTATTCAAAAAATCGGTGGTATTTCAGAACGTGATATGTTTAATACATATAATATGGGTGTTGGTATGAGCATTGTAGTAGATTCAAATGACGCCGATAAGGCACTTGAAATTTTAAATGCCAATGGCGAGGATGCCTATATTATAGGTTCTGTTATAGAAAGCGATGAGGGTGTTATCATTGAGTAATACTAAAAATATTGTGGTTTTGGTGTCTGGCGGCGGTACAAACCTACAAGCGCTTATTGATGCGCAGTCTCGCGGTGAATTGGGATGCGGAAAAATTAGCTGTGTTATTTCATCAAAGGCTGATGCTTATGCTCTTACACGCGCCAAAAATAACGGCATTAAAACACGTACTCTTATTAGGAAAGATTATGCAGATATAGCTTCTTACAGCAGAGCTATGCGCGATGCCTTAATAGAAGAAAAAGCAGACGTTGTTGTATATGCAGGCTTTATGACTATTCTTGATGAAAACGTTTGTGATGCTTTTGTAAATAAAATGATAAATGTTCACCCAGCACTTATACCATCATTTTGCGGCAAAGGCTATTATGGTTTGTATGTTCACGAAGAAGCTCTTAAAAAGGGTGTAAAGGTATCGGGTGCTACCGTTCACTTTGTAACAGCCGAGTGTGACGCGGGTCCTATAATACTTCAAAAAGCTGTTGAAGTTTTTGATGGTGATACACCCGAAACATTGCAAAAACGCATTATGGAGCAGGCTGAGTGGAAAATACTTCCGATGGCTGTCAGGCTGCTTTGTGATGATAAAATTGTTATAAAAGACGGCAAAACATATATTAAATCTTAGGAGAATTTTGGTATGGAAATAAAAACTATTGAAAATGAACTTAATTCTTTAGCATATCACGGTAGAGGTATTATAATTGGTAAAAGCACCGATGGTAAAAAAGCGATTACTGCATATTTTATTATGGGTCGCAGTGAAAACAGCCGTAACCGCGTATTCATTGAAGACGGTGAGGGGATTAGAACTCAGGCTTTTGATGAGTCTAAAATGACAGATCCACATTTAATTATTTATGCACCCGTTCGTGTTCTTGGTAATAAAACTATAGTTACAAACGGTGACCAAACCGATACAATCTATGAGCTTATGGATAGACAGATGACCTTTGAACAGGCTCTTCGTACCCGTGAGTTTGAAGATGACGCGCCAAACTATACACCTCGTATTTCGGGTATAATCCGCCTTGAAAACGGCGATATGAATTATGCTATGTCTATCTTAAAATCTGCTGAAGGTGATGGTAGTTCTTGCCAGAGATTTACATATGCTTATTCCAATCCTATTGCTGGCAAGGCTAAATTTATCCATACCTATAAGTGTGACGGTAATCCTCTTCCAAGTTTTGAAGGCGAACCCAAAACACTTGAACTTCCCGATGTTGATATTGATACGCTTACCAATGTTATTTGGGAAAACCTTAACCAAGATAATAAGGTTTCATTATTTGTAAGATATATTGATTTGGCTACAGGTAAATATGAGTCAAGAATCGTTAACAAAAACGCATAAGGAGAGCAAAAATGAAAGAATTTGAACTTAAATACGGTTGTAACCCCAACCAAAAGCCTTCAAAAATTTATATGAAAGACGGTAGCGAACTGCCGATAGAAATTCTTTGCGGTAGACCAGGTTATATCAATTTTCTTGATGCCTTTAATTCCTGGCAGCTTGTAAAAGAACTTAAAACAGCTTTAGGCTTACCCGCAGTTACTTCTTTTAAACACGTAAGTCCTACTTCGGCAGCTGTCGGAATTCCGCTTAGTGATAAGCTTAAAAAGGCTTGCTTTGTTGATGATATTGAAGGTCTTGATGAGTCTCCGCTTGCTTGTGCTTATGCACGCGCACGCGGTACTGACCGTATGTGTTCTTTTGGTGACTGGGTAGCTCTTTCGGATGTTTGTGATGTTACAACAGCTAAGATGATTAAGCGTGAGGTTTCTGACGGTGTTATAGCTCCTGGTTATGAGCCTGAAGCACTCGAAATTCTTAAATCAAAAAGAAACGGCAATTACAACATAGTAAAAATTGACCCTGATTATATACCAGAAGTTCAAGAAACCAAGCAGGTATTCGGTATTACCTTTGAGCAAGGCAGAAATAATTTTGAAATAAATAGAGAATTGCTTAGCAATATTGTGACGGACAATAAGGATTTACCCGAAAGCGCAGTCCGTGACCTTATAATTGCGCTTATAACTCTTAAATATACACAATCAAACTCTGTATGCTTTGCAGTTGACGGACAAGCTATCGGTGTAGGTGCCGGACAGCAATCGCGTATTCACTGTACACGTCTTGCAGGTACAAAGGCAGATACTTGGTTCTTGCGTCAGCATGACAAGGTATTAAATCTTCCTTTTAAGGATACTCTTGGACGCCCCGACCGCGATAATGTTATCGATGGTTATATCAATCAAAATGAAGAAGATGTTTGTGCAGACGGTAATTGGCAGAAATATTTTACAGTTCAACCCGAGCCGTTTACTATGGAAGAGCAAAAAGCATATCTTGCAACAATTGATGGAGTCGCACTCGGCTCTGATGCATTTTTCCCGTTTGATGACAACATTGAACGTGCAAAACGTAGCGGTGTAAAATATATTGCAGAGCCAGGTGGTTCAATCCGTGATGACGTAGTTATTGATTGCTGCAACAAATACGGAATTGCTATGGCGTTTACGGGAATGCGTTTGTTCCACCATTAATAAAATCAAGTTTTTGGAGTTTGTATGAATATTTTAGTTGTAGGTGGCGGCGGTAGAGAGCATGCCATCATCAAAAAAATTAAGGAAAATAAAACGGTAAAGCAAATATTTGCTTTACCGGGTAATGGCGGTATTGCTGCTGATGCTATATGTGTCAATATTGCCGCTACTGATATAGACGCAATAGTTGATTTTGCGTTAAAAACACAGATTGATTATGCCGTTGTCGCACCCGATGACCCGTTGGTTCTCGGTTGTGTGGATGCTCTCAATGAAAAGGGTATAGCATGTTTTGGTCCTAACAAAGCGGCGGCAATCATTGAAGGCAGTAAGGTTTTTTCAAAAAATCTTATGAAAAAGTACGGTATTCCTACTGCGGCTTACGAGGTGTTTGATGATGCCGAAAAGGCGCTTAAATACCTTGAAACAGCTCCAATTCCCACTGTAATCAAGGCAGACGGTCTGGCTCTCGGTAAAGGCGTCATAATTGCTATGACTCGTGAAGAGGCTCGTGATGCTGTTGTGTCAATAATGCAAGATAAACAGTTTGGTAAAAGCGGTGATAATATCGTTATTGAAGAGTTCTTGACAGGACCTGAGGTTTCGGTATTATCATTTACCGACGGTAATGTTGTTGTTCCTATGGTTTCATCAATGGATCACAAACGTGCGGGTGATAACGATACGGGTCTTAATACAGGCGGTATGGGTACTGTAGCACCAAATCCGTATTATACCGACGAAGTGGCAGAAGAATGTATGCAAAAAATCTTTTTGCCTACAATTCGCGCAATGAAAGCAGAGGGTAGAACCTTTAAGGGATGTTTGTATTTTGGTTTAATGCTGACCCCTAATGGTCCTAAAGTAATTGAGTATAACTGTCGTTTTGGTGATCCCGAAACACAGGTTGTATTGCCACTGCTCGAGAGTGATTTACTTACGGTAATGCAGGCAGTTACAAATGAAACACTCGCTGATACAGAAGTTAAATTCAGTGATAAACATGCTTGCTGTGTAATTATGGCTTCAAAGGGCTATCCGTCAAGTTATGAAAAGGGATTTGAGATTTCAGTTCCCGAAGACTTGCTCGACAGTACATATGTTGCGGGTGCTGTTTTAAAAGATGGGAAATTACTTACAAGTGGCGGCAGAGTATTGGGCGTTACAAGTATAGCCGATACTTTGGCAGATGCTATTAAACAATCATATAAAAAGGTAGAAAATATTAAGTTTGATAACCGTTATTACCGTAACGATATCGGTCAAAAGGCTTTAAAAGCAGGGGAGAAATAGTAATGGTTTACAGAGTATATGTAGAAAAGAAAAAAGAACTTGCTAATGAAGCAAAGGGACTACTCGGCGAAGCACAAAATTTGCTTGGCATAAACAATCTTACAGATGTAAGAATTTTTAATCGTTATGACGCTGAAAATATTACCAAGGAATTATTTGATTATTCAATAGGTACCGTATTTTCCGAGCCGCAGCTTGATATTGCAAGCGCTGAAATTGAAACCGGCGATGCTGTTGTCTTTGCTGTAGAATATCTGCCTGGTCAATTCGACCAGCGCGCTGATTCTGCAGCACAATGTGTTCAAATTATTTCTCAAGGTGATAGACCGCTTATTCGTTCTGCGAAGGTATATGCACTTTATGGCGCTCTTACCGATGCTGATATTGCCGAGATTAAGAAATATGTTATTAACCCTGTTGAAGCTCGTGAAGCAGATTTAGCTTTACCGGAAACCTTGGTTTCAAAATATGAAATTCCTACGAGTGTTAAAACACTTGATGGATTTTTGTCACTTGACCGCGCAGGTCTTGAGCAATTTGTTCGCGATATGGGTCTTGCTATGGATGCCGACGATATTGCTTTTTGCCAGAATTACTTTAAAACCGAGGGTAGAGAACCTACTATCACCGAAATTCGTATGATAGATACCTATTGGTCAGATCACTGCCGTCATACTACTTTTTTAACCGTTATTGATGATGTTAAATTTGAAGATGAGCTTTTACAGAGCACATATGATGAGTATATAGCTGTTCGTAAAGAGCTTGGTAGAACAAAACCGATTTGTCTTATGGATATTGCAACCGTTGCGGTAAAATATCTTAAAGAACACGGCAAACTCGACAAGCTTGATGAATCGGAAGAAATAAATGCCTGCACCGTTAAAATCAATGTTGATGTTGACGGTGTGAGTGAGCCGTGGCTTTTGCTCTTTAAAAACGAAACCCACAACCACCCGACCGAAATTGAACCATTTGGTGGCGCGGCTACTTGCATAGGCGGCGCTATCCGTGACCCGCTTTCAGGACGTGCTTATGTTTACGGCGCTATGCGTGTTACAGGCGCGGCTGACCCGACAGTTCCTGTTAGTGATACTATTTCGGGTAAATTACCTCAGCGTAAGATAGTTACAACTGCTGCGGCAGGTTATTCATCATACGGTAACCAGATTGGTCTTGCTACAGGTATAGTTGACGAAATTTACCACCCAGGCTACGCTGCAAAGCGTATGGAAATTGGTGCTGTTATTGCTGCGGCTCCTGCCGAAAACGTACGTCGCGAAGTACCAAGCCCTGATGATGTTGTAATACTTTTGGGTGGTAGTACAGGCCGTGACGGTATCGGCGGTGCAACAGGTTCTTCAAAAGCCCACACTGCGCAATCGGTTGAAACCTGTGGCGCCGAGGTCCAAAAGGGTAATGCTCCTGAAGAACGCAAATTGCAACGTTTGTTCCGAAATAAGACTGCTACACAAATGATTAAACGCTGTAATGACTTTGGTGCAGGTGGTGTATCGGTTGCTATTGGTGAGCTTGCCGACGGTCTTGAAATTAACCTTAACGCTGTTCCAAAGAAATATGATGGTCTTGACGGCACAGAAATTGCTATCAGCGAATCACAAGAGCGTATGGCTGTTGTTGTTGAACCTCATAATGTTGATGCTTTCTTAAAATTGGCAGCCGAAGAAAATTTACAGGCTTGTCCTGTTGCTGTCGTAAAGGCTGAGCCACGACTTGTAATGAACTGGAACGGTCAAAAAATCGTTGACATTAGTCGTGAGTTCTTAAATTCTAACGGCGCAGATAAGCATATCGTAATCACTCCTGAAGCACCAAAGTCGTTTGGTGGCCCTGTTGACGGTGGATTTGTCGAAAATTATAAGAAGATTGCCGATGACCTTAACATGTGTTCAAAGCGTGGTCTTTCAGAGCGTTTTGACTCTACAATCGGCGCAGGTACTGTTCTTATGCCTTTTGGCGGTAAGAATCAGCTTACACCAATTCAGGCAATGGTACAAAAAATTTCGGTTGAGAAAAAGCACACCGATGACTGTTCTCTTATGTCGTGGGGCTACAACCCGTTCATTACGGAGCTTAGTCCATATCACGGCGCATATTTAGCAGTTGTTGAATCGGTTTCTAAACTAATCGCAACCGGCGCTAAATTCGAGGATGTGTATCTTACTTTCCAAGAGTATTTTGAAAAGCCAGGTACCGACGGTAAACGTTGGGGCAAACCATTAGCTGCTTTACTTGGCGCATTCAAGGCTCAAAAAGAGTTGGGTATCGGTTCTATCGGCGGTAAGGATTCAATGAGTGGTTCGTTTGAGGATTTAGATGTTCCGCCAACCCTTGTTTCATTTGCTGTTACTACCGAAAAGATTAAAGACATTGTTTCTCCCGAATTTAAAAGGGCAGGTAATAAACTTTATCTACTTAATCCTATTTATGATGAAGATACAAATCTTCCTAATACAAAATCACTTATTTCTACCTTTAATAAAGTTACCGAGCTTATGCGTTCGGGTAAGGTTGTATCAACATACACACCTGGTATTGGCGGTATAGCTGAGGCTGTCATGAAGATGAGCCTTGGTAATGGTCTTGGCTTTAAGTATGAAGATTATTTGAGTGTTGCTAAAATATTCGATTATTCTTATGGTTCGTTCTTGCTTGAAGTAACTGAGGATATAGAAGAGGGTATTTTAATCGGTACAGTTACTGATGATAATAATATTACTCTTGGTAGCGAAAGCGTATCAATCGACGAGTTGCTTGGTATTTATGAGGATAAGTTAGAGTCGGTTTACAGTTGTAATATTCCTGACCTTAAGACTCCTATGCAAAACTTTGAGTATAAGGCAACCGAATATTCAGCGCCTGCAATCAAGGTGGCTAAACCAAAGGTTCTTATCCCTGCATTCCCAGGTACCAACTGTGAATTTGACAGTGCAAAGGCTATGCGTGATGCTGGAGCTGAACCTGAAATCATTGTTGTTAAGAATCTTACCTCGTCAGGTATACAGTCAAGTATAGAAGAGTTTGCAACCAAACTTAAGACTGCACAAATGGTATTTATTCCGGGCGGTTTCTCTGGCGGTGACGAACCTGACGGCAGTGGTAAATTTATTACTGCATTTTTCCGTAATGCCGCTATTAAAGACGGTGTTACAGACCTACTTGACAACCGTGACGGTTTAATGTGCGGTATTTGTAACGGTTTCCAAGCACTTATTAAATTAGGACTTGTGCCTTACGGCAAGATTATCGATACCGATGAAAATTGCCCGACTCTTACATTTAATACCATTGCGCGTCACCAGTCACGAATTGTTCGTACCCGTGTTGCATCTAACAAATCACCCTGGCTTTCACTTACAAATGTTGGTGATATCTATAATGTGCCGATTTCTCACGGTGAGGGTCGTTTCCTTGCAGGAGAAGAGCTTATAAAAGAACTCGCTGCAAACGGCCAGATTGCAACACAGTATGTTGATCTTGACGGCAACGCTACAAGCGACGTTCACTTTAACCCCAACAACTCTATGTATGCTATCGAGGGTATCACTTCGCCCGATGGTCGCGTATTTGGTAAGATGGGTCATAGTGAGCGTATCGGCGAGGGACTTTATAAAAATGTTCTTGGCGAGTATGATATTCGTATGTTTGAGGCAGCGGTTAAGTATTTTAAATAATATTATCGGAGGTCAAATTGAATGGCTTATTTATCTGATATTGAGATTGCACAACAGTGTAAAATGCAACCCATAACTGAAATCGCAAAAGCGGCAAAGGTTGATGAAAAATATATAGAGCAGTATGGCAAATATAAAGCAAAGATAGATTTATCACTGCTTAACGATACCGACCGTAAAGACGGTAAATTGGTGCTTGTAACAGCTATTACACCAACAGCCGCAGGTGAGGGTAAGACCACCACTACCATAGGTCTTGCCGACGGCCTTAAACGAATTGGCAAGGATGTTACCGTGGCGCTTCGTGAGCCGTCCCTTGGTCCTGTTTTTGGTGTTAAGGGCGGCGCTGCAGGCGGCGGTTATGCACAGGTTGTGCCTATGGAGGATATAAACCTACATTTCACAGGCGACTTTCATGCTATAGGCGCGGCAAACAATCTGCTTGCCGCTATGCTTGATAACCACATTCAGCAGGGAAACGCTCTAGGTATTGATGTTCGCAAAATCACTTGGAAGCGTTGCGTTGATATGAACGACCGTCAGCTTCGTTTTGTTGTTGACGGTATGGGCGGCAAGGCAAACGGTATTCCGCGCGAAGATGGATTTGACATCACTGTTGCAAGTGAAATTATGGCGGTTTTCTGTCTTGCAAATTCTATAACCGACCTTAAAGAACGTCTGTCCAGAATAATTGTCGGTTATACCTATGACGACAAACCCGTCACAGCAGGTGATTTAAAGGCTGTTGGCGCTATGACAGCGCTCTTAAAAGATGCAATAAAGCCAAACCTTGTGCAGACTCTTGAGGGTACACCTGCATTCGTGCACGGCGGACCATTTGCTAATATTGCGCACGGTTGCAACTCGGTAATGGCCACAAAACTGGCTCTTAAAATGGGTGATTATGCTATTACAGAGGCAGGCTTTGGCGCTGACTTGGGCGCTGAAAAGTTCCTTGATATTAAGTGTCGTATGGCATCTCTCACACCCGACGCGGTTGTTGTTGTTGCCACTGTTCGCGCATTGAAAATGCACGGCGGACTCGACAAAAAGCAACTTGATACAGAAGATTTAGTAGCGCTTGAAAAGGGTATACCAAATCTTTTGCGTCATGTTTCAAATATTAAAAATGTTTATAAATTACCTTGTGTTGTAGCTGTTAACCGTTTCCCGACCGATACTGACGCTGAAATAGACTTTATTATCGCTAAATGCAAAGAGCTTGGCGTTAATACAGTTCTTTCTACCGTTTGGTCAGAGGGCGGCAAAGGCGGCGAGGACCTTGCTCGCGAAGTAGTACGTCTTTGTGAAGAAGAAAAGGGCGATTTTACCTTCTCTTACGAGCTTGACGGCACTATCGAGGATAAAATTGAGGCAATTGTTAAGAAGGTTTACGGTGGTGACGGTATTGCTATACTGCCTAACGCTAAAAAACAGATTGCACAGCTTGAGAGTTTAGGCTTTGATAAACTGCCTGTTTGTATAGCCAAGACACAGTACAGCTTTTCTGATGATCCGACCAAGCTCGGCGCACCTGAAAACTTTACCGTAACAATTAAAAATGTTAAGGTATCGGCAGGCGCAGGCTTTATAGTAGTTATGACGGGCGATATTCTTACAATGCCAGGTTTACCAAAAGCTCCTGCGGCAGAACGTATTGATGTTGACGAAAACGGAAAAATTACAGGTTTGTTTTGATTTTTGTTTTATCTTTAAGTTGGATGTGATATATTGAAAACACAGCAAAAAAATGATCGTTTTGATCCTACTATTAAATATAATAAGAAACTATATCGATCGTTATTTATGCGAATTGTTTTAAGAATTAATAACAAAGTTTTAAATATATTTGATGCCGTAGAAGATAAAAAAATATGCGGTTGTTCTTTGGTTAAATATGTTCCATCGCTTTTTCGTGAAAGCAAAGGCGCAACAGGAAGTCAATCTACAAGATATTGTATTTTAAAGGAAATTTTTAAAAACGAGCAGTTTTCATCAAACGATAGCTTTATGGATATCGGTTGTGGAAAAGGACGTGTTATTGCATATCTTTTAAAAAACAATTTTCCCGGAAGATTAAGCGGGATTGAACTTAATGACGCTGTGGCAAATTTTGCTAAAGAATGGACAAATAAGTATGACAATGTTTCAATAATAAGCGGCGATGCCTTTGAACAAAATTTTGATGCTTATAACATATTCTTTTTAGGAAGACCTTTTGAAACAGAATTCTTTAAAAGGTTTATAGATAAGTTTGAACAAGAGTTAACGCATCCTGTAAAAATATTTTATTGGTGCGATCAGCAATCGGGGAATTACCTTAATGGCAGATATGGTTGGATTATGCATAAACGCGAATGGATTTTTAAAAAATATGGATTTTATCTATCACATTCTCCGCAAAGATATTCAATATGGACATATACACCGCCAAATTGCAGAACGGATTATAATTGATAAAAACAGGCAAAAATACCTTGTTATTTTTGCTTGTTTCTTTTATAATGTTTACGGTGATTGATTTATGTATAATATTTTTCTTTTCGACCTTGACGGTACTTTAACCGATCCGGGTGAGGGTATTACAAATTCGGTAGCTTATGCTCTTAATAAATTTGGTATAGAAGTTATCGACAAAACAACGCTTTACAACTTTATAGGTCCGCCGCTTGTAGATTCTTTTATGAAATATTACGGTTTTAATAAAGAGGATGCTTTACTTGCGGTCGATTATTACCGCGAGTATTTCGGTGTGACGGGTATTTTTGAAAATCAAGTTTTTGATGGAATACCAGAGCTTTTGAAAGGTATTAAAAAATCAGGTCGCAAAATATCTCTTGCAACTTCAAAGCCCGAGCAATATGCCGTTCGTATTTTAGAGCATTTTGATTTGCTTAAATACTTTGATTTTGTCGGTGCTGCAACAATGGATGAAACCCGTTCTAAAAAAACTGACGTTATTAAATATACGCTTGATAGTTTGGGTGTTGTTGATAAATCAAATGTGGTTATGGTGGGTGACCGTCATCACGATATTAAGGGAGCCGTTCAAAACGGTCTAGATTCTATCGGTGTATTATTTGGTTACGGTAACCAAGAAGAACTTGAAATAGCCGGCGCCACATATATTGCTGAAACGGTTAATGATATTTTGAAATTTATATAAACTGTTTATATTAAAACTGAGGCACACTTCGTATAGAAGTGTGCCTCTTTAACAGAAGATTTCCTTATAAAAATTCAATTTCACCTAAAACAGTATTGATAATATAATCACCTTTAAAACTACGCAATGTGTCCATATGCGGTTGTTCAATATGAATTTGTTGATGCTTATGTGATTCCCACTGCTCAATAAGCAAAAGCTCGTTTGGGTCCTTTTCGGACAGATAGTAATCATATCTGATGCAGCCGTCTTCGGCGCGTATCGCATCTAAAACACCTGTTTCCTTTACATTTTCAATAAAAGCCTCACGCTTACCCGGCAAACAATCAAATTTAACATATATTGTATACATATAATTTTCTCCTTGATTTTTTAAAGTTATTATATATGTTTTTTTATTTTTTTGCAATACCTATACAAAAATCCGCCCGAAGCAATTCGGGCGGATAATGTGTTATGAAACTTAAATTATTTCATATCCTTAATTGCAGCCTGTGCAGCTATCAGCAAAAGTGGGAAATTACTTATTTATAAACTTAACGGCTGTTCCGTATACAATTACTTCTGCGGCACCCTGCATAACCGCAGAAGATGCATAGCGGATGTTAATGACTGCGTCTGCACCTAATTCTTCTGCTTCCGCAACC
>JAFSAR010000011.1 GCA_017442225.1 Clostridia bacterium
ATTATTTATTACTAATTATTATGACAGTTACATCCGCCAAAAAGCTTGTCAATATTAAGTCGCTTTTCGTCAGCGTTTTTTATAAAGTCGAGTTTGCGGAACAAATCAATCGGCGCTCGGTCATCATAGTATGCATCCAGCACAAAATTTTCTGCCGCTACGTGCAAAGCGCTTCGCAGTATGCCGTCGGAAAGCATTATATCGCCTTGCGGCTCTACTGCAAAAACGATAATTGTTTTACTGTCAAGTCTATAAAGACAATAACCCAAAACCTCATCACCCGTACGCGCTATAACGCAGGACGAAAATTCATCGATTTCGATATTGTGTTCATTAAATAATTCCGTAATTTTTATTCTATCCTTGCAAGGCAGTACGCTTATCATTGCTCCTCCTGCCTTTCTTTTGAAATGTTTTCAAGACGTGTAAGCTCTCTTTCATTAAGCTCGCGCCAGGAGCCTGGCTTTAATCCGCCTAACCTTACGCCTGCAATTTCAGTACGTTTAAGACGCAAAACTGTGAGCCCTACCACCTCGCACATTTTTCTTATCTGACGGTTTCTGCCCTCTTGGATAATAAAGTTAAGCACCGTTCTGTCCTCTCGGCGTTCTATTACGAACACGTCGCACGGTAGCGTCTTTCTGCCGTCTATAACTACACCCTCGCAAAGCCGCTTTATCTGGTCGTCGTCTACAGCGCCCCCTACCGTTACGCGATAGGTTTTGTTTACGTGGCTTCGCGGATGTGTGATTGTATTACTGAGCTCACCGTCGTTGGTCATTATGAGCAGACCCTCAGAATCGCGGTCAAGTCTGCCTACGGGGAACACCTTAACGCCTACATCTTTTACAAGGTCGGCTACATTTTTGCGGTCAAATTCATCGCTCATCGTGGTAACGTAGCCGCGCGGCTTATGCAGCATTATGTAAACCTTTTGGGTAACTGCCACTACGTTTTTACCCCTAACGGTTACTTTATCTCGCTTGGGGTCAACCTTGTCGCCCAGAGTGGCTATTCTACCGTTTACGCGCACCTTGCCCTGTTCTATCAATTCTTCGGCTTTGCGTCGCGAGGCTATTCCACAAGCGGATAGATGCTTTTGCAGTCTTATTTTATTATCCTTCATTTTAAACTCCTAAACTTTTGAGAGAATACTTTTAAATATTTCAAAAAACAAAGCAAATTTATTATTGCTGTTATTAATACTTTTTGTCGCCGTTATTGGTATATCAGACACTATGCTGCCATTACAGTAGTAGCAAATACGCCCTATCTGTTCGCCCGATTTTATCGGTTCATACAAAAACGCAGGCATATAAATCTGATACGTAACCGCGCTATTTTCGGTTACGTTTACCGTAGCAGATGGAATTTCTGCCTTTATTCTATTACCGTTTACAGTATAAATATCCGTTATACTGTTTTCGGGTGAAAAGGTTTTTGTTTCTATCAGTGACAGTCCCAAATCCAGAAGTGTGCGGTGGTCAGCCCAATCGTTACCGTCATTAAGTGTTACGGCTATTACAAACTTACCGTCTTTTTTAGAGGCTGACACAAGACATCTGCCCGATTTTTTGGTAAAACCTGTCTTTACGCCGACAATATCGTCATACGTTTTAAGCAGCTTGTTATGATTTGTAAGCGTGCGGTTATACGGCGGATTTCCGTAGCGGAGTATTGCCGACTGTGATGCTGCAGCTTTTGCAAAATTTTCGTTTTCCAATGCCTCTTTTGCAATAAGCGCTAATTCATAAGCCGTAGTATAATGCCCGTCAGCGTCAAGACCCGATGGCGTTACAAAGTGTGTATCAACAAGTCCCATTTCTGTAGCTCGCTCATTCATAAGGTCAACAAATTTACTGACACTACCCGCTATTGCTATCGCCGTAGTATTTGCCGCATCATTGCCCGAGGCCAACATCATACCGTAAAGCAGGTCATGATATGACACGGTATCCCCTACTTGCAAACCCATTGACGAGCCCTCAACAGTTACCATTTCGCGAGTGGTAACTATTTCTTTTGCGAGGTCGCCACCCATTTCACACAGCAGTAATGCTGTCATAATCTTTGTTGTACTTGCCATAGACAAACGCGTGTCACAGTTCTGGGAATATAAAATCTCGCCCGTGTACCCGTCTATAACAACCGCAGCTTTTGCAGATATGCTGTACGCCGACACCGTAGATACGTTCAATAAAATTGTTATACACGCTATAATGCAAACAAGCCTTTTCATAAAACTTCACCCATAAATTTTATGAGTGAGGTTTTACGGTTTATGTGATTATTTTTCAAGCGGTATTTCTGTCTTTTTATCAAAAAGGCTCTTCACCTTGTCAATAAGCTCGGGCGCCATATTTATCGCCTTGTCAATGGTGTTCATTTCGCTGTAAACAGGCATCATATGAACGTTATCACCGTTGATGCATATAAAGGCTACGGGATTAACGGTAACGCCCGCGCCACCGCCGCCTCCGAAAAGTTCCTGACCGCTTTTGCTTGGAAAATCACTGCCGCCTGTAGCAAGTCCAAACGAAACGCGGGATATCGGCAGCAGAGTAACGTTGCCCACCACAATAGGTGTTCCGATAATCGTATCGGCATCAACCATTGTGCGCAATTTATCCATAGTGGTATCCATTACGCTTTTAAGATTGTTTTCGCTCATATTTTTCACGTTCCTTACGTTGTAGTTTTAAAAATTCAAATATTGCCGATACGGCAACTATTAAAAAGTAAATCAGTCTTGTTGTTACCGAAATTGATGCTATAACGATTGATTCTGTTTTATCAAAATCGGCGCTGACATTTATCTCTTTTGATTTAAAGTCGGCATTAGTCTGAAGAGATGCAAGTATTGGATACACAGCGGAACAAATTCCGCCGTATTCTATCGCTGTGCTTGCGGCGTTATCGGTAGCGACGGTTATGTGGAGCTTAAAGCGCGTAAATTTAAGACGCTTTACCACAAACCAAAGTTTTTCAAGCAGCAGCATTAAAATCTCGCTGAAATACCTGATAGAGCCCAATAAACCCTTTTGCTTATAGGTCTTTTTAAAAAAGTTATCCTCTTTGCCGCTTGATTTATGCGCAGACATATTATCGGATTTCTTTTGTTTCTTTTTCCTTTTTACTTCTTTAATATCTACCCTTTTATCGCTGTCAAGCAAAACAAAGCCTGCGTATTTAATGCGGTAAGAAAACTCTTTCACATAAGACAAATCTGCAGTGATAGGTAAAAAAAGCAAAACAAAAAGTAGAAAAAACACACTTAATATAACGATCCACGCTATCACTGCTGCGCATCTCCAACAAGCTCTTCTGCAATTTCAAGCTGTTCACCTACGTCATTTACCTCGGGGTTATCTTTTGGTAGTGGTGGCAAATCGCTTAAATCATTTAAGCTAAAGCTACGTAAAAATGTTTTTGTAGTGCCGTAAAGCAAAGGTCTGCCCGGCAATTCTAATCTTCCGCGTTCCTCAATAAGTCCTTTTTCGACAAGAGTTGACACAACGCCCGAGCAGTCAACACCACGCACCTGCTCTATAAAAGAACGGGTCACGGGTTGGTTATAGGCAATTACCGCCAAAACCTCGAGAGAAGCGGGAGATAGCGGTGTACGACGCTTGATATCAAAAGCCTTTTTGATATAAGGCGCATATTCCTCGCGCGTTACAAGCTGGTACGTGTTTTCAAGCCTTACTACATAAAAGCCGCCGTTTTGTTCCTCGTACTTTTTTTCAAGCTCTTTTATATATTTCTCAATTTCTTCGGGTTTAATCTCAAAGGTCTGAGAAAGTCTGTCTATACTTATAGGGTCGCCTGACGCAAAAAGTACCGCTTCAAGCGCTGCAATAGTCTGTTGTTTATTCATCCTCTTTTATGCCCCTTAATAATCTTAATTTCTGCATCTTCTGCAGTATCACCGCTAATCTCTACGCGGTTTGCCTTGCAAAGCTCAAGCACTGCAAGAAAGGTAGCGACAAGCTCCGAGCGGCTACGCGCCGTTTTGTAAAGTGAGTTTAGTTTGCTTTTTCCACCCGTTACAAGCCTTCTGATCACAAAAACAATCTTAGTAGATACCGAAACGATTTTCTTTGCGACTATTTTTGTAAAGGGTGTCACGTTTGGCGGAAGTCTGCGCTGACCTCGACCAACTGCTGCAAGATAATATTGATACATAACATCGCTTGCGTGCACAAGCTCGTACGTTTTATCAAAATCATATTCTGTAGGCACCCTTACAAATCGGTCAAATCCCGCGGTCATATTGCCGAGTTTACCCGCCATCTCACGACACAACTGGTATTCAAGCAGTTCGCCCGTCAGTTCTTCCTTCAATCGCACAATCTCATCGTGCTTTGGTAAAAGGCTCACCGTTTTTATATAAATAAGACGCGACGCCATTTCCAGAAACTCGCTTGAAATTTCCATCTCCTGATTTCTGAAAATCTCCATTTGTTCAAGATACTGTTCTATAAGCACAGACAGCTGAATATCGTAAATATTAAGTTTGTTGCGCGCTATAAGCTGCAAAAGCAGGTCAAGCGGACCTTCAAAATTTTCAACTTTGTAAGACAAAGTTACCGTCTGTTCCATTGTTCACACTCCAAGTAGTTTAAAGGGTAAGGTTGCAAACGCCAAGATAGCGTTTAATACCGCATCGGATAAAAACGAAATAGGTGCATCAAATATACCTGTATAAAGCAGCACTAAAATACCTAAAAAGATATATCTTTCATAACGCATTATTTTAAAATAATACTTTTGCGGTAAAAATGTAAACAATATTCTTGAGCCGTCAAACGGCGGTATTGGTATAAGATTGAACACAGCAAGATGCACGTTAATTTGCGCAATGGACACAAAAAACAGTGAAATCACCCAAAGCAAGGTATAATTATCGGCTAACACTCCCGTTAAAAGCACAACGCTTTGTAAAATTCGATATATAAATATTGAAATAAAAGCCACTATGATATTAGAAAGAGGTCCTGCAAGCGCCACCAATGCCATACCCCATTTGGGATTTTTATAATATCTGGCGTTTACCTGTACAGGCTTTGCCCAACCTATGCCAAAAAATAGTATGCCCGCAGCACCGAGCCAATCTATATGCGCCATGGGATTAAGTGTAAGCCTGCCTTGATAGCGCGGTGTCGGGTCGCCAAGCTTTGTGGACGCAAAGCCGTGAGCCCACTCGTGTATGGGCAACGTTAAAAATATTACTACAAACGATGATAAAGCGTATATTATAATCTCTGACAAAGAAAGTCCGTTTTGTATCGCGCTTATCAGCAAGCACTAACACCCCAATCTAAATATATTTAGTTTATTATATAACAGTTTTGACAAAAATACAAGTAAAATATACCCTTAATATTTTCTTAAAATGCATACTATTGATTTTTCTGCAATTTGGATGTATAATTGTTTTCGTTATGAAAATTTTACTATTAATTATTAAAATTATTGACACTGTGTCAGGTTTCATCGGAAAGCTACTCAAATACAAAATCATCTACAAGTTAACCGGTGTTTTCTTCACAAGAAAGTTTAAGGAGGCAAAGCAAAATCACAAGTACGCAATACTTGTTGCAGCCCGTAACGAAGAAACGGTTATCGGGAATTTGATTGACAGTATCAATCAACAGGATTACCCTCGTGAGCTTGTAACGGTTTTTGTAGTAGCCGACAACTGCACCGACAATACCGCAAAAATTTCACGTAAACTCGGCGCTGTTTGCTATGAACGTTTTGACCCCGACTATCGCACAAAAGGCTATGCTCTACAGTTTTTGGTTGAAAACATCAGACGTGATTACGGTATTGAAAGCTTTGATGGTTATTTCATATTTGATGCGGACAATCTTTTAAAAGAGGATTATATAACCCGTATGAACGAGTCGTTTGACGCGGGACAAAAGATAATTACGTCCTATCGCAACACCAAAAACTTCAGCGATAATTGGATTTCAGCCTCATACGGTGTACATTGGCTTCGTACAATCCGAAATGAGCATCGTGCCCGCTCATTGTTTCATTTGGCAACACGAATACAAGGCACAGGCTTTTTATTTGCAAATGAGCTTATTAAAAACGGTTGGAACTACGTCTCCCTTACCGAAGACCGCGCCTTTTGCGCCGATGCCGTAGCTCAGGGCTATCAGATTTCTTATAATAACGATGCCGAATTTTATGATGAACAGCCCATAGATATGAAAATTGCTTGGCGCCAGCGTGTTCGTTGGTCAAAGGGTCATCTTCAAGCTCTTGTAGAAACGGGACCAAAACTGCTTAAACACATATTTGTAACAGGCGGCGCGGCTAACCGCGAATGTCCCAAGGCTCCTTGGTACAAAAAACTTTTCAACAATATAAGACTTCGCTTTATGAGCCTTGATATGTTGTCGGTAGTGTATCCTCGCTCACTAATGATTTTGTTTAAAAGAATAGCAAAGTATTATCTTATTTTTTCGTTAATACTTATCGGTTGGCAATGTTATGACTTTGATTTTTTCAAAATAAAAACACTCGGTCTTACACTTTGGAATGGCTTGCGTTTTGATAGCTCTGCACACGGCGAGTGGTCAGTTATAGGCATAATGACACTTTCGGCATTTTACGCGTCGCTTGTAAGTTATTTCAAAAATATATTCACAGCAGTTTACATCTACTTCATTGAACGCAAACGCATTGAGCGTATTCCCCTCTTCAAAAAAATATGGTACTGTATTACCTTCCCAATCTTTGATATTATAGGAAAATTCTCGTTACTTGTAGCGTTGTTCAAAAAGGTGGAATGGAAAGCAATCCCACACACCTCAAGCGTTAAGATTGAAGATATAAGAAAAGGTGCCCCACTAAAAGATAACTATACAACAAAGACATAAAAAAATTCTCTCTTGGAAATCCAAGAGAGAATTTTTTATTATAACGATTTAATCGTCTCCATAACGTACTCGGCAAATTCTGAACAGGTAGCGCCGTCGGTATCACCTGTAACTACTACCTTTTTCTCAGTTTCGGTGCAAATACTTAAAGCTTTGCTAAGCTTCTGAGCTGCCGCTTTAAAGCCGATATGATTAAGCAACATTTCAGTTGCTTTGAAAATGCTTGTAGGATTGGCGTAATTACCTATACCCTGTTCTATCATACGTGGAGCAGAGCCGTGAATTGCCTCAAACATAGCGTAACGGTCGCCAAGATTCATACTGCCTGCGGTACCAACACCGCCCTGAATTTGAGCCGCTTCATCAGTGATAATATCACCGTAAAGGTTGGGCATTACAAATACCTGAAAATCGCTTCTGATTTTTTCATTGACAAGATTCGCAGTCATAATATCTATATACCACTCGTCTGCAGTGATTTCGGGGTATTCCTTTGCAATTTCATGGCATATTTCCGAAAATTTACCGTCGGTCTTTTTCATAATGTTAGCCTTGGTTACAATGGCTACATTTTTTTTGCCGTTATTACGCGCATATTCAAATGCTGCGCGTGCAATACGGCGGGTACCTGCATTGGTAGTAACCTTAAAATCAAATGCCAACGTGTCGGGAATCTCAACACCCTTTGAGCCTAAAACATACTCACCCTCGGTATTTTCACGGAAGAATGTCCAGTCGATATTTTCCTCGGGTACACACACTGGACGAACATTGGCGTATAGGTCAAGCTCGCGTCTCATGGCAACATTTGCACTCTCTAAAGTACCGCCTTTAAGTGTGGTTGTAGGTCCCTTAAGAATAACATGACAGGACTTAATTTCTGATAGAACATCATCAGGTATCGCCTGATTTTTAGCTATACGATTTTCTATGGTAAGACCTTCAATATTTTTTATTTCTACCTTACCCGATTTAACCTCGTCTTCCAACAAAAAGCGTAAAAGCTTTTCAGACTCGGCAGAAATTATAGGTCCTATACCGTCGCCACCGCAAACACCGATAACAATTTTTTCTAAGTTAGTATAATCAACAGCGCCGCTGTCATTTTCCATTTTTTGCTGACGCGCAATCTGCTCACGAAGAAGTTTTTCAAACTGTAATACAGCATTATTTATATATTGTTCCATATTATTCACCCTGTTTTGTAAACGCAAGCAATCCGCCTGCCTTTAAGATTTTCTTTTGACGGTCAGTGAAGTCACATACAAGCTCTATCTTCTCACCGTTTGTATCGTTGTTAAGCACAATAACTCCCTTATCCATACCGTCAAACACATCGCTAAGTGACAGCTTATCACCTTGATTTATCTTATCGTAATCGTCGGCATTTTTAAATGTAAGCGGCATAATACCCGAGTTTATAAGATTTGCAACGTGAATACGCGCAAAGCTTTTGGTAATAACAACACGCACTCCCAGATACATCGGAACAAGTGCGGCATGCTCACGCGATGAGCCCTGACCGTAGTTACTTCCGCCGACTATAATGCTCTCACCCAAGGCTTTTGCACGCTCGGGGAAAGATTTATCGCAAACACCAAAGCAGAATTGTGAAAGATGCGGAATATTTGAACGGTAAGGCAATATCTTTGCGCCTGCAGGCATAATATGGTCGGTGGTAATATTGTCGCCAACCTTTAAAGCCACCTCGGCGCTGAAATTATCCACCTGAGGTTTTGATTCAGGGAATGGCTTGATATTTGGTCCACGAAGCACTTCTACACTGTCAGCACAGCTTTCAGGCGCGGGGGCAATAACGGCGCTGTCATCAATTTTGAACTTTTTGGGCATTTTAATTTTGATATTGCCACCGATAGTTCTGGGGTCTGTTATCTCGCCCGTAAGAGCCGCCGCAACAGCGGTTTCAGGAGAAACAAGATAAACACCCGCATCAGCAGTACCGCTTCTGCCCTCGAAATTGCGGTTAAAGGTGCGAAGTGATACACCTGCACTGTTTGGTGAAAATCCCATACCAATGCAAGGTCCGCATGCCGATTCCAGAATACGTGCGCCGCTGGCTATAATGTCGCTCAAAGCGCCGCAATCAGCAAGCATAGCAAGCACCTGCTTAGAGCCTGGTGAAATTGAAAGGCTAACTGAGGGCGAAATGGTTTTGCCCTTAAGCATAGCCGCAACCTTCAGCATATCCATAAGCGAAGAATTAGTACAAGAACCGATGCACACCTGATCAACCTTTGTACCCTTGAGTGACTCAACAGTCACAACATTGTCGGGGCTGTGTGGGCATGCAATAAGCGGTTTTAACTCATCAAGATTTATATCAATTACTTTGTCATAAACTGCATCGGGGTCACTGGAAAGCGGAATATAATCCTGCTCTCTGCCCTCGGCTTTTAAGAAAGCACGTGTTACATCATCAGACGGGAAAATCGAGGTTGTAGCGCCAAGCTCGGTGCCCATATTTGTAATAGTTGCGCGCTCAGGAACCGAAAGATTTTTGATACCCTCGCCGCCCCATTCTATAATAGCGCCAACGCCGCCCTTTACCGACAAAATACGCAGTATTTCGAGGCTGATATCCTTTGCTGTAACGTAGGGCTTTAGCTTACCTGTAAGATTTACTTTATACATTTTGGGCATAGTGATAAAATAAGCGCCACCGCCCATAGCAACCGCCACGTCAAGTCCGCCCGCGCCCATCGCCAGCATACCAATACCGCCGCCTGTAGGTGTATGACTGTCAGAGCCTATAAGGGTTTTGCCTGGCTTGCCAAAGCGCTCAAGATGCACCTGATGGCAAATACCGTTACCTGGACGCGAGAAATATATACCGTGCTTTGAGGTTACCGACTGAATATATCTGTGGTCATCGGCATTTTCAAAGCCCGACTGCAATGTATTGTGGTCTATGTAAGCAACGCTTTTTTCGGTTTTTACGCGTTTAAGACCCATTGTTTCAAATTCAAGATATGCCATAGTGCCCGTGGCATCCTGTGTTAGAGTTTGGTCAATTTTAAGCGAAATTTCACTGCCCGCTACCATTTCACCCGATACAAGATGCTCTTTGATTATTTTTTGCGCTATTGTTAAACCCATAATTATTTCTCCTTTTTACATATATGATTATATGCATTATCAAGATGCTCGATTATAAGTCGACAAGCAAGCTCACTATCCCTTGCGGCTATTGCCTCATAGATTGCTCTGTGCTCGGCAACCGAGCTTGCCGCGCGGCTTGTATTACTGACTGAGGCCTTGCGGTATTTTAAAATCTTTTTATGTAACGGCTCCAACACGTCGTAAAGCACCGTACTGCCGCTCATTTTATAAATAGTTTCGTGAAAACGGCTATCCATACTTTTTATGCGGTCGGGATCGTTTTTATCAAGATAAAATTCCTGAAACTCAAGCGCCTCACGAACAATGCTCAGCTGTTCATCGGTATGATTCTGCGCCGCCATAGCCGCCGCCTGACCTTCAAGCTTTAAACGTACCGTAAAAATATCGTCAAGGTCTTTTTCGGTTATACCCACAACCACAACTCCCTTGGGAGCCTCCTCGATTAAATGTTCTTGTTCAAGTCGACGCAATGCCTCGCGGATAGGTGTACGACTAACGCCGAGTTCTACACTTAATTTGCTCTCTGTGAGAGTTTCTCCGCGTTGATATTTGCCGCTTAAAATATCGGTTTCAAGGTGTTCAAATACCTGATCGGCAAGTGATATAGTCTTATGCTCTATCATAATTTACCTCCTGAAAAAAGAGATACCTTTTCTTCAATTTCTTCATTAGAAAGGCTGGTTTGACGACCATCTTCATACTCTTTGTCAATCCATTCTTTCATCTTAACCACAAGCTCACTGCGCTTGTCAACAGCATTTTCACCCTTAAGGTTATAGTTTTGGTTTATCCAATATGCAATACCCGCAAGGCCCGAAGTTTTGCCAAGCAAAACAGAAACAGGGCGGTTAAGTATTTTTTCTGTATTAAAAATATTATAAATTTCCTCATCCTTGAGCAGTCCATCTGCGTGAATGCCCGCTCTTGTTACGTTAAAGTTTCGACCGACAAACGGTGTCATAGACGGAATTTTATAACCCATTTCATTTTTAAAGTATTCTGCGATTTCAGTAATAACAGCGGGTTCCATACCGTCAAATGAGCCGCGAAGTGACGCATATTCCATAACCATTGCTTCAAGCGGAACATTACCCGTGCGCTCACCAATACCCAGCAGTGAGCAGTTAACGCCCGACGCGCCGTAAAGCCACGCGGTAGATGCGTTTGTAACCGCCTTGTAAAAGTCGTTGTGACCGTGCCACTCAAGCATATCACTCGGCACATCAGAAAAGTGCTGAAGACCGTATATAATGCCTGGTACACTGCGCGGCAGGGCGACTTCAGGGTACGGCACACCGTATCCCATTGTGTCACACGCGCGTATACGTACAGGAATGCCCGCATCCTCTGACATTTTCATAAGCTCGTTGACAAATGGTACTACAAAGCCGTAAAAGTCAGCGCGAGTTATATCCTCCAAATGACAGCGCGGCATTACACCCGCCTCAAAAGCCTCGGCAACCGCAGCAAGATATGTATCCATAGCCTGACGACGACTCATTTTAAGCTTTTTAAATATATGATAGTCACTGCAAGAAACAAGAATACCCGTCTCGCGAATGCCTAAATCCTTAACAAGCTTAAAATCCTGCTTGTTAGCGCGTATCCACGTGGTAATTTCAGGGAATTTCAGTCCCAGCTCCTGACAGCGCTCTATTGCCTCACGGTCTTTTTTGCTGTAAACAAACATTTCGGTCTGACGGATAATACCATACGGACCGCCAAGTTTTGACATCAGTTTATAAAGATTAACAATCTGCTCTACACTATACGGCTCCACAGACTGTTGACCGTCACGCAATGAAGTATCGGTAATCCATATATCGCGCGGCATATTCATAGGTACACGGCGATGGTTAAACGCCACGCGCGGTACGTCATCGTAACTATAAAACTCACGATATAGGTTGGGCTTTTCAACATCCTGTAGTGAATATTTATAATCGTTTTCTTCAAGTAAGTTTGTTTTATTTGAGAGTTCCAACATAGATTCTCACCTCTTTGTATTATTGTATACAATTATACGATAATACCTGTACTCTGTCAACCGTCATTTTCAACATTTTCGCTGTAAATCTCGGTTACTCCATCGGCAATTTGAGCAAAAACCGATGCCGTGCTCACGTTTAGCTTGCTGTCACTCATAACCACAACTACGTATTCGGGAGCTTCGGCAGGGAAAAATCCACAAAACCAACTGTTTGTAATCTCGATGCCGTCCTCATAATAACGTCCCGTTTGCGCGGTGGCTGTTTTGCCCGCGGCGGTGGTAAGCGTTGGCGCTGCCTCACCACCCGTACCGTCGGTAATTACCGTTTTTAGATACTCACGCAATGTAGCGGCGGTTTTCTCGCTCATAACACGGGTGGGACTGCCTGTGTCATATAAATTTTCAACACCGTCCTTTACGGTCTTTTCAACTACAGACGGCAAATAATAACTGCCGTCCCCCGCTATGCTCATATATAGTGTCAGCATTGATACGGGGCTAAGCAACAAATTGCCCTGCCCTATACTTAAATTTGCAAGCGCGCCGTCGTTACCAAGTGTTTGGAGTTTTGGTATACTTCCTAACGGTGTATACAAATTATCACATATTTTAATTTTTGAGCCAAAGTTTAAACTTGACGCTATTTTATAAATAGACTCTCCGCCAAGTCCCAAAGCAAAATCATAAAAAAAGCAGTTGCAGGACTGCGCCAGAGCAGACTGCAAATTCATAACTCCGTGTCCGGAAAGGACGTGACAACGAAATACGCGGTCTACAATTTCAATACTGCCTTTGCAGTTAAAAATATGACCGCCCTTCCCCTTTTCAAGCGCGGCAACTGCAACACAGGGTTTAAAAACCGAGCCCACGCTATAAGCAGACAGTGCGCGGTTAATCATTGGCGAATCAGGTTTTTGCAGACTTTCCCCGATGGTTTTAAGCTCAAAGGTCGGCACACTTGCCATAGCACGTATTTTGCCTGTCGCCACCTCTGCCACGATGGCGCAACCACTGTTCATTCGGGCGGCGGCTGTTTCGGCGATATTCTGAATATTTATATCAATTGTACTGACAACACCGCTGTTTGTTGCTGGCATATCGTTTTGAAAAGTAGGCTCAATTCCGTTTAAAACATCACCCGTGCCGCCAACCGTAAAATTTGCGGACACAAATTCATCACTATACAGCAAAGCATCATAGGCGAGCTGCAATCCCGAAACCCCATGACCGCTGCTGTCCGTGTATCCCAACAAATGACAGGCGGAAAGTTTTTCGTTTGTTTGCTCGTAAACCGTTGTAAATGCAATACCCTCACTGTCAATTGTATTCTTTACAGCACACACAGTAGGCTTGTTACTCTTTAAAGCCTCAAGCGCATTTTCAAGCGACTCTCCCTCGGCGCAACGACTTACCGCCATAACTCCTTTGGGGGTCGGTGATACCGCGGCATAAGTTTTTAATTCTGTATTTGTAAGCGGCACCATATTGCAATCATAAATCGTTCCCCGCAGACGCGATATATTTATTCTGTAGGACGACTGTTCTGCCGCCACGGCGCTGTAGTCATCCGTTACAATAACCGCAACACGCAAAATACCTGACATCAAAAGCAGAATAACAACCAAAAATGATAATACCGCCCGCGCGGCAAAAAGACGCGCATAAAAGCCTTTTCGCATATAAATCACCAAAGGTAGTATTGGCAAAAATACAATGCGCAATTCACAATGCAAAATGCACAATTAGCTAAATTAAAGCACCTACTTTTAAAATAAAGTAGATGCTTTAATTTATAACGTAGGGACGGCGTCCTCGACTGTCCGTGAAACAAAATTGTATATCGCAATTAAATCAATGTGATACAGATAATAACGTTTAATCACCTTAATTTTAAATTTTTTCTATAATTCAAACCTATACCGATTATAATTAAAATAACCGCTTAATTATAAAGCAATTGTGCATTGTGAATTATGCATTGTGCATTAAAAAAACAGACCCAATAGGGTCTGTTTTTAAAGTTTAAATTAGTCTGCTTCGCCATTCGGGAACCAGAGAGCCTGTGAAGGATCGTCGAGGTCCTGATAAACGCGTACCCAGTCAACATAAAGGTTGAACGGATAGTCGCCCTTCTGAAGCTTTCTCTCTTCGTTAATAGACTTGTCGCCTGGTGGATAAATCATATTGTCGATAAGGAAATAGTGCCATACGTTATATCCAACACCGTTGTTTGATACACCTGCCGCATTTGCGGTTGGGTCATCGATAATGCCGTCACCGTCTACGTCAGTCATATCAAATGTGGGGTCCCAATCAAAGTCAACGTGCATCTCACCGTCCATATATACAGTACAGTGATCAGAGGTATAAAGGTAAGAATATACATGATATTCCTGATTGAGTGTTTCAGGAGAATCAAAGTAATATGCCCAATCGTATATACCGTCAACAGGATTTTTATGCTTATAGTTGTCGGTACCAATATAGTAGTACGAGTATGAATTAGTCATCATACCTGATGACATATTGGTAAACGGTCTCTTCTGATAATTTATCAGATCAACTACCGAGCCGTCATCATGTTCAAGCTTTACAGGATAGTAGATGAATTCCTTTTTGTCATTCATCAGTATACCCCTGTCAATATAATATTTTCCATCTTTCTTTGGCGCTACTTTTTCGAGATATTCTTCTGTTAAACCGTAGTTTGACATATCCCAATCGGTTACCTCAGAAGCATAGCCCTCGTCATAAGCGCGCTGGAATACCATCTTAACCTGATCATCGGTAAGCTTCGTAGCATCGTGATTGGTAGTTTTACCCATCGATTCGGTGTACCACTTATGAATTGTGGTAGTTGCATGGTCAGTATCTGCAAAAGCCTCAAACAAGTCAAATTCGATAATCCAGAATACCTTGCTAATCTGACCGTAACCGTCGTCATAGTTATAGTTCGGTAGGTCTTTGTTCTTATTATTAGACATAGTCCAAAGTGCAGGGAATGCGCCTCGTCTGTAAGGCATTCGCGCACGGAATTCGACATAACCGTTTCTAAACTCCATTACACCTTGGGTATTTGTATCACCCGAAGAAGCATAACCCTTACCAGGGTATGATTCATTATAATAACGATCGGCTGTAAGGTGGAGTCTGCCGTTTTCAACATAATGGAAATCAGGGTTGTTGTTTAAAGATACATAGTCGTCTGAACGCTCGTCACCGAATGGAGACTGAATCCATTTTTCAGTGTTGAGGAATTCATAACCGTCAAATTCGTCGCCCCATACGTAGTCGTATGTAACGCCGTTAAGTGTAACCTGTGACTTAAAGTCATCAGACTTACCGCTAAGGGTTGCAACCTTGCCTTCCTTAACCTCAACGGTTTCAAACCATTTAGCAGCCTTGGTTACCATTACAAAATGTCCGCCCTCAAATACAAGGTCGTCACCCTTTACCTTAACTGCAAATTCGTTTTCAGCAAGGCTTGATTTGTAGTAAGCGGTGTCGCCAACCAAAATCTTTTTAGTACTTGCATCAACCTCTGTATCCTTCTTAACGTCAAGCTTAAGACCGAGATTTTCCTTGAACCATTTCTGAAGGTCGTATGCCGAAATACGCGCATTACCTGTATAGTTGATATAACGGTCAGTGCCGTCTTCGTTACGGCTTTCCTTACGGTTATCCCATTTTTCAAGCGCGTATACAATAACGTAATCCTTTGTAATGCTAAGGTCAGCATATTCATAATCAAACTCAGGAACAAATGGCTCCTGCCACTCTACGTAGCCCGTATCCTCAGATACCTCGGGAAGCGGACGCTCAGGCAAGCCCTTTTTCTCTTCTTCGTCTTTGTTGGTGTCGGTAGGAATTATAACAGGAGAATTGTTTGGTGTATTACTGCCATCATCGTTGTCTTGAACAATAACCTGTTTCTTAACGATAACCTTTTTCTTCTTTTTGGTTTTACCGTTGTCTTTACATCCAACGGTGCCCAAAAGCATTAATATTGCAAGAAGAAGACAGGCAAACTTTTTAAAAGAAGTATTAAATTTCATATAACCCATCCTTTCTTAATCAGTCAATAACTTCAACAAGATTTTTCTTGGAAATTACAGCAACAATCGCGCAAGCCACTATTGCAGAAATCATTGCAGCAACAGTAACAACGTCGCTCGTGTTAGGCGAAAGTGTACCTGTTCCCACACCGATAAGCTTGCCGCCGTTAAGCGTACCGTCAATCTTACCGATTACGACATCATCAAAGTAAAGGCTTGAGCCTGCTGTTGCTCTAATAGAAACCCACTTGGTCTGAGCGGTAAACGAGTAAGAATACTGTACCCATTCGCCAACCTTAAGACCTGTTACAACTGCCATATTTTCAGCCGCAACCTGTGTATCCAAGTAAACCGGCTTTTCGTTATGTACCAATGTAAGCAAGGTAGCGGGATTATCTGCCTTATCGGTTGCTACCCAGAACTTAATTGTATAAGCCTGACCTGGTTCAAGCATTTGCTCATAGTTAAGCAGCATATCGGCAGATTCTGTGTTGGTATCCAACAAGCGCATTGACTTAGCGCCGTTACGAACGTATGCGTTCTTATAGCCGCCCTTTGCGCCTGGCTTGTTAAGACGCCAACAATCGCTGTCATAATCCCAAATAGTATCGGTATAATTTTCAAAATTCTGTGTAACACCTGTTGACTCCCAGCCTGCAAACAACTGCAGATCTGCTGACGGGAAATAATCATACGGATATTCAATCGAAAGATCGTCATATACGTACCAACCTGTAAATTTGAAACCGTCACGTGAAACTATAGGAAGTGAAATTTTTGAATACATTGGTCCTACCATACTATCAACAACAACCTCATCGGTGTCGGTAATAAACGAAACGGTAACTTCAGGAACAGTGAGGTTTGTGTTAGAAAGCGCTCTAAGCTGCTCTTCGGTGCGATGCTTAGCAAAGATAGAAGGAATAGGTGTACCACCTTCAATAACATGCCATGTGTCTACGCTGCCATCCCAAGTTGCCTTTTCATCAACCCAGTTGTCATCATCAGTATCATCCCAGTCAAGACCTGCCATTGCCCTTCTTGCAAATTCGCCAGCACGGTCAGCAGGATCGGCAATCTTTGTAAATGCGGCGCCGTGAGTAATGGTAGTTGCAAAATAATATGAATTTTCAACAGTTGTTACCCACATCGAAGAAGAAGCACGATGACTACCGGCTGCCTCACCACTTATAACTCTGTGAGTAAGTGTAATGGGGAAACACACAACACCTTTAAGAATACTACCGTAAGAAGAATCGGTACCTATAATAGAACCTACGTAATAAGGATCGGTAGGATGTCCGCCTATAGAACCTGTAAAAATACAGTTTTCAATCTGAACAGCGGAAGCGGTCTGAGCAATAAAGCTACCCGTATAGAAGCCCGAGAAATAACATGAATGGTCAATAAAGCAGTTGTTGATGTGAAGCATTCTGTTTTGCCATTCTTCAGTCTTTACAAGAGCATGGTTAGCCTCCGCATCGGTGCTGGACAAGACATTTCCGTCATAGTCATTGACATTACCCGCAATACCACCCATATAACTTCTCATACTTCTATTGTCATTAACACCTTTAAAATATGCATGAGATATACCTACATTTTTAACAGTGGTATGTGAATTTAGCGTTGGGAACAAGGCTGCCATAATGTTACCTTCAGCATAACCTGGGGCATCGTGATCAAAAAACAGACCATATACTACGTAGCCGTCACCGTCAAACTGCATGTTTTTAATATTGTTTGCTGTTTTTGTTGATTGGTTGCTGAACCATTCAAGACCACCGATAGGAGCGTCGTAATCAGTCCAAAGTCTGTCGTCTACAAGGTTGCCGTTTTTATCTTCATCAAGTACATCACTAACATAGATATCTGCGCCAAGCTTATAATGACCGCCAGATGTACCGTTATATACCAAGTATGCGAGCTGCTCAGCAGTTTTAATAAGATGCGGTTTTTCTTTAGAGCCGTCACCGTAGGTGCCGTCGTCATAAGCCGCAAAGCCTGTTGCCAAAAGACCTGACCAAGCCTCACCCTCTACACCTTCATAGGTAAAGGTTGCGCCTGTAGCAACGGGATAGTCGCCGTCAACAGCCTTCCAAGAGGTTGGAGCATTGAGCTCGGGCATAGTGTCAGCAATATTTAAACCAATCATATCGCTGGCAGAAATGACGTGAATACCGTCAACTGCACTGCCATTAGTGTCGGTGTAAACACCTGTAGCTTTTACATAGGTTGTATCAGCGAAAGGATATGCATTAACAGAAATAGAACGAAGAACCTTTGCCTCGCCTGTTACGCTGTTTGCAAAGCCTGCCGACTTAGAAATACAGTCGGTAATCCAAACTCGGCTAAAACCAACTTTACCTATAATACCGCCAAAGGCTGCATCGCCCTTGAATTCAACAGTGTCTTCAATGGCAACACCGTTAAATTTGATAACATTTGTGCTTTTATCTTCAACAAGACCTGCAACAGCACCAAGCATTGAGCCTGATTTACCGTTTAAAACAGAGTCTTTAATTGTTAAATTGCTTATTTGTGCATGATTGCCGATTACAGGAATAAGACCAGCCGCTTCGCCTGCCTGATTACCGCTGTAATACAGACCTGATACGCTGTAACCCTTACCGTCAAGCTTGCCTCCAAAGGTTGCAATATCGTTCGATGTAAACCACTGCTTAGCATTGTCAGTCCAATTTGCAGCGGTAGTATCGTTGATTACAATGTCTGCGCCAAGTACAAAGTACTGACCTGTAATACCTGTTGTCAGCATAAGAGCAAATTCTTCGGCTGTGGTAATTACATAAGGTGAGCCCTTAGCACCTGAACCAGCGGAATAAAATGCTGCGATATCACCCGACCAAGCAGTGCCTGCAGAATACTCGCGGCTCTGATAAATCTTGGGGGTAGGATATGAACCCTCGTTATAGGTCCATTCATCAGGAGAAATGCCTGATAACGGATCAGCTGCGGTGGCTGCCTTAATGTTGCTGTGATCATCAGTTGCCTTGTAAAAACAACCTGCACCAAAGTCTCTGTTATAACCTGATGGAGAATCAGACATGTCAGAGGCACCTGCATTGCCGCTGGCATCCATCTTTGATCTTAAAAAGTAAGCTTTTACAGCATCACCGCTCCATACATATCTATAAGTATAAATATGATCATTGGTTTTATTTGACCATTCACTACCAATCGCGTTGGTATGAACATTGGTGTATGTACTCTTATGGAAAGCAACCGAGCCGTAATAAAGTGTGTGCGGTGCAGCATCCAAAACAATTGAGTTTGTTATGGTAGCACTTGGTGATAAGTGCAAAATGCCAACAAGTCCGTATTTAATTTCATATGTGCTGTGCTTTGCAATATTGCCGTAAACCAAGCAATTGTCAGCTTCAAGCTTACCCTCAACATAACTTGCAGTTCTAGCAACAAGAATACCGCCTGCAGTCTGCTGAATAGCAGCATCTCCTTCAGCAGTAGCAATTACTACGTTATTGTAAGCCGCGCAGTTATTGAAGGTGTATTTCGGATATGCTCTTGAAGCATTCGTTGCAGTAGCAGAAACGCTCTTACCGATAAATACAGCAGCGCACTCACCTGTGAAATATGAATTTTTAACAGTAAGGTTTCTGATGGAAACATCACCGTCAATCACGGGTATGATACCGCCGTTTGCGCCATTGGATTTTAAGCCGTAAATTATTGCGCCGTTACCGTCAATACGACCACCAAAGCTTGCTACACTTTCCCACACCAAATCAGCCTTTACATCAGCACCTGCAAGCGCCGTGTTAACCTCGTCGGCAGTTTTTGTACCGCTAAGGTCAATATAGGTTTTGGTGTTGTTCATATCAAAAGCTTTGATATTGTCAGCAACTTTAAAGGCAAGGCCTTTTGTGCTGATTAGTTCACCATGTTCATCATAAAGCTTACCTAATGCAACAGCAGCAAACTGGTTAGCTGTTTCGATAATGTATGGGTCACCTACGGAACCATTACCCTGAGCGTCAAGTAAAAAGTCCGTTTCAATAGCAGTAAATTTGCTAACATCCTTTTTAACGTCAGGGTCAATATCAACATAGGAGATAGAACCCGCCTTTGACGAACCGTCAACCATAAGGGTATCTTCGTTAACATCGGCATCCCATGTGCCGTTAATTGGATAAGGAGCTGCTTCATCTGCATTAGTAGCCGTATCGTCAGCCGCAACAAACAATGTGCCGCCTGCAAACATTGACAGCATTGACACTGCCAAAATCGCAAGTACAGATACCAATGAAACAATTACCTTGCCCTTGCTCAATATTTTTTTCATTGAACTACCATCCTTTCGCTTTTAAAAAGCAAATTTTCAGTGAGGTTATGACGCCGTTTTCGGCAAATAACGACAAAAAAGCGCACAAAACCGCACTGTATAATTACATTACATATAATATCAAATTTTTATCAATAAGTCAATAAGAAATATACAAATTTTCAAATCTTTTTTTGATTTTTTTGTATAATATTTTCACGATAAAAAATCCTTGCCGAATTTTTGCTTCGACAAGGATTTTTTTACTTGTTTAACTTTATTTTGGTCTGCGCTTTGTGAGACAGACCGCTATGTGTATATCGATTAGTGAGAGTTAACCTGCTGTTCGATATATTTGTTAAGGTTTTCTACACCCTTCTGAACTGATGACTTAACAGCCGCCATCATTGTGGGAACCTGCGCAGGGTCAGTATAGAACATGCCGTAAACCGATGCATCATCATCAATACCTGAGATACCTTCGTTAAGATCAGTGTATGTGTAGTATGGATTGTAGTTGTTGGTCTCGGCATAAAGAGCGCACATCTTAAAGTAGAATGTCTTAGCTTCTTCTGTAAGGAATGATTTGTCAAGATCATAGTTTTCTACGTTGAGATACTCACTGAGGAACAAGCCGCCTGCAACTGCTGCCTTGCTGCCTGTCGCTGGGTTTTCGTTACAGCCCTTCATAATACCCCAACCACGGAACAGACCGGTAACAGGTCTTTCACCGCCTTTTTCAAAAGCAGGCAGATAGTAGAATCCAAGGTCGTTGTAGTTCTTGTGGTCTTTAAGGTAACCGTCGGTACGAAGAGCCCAAGTATAAGTTGTTGTAATTGCAACTGTGCCATTTATAAGACCCTCAGGACCGCCTTCACCACGGCTAACGATATATTTGTCCTTGTGGCCCTGAGCGATCTTCTGAATAACTGAGGTTGTCTGAGCATCAATGCCGTTTACGATATTGTTGTTGCTGTCTACTCTATAAACCGCGGCGCCTGCCATATGAAGAAGGCTATCTGGCAAGTGGTAAGATGCGCCATTGCAGTTTTCAACAGCAGCAGCTGTCTTTTGACCTATCATAAGAAATGTGTCAAAGTTCCAGTTGCCTGCTTTGTCAAGCTCTTCAGGTGTGGGGCAGTTTGCCTTTTTGAGAATACTCTTGGAATATGCAACCATATCGAGCTCGGTCCAGAAGTTACCCATTGTATCGAGAAGGTAGGGTGAACCGTTGTGGGTTGAACGCTTAAATGTGTTCTGGTTCCAAATCTCATGCTTATAGTTGATCTTTGCAGCATCAAGTGACTGGAAATAACCTACATAGATAGGAGCGTCACCGTTTGAACGGCCAACTGTTGGAGCCTTACCCGATGCGATAAGGTTAGACATTTCTGCGTTATAGTCTTGAAGAGTAGGAACCATGATCTCTACCTCAATGTCGTACTCTTTCTCAAACTTAGATACTACGTAATCGGTACCGTCATCCTTAGGATCGATTGTGGTAGCAAAGATAATCTTTGTGCCCTTGTAATCAGCAGGATTTGCTAAAATCGGACTGTCAGAATTCTCTGTGGTATCTGTTGGTTTGCTGGTTCCTGATGTAACATTTGAACCTGTAGGCTGGTTGTTGTTTTGCGTATTGTCGCCGCCGGTTGTGCTGTCGCCGCTAACATATACTTCTTCTGTGATGTATTCAATCTCATACGAAGAACCGTCATCGGTAACCTTGCTGCAACCTGCAAGTGCAAACACCAATACAAGTGAGAGCACAATAGCGATTACGCGTTTTGCTGTGTTGAACATTTTTGTTACTCCTTTATAAAGTTTTTATGGTTGTGTGGGTTACCACACCGTATGTAATATAACTGTATTTATAGCAGTAAAAACCGCTAAGCATACCGACACAAATACAATCATACTTTCTACATATAGAATTATATTCTCAAAACACCCTTTTGTCAACATAATTTATTAAAATTTTTATAAAATCTGATATTATTTGGTGATATTGATAAATAAATATTCCTAAAATCAGGTGAAGTTTCAAACAGTTAGTTAAACAAAAAATTGAGGCTAAAAAGCCTCAATTTTTTGCTTAACCCGTAATACCAACACGGTCAATACTTTCAACAAAGCCACGCTGTACTATCATATAGAATATAAGCATAGGCGTAATGAACAGCAAGCACGCCGCCATAATGGCAGACGCATATTGCGGTGTTCCGTGAGCAAGGGTATATATAGCATTGAGAAAGTTATCAATATCACCCAACGTAACAGCAAGCGTAGAATCTGTTCGAAGATAGATACCTGCAAGCAGCGAGTCATTCCAATGCCAGATAAGCGAAAATACCGAAACGGTAATAAATACAACGCTTGAGGACGGAACGGCAATGCGCAAGAAGGTCTTGAACGGACCTGCGCCATCAACCCACGCAGCCTCTTCAAGCTCACGCGGAAGACCTGTAAAGAACTGGATGTATATGTAAATCAAAACACCTGAACGCAAGCCAATGCCTAAAACCGACGGCAACCACATTGTAAGCAGCGAATCGCTTATATCGGGCGTAACATTAAAGCCTGACCAATCAGCTCCAAACAGACTGCCAATCCAGTTAACAAGCGCCTCTATACCGTGACCTATGTATAAAAAGTCGATGTTGGTAAAGTTTACGCTGCGGGGCACAAGCAAAAGCATATCGGGCATAAGAATTGTCAAAAACAAAATACCTGTAAGTATCTTTTTGCCCTTAAAGTTAAATCTTGCAAAGCCGTAGCCAATAACAGCGCAGGACGCAACCGAAAGCAATGCGCTTACAACTTCATATTTGATTGTATTAAAAAACGCATCAATATAATCAAGCGCATAAAACGCTTTTCCAAAGTTATCCTTTATCGCAAACTCGGTAGGAATCCATACACGTGTACCGTTTGTAAAAGTGGTAGGCGCAGAGATTGTCGTAACTATCATATAAAGTAATGGATATATGATAATAAAGCCGATAGACATCAAAAGCAAAAATCTGAAAATAGCATACACTACGCTGCCGCCTACTTTTGTGTATTTCAGCGCTCTAAGACGGTCGGCTTCAGAAATATTTTTAAATGGATTTTTCATTTTAATTTCAGCCTCCTATCTTATGATTCATAGCGTTTAACAACAAACTTGGTAAACAAGAATATTATGATACCCATTATTGCCGCAACAATAATAAAGTAGAACCAAATCATAGCCGACGGAATATCGTACTGCGTGCCTCGTATCTTGAGATATACCTGCTCGATAAGGGGATTACGCTCGTTGATAAACAACTCAACCATTGTAAAAATACCTACCAGCAAGGTAATTCGCGAAAGCATCGGGAAAGTGATAAACCAAAATTCCTCCCACTTGGTAGCGCCCTCAACCTTTGACGCTTCATAAAGCGTGGCAGGGATTGACTGCAGACCTGAAAGAAACAGAACTATCTGTATACCGCAAGACCAGATAAGGTTAAAAATATTGTTGATAGCTGTTGAAACAAATTTTGCAATTTCTGCGCTAAAGTTAAACGCATTGGTCAAATCCTCAACCTTAATAAGTCCCGATGACATACCCGCCGAAGCGCCCATATCGGTAAGGCTTTCATCAGTGGTGGTGAATATCATTTTCATAACGTAGCCCGAAGCAATTATAACAGGCAAAAAGTAGAGCGCTCTGAAAAAGATACGACCGCGGAACTTTTGATTAAGCATCATTGCCAGAATAAGACTAAGTACCAAAATTATAGGCAAGGAATATGCCATTTCTGTCAAAGACTCGGTAAGCAGCTTTGTGTAGTTTGGGTCACGCTTTAACAGCTCAATGTAGTTTTCAAGACCCACCCACGTGGTCTGCACACCACCCGAGGTAACAACAACAGAAGAAAAAGAATAAATTACAGATTGTATAATCGGAATAAAGAAAAATACTATCAAACCGATTATCCACGGCAAAACAAACATTAAACCATAACGGGCTTTTAATTCCTCTATGCCGTGACCTTTTTTAAGCTTGGTCTTCATTATGCTGCACCTCCTGTTATAATATAGCTTTCTGCGCCGCACTCACCCGCAGGTGTTGAAATGGCAGAATCGTTATAATTCACGTAAACCGTAACGCCGTTATCAAATTCTGTGCAGTGAACACCCGAACTGATTATTGTGTTTGAAACAATCTTTGCGCCGTTGATGCTGTCGTAATAATCGGCAAGGTCACCGTAGGTTGCAAGTATATCTTCTTTTATTCCCGAATATACGGTGCCAAAGAAATAAGGATAGTCTGCATCAATAAGTGAATTATCCCATTGATTGATAACAGTATAGTTAAGACCTATACCACCTTCGACAGCGCCAAGAATAATTCTTTTCTGGTCTATCGCAAGGTTAACAGACTCACTTGTCATAGGAACGTAGCCCTTAAATACCATTGAATAGAACGGTACGTCCTCATAAAATGCATAGCCACTGTCAGAGGTTACGGGAGCGTCTGTAACAAGGTTTGACATAATGGCAGCATAATCATTAGCATCAGTTGCCATAAGCTTCTGTCCGCTTTCCTTAACCTGACTAAGAGCCTTGATTACAGCAGCCGAATAGCTATTTCTTGCGTTGTAATCAACGCTGGAGTTAGGCTCGCTATAATCTGAATAAGCCCAAGAGGTCAATGTTTCAAGCGAAACACCGCCAATATTCCACTTACTGTTTTGCTTTAAAGCTTTGCTCACTGCATTGGTAAATTCAATAGGACGAAGCATACGATAAGCCTTGTCTGTAAGGTTGCTTCGGATAGCCTTATCGGTAACATACTGCTCGGCTTTGACAATACCGCTGTTCATAACAGCGTCGCCGTAGTGCGAGAAGCCGCTACCCGAAGAATTAAATCTAACAAGGTCGTAATCAAAGTAGAGGTCTACTCCGCCTTCGTCACACAGTGAAGAAAGATTTTTCAGCTTTGCAACAGAGCCTATATTCTTACTTACGGTGAAATTGCCACCGATTTTACCGATATCAACACCCGTAGAGCCAAAGCCCTTAAGCTTTATAGAAAGACTGTCAATACTTTCGGATAACTCGGAAATAATTGAGCCCGCCTGATCCACGGTAGTGGTTGCATAAACGGTATCGTACGGCACGCCGAGGAAGGATTTTGTGATCTGGGTACCGCCAATAAGGCTTATACTCATTGCCTTTTCCTCACCCGTTTTGACAAGTCCCTTTTCACTAACTAAATAATCACGGTAGATATCAGCCATTGTATTGTAGTTAGCGTTTTCGCCACTAAGCGGATAAAAACGGATAGAAAATATACCCTCAATCATATTTTCGGGATATATATTTGCAAAATATGTCTGTCTAAAGGTTCTCGCCTGATGATTTGTATAGCCACGCAGCTGGAAAGACGGATATATTGCAGAAAACTGATATGAGGTGCTGCCGACTACAGCGTTCAAAAGCGCAGTCTCAGCGCCGTTGTCGATAATTGTAAATCCGCCCTTGTCACCGTTTTTGTAGCCGCAAACGGGCATACGCAACGACTTTTCGTCACTTGGAATGTATTTATCCTCCATAGTATAGTCGTCACCATAGACGTAAGCGCTGTATTTAAGACCCTGTTCGTTATATGAATCAACGTCTATCAACGCACCTGAACCCGACGGGATAAACAAATACGAATTTTCAGAATCGTTTTCAACAGAATTAAGGAACGGTGCCAGCGATACGTAGGTTATACGCAACTCGTTTTCCTGAATTTTTGTAGAGTCAATCGAAATGCTCAAATAATCGTCCTTAAGCACGTAATCAACAGGAATCATAAACTGCTGACCGTCAAAATAATACTCGATTGTCACGCCGTTTTCAATTTTTTTAACAACAATACGTCCGCTCTCTACAGCATCTACCTTACTCACAACACTGTAGTTACCGCCGCCGCGGATTTCAGTATCCATATAGCCAACCTCTATAGGAGATTGTGTAAATGAATGAGCGCCGATTGGCATGCCAAAATCGTCATACTGCACTTCGCCCGCAGACTTTGGACACAAATCCCATTTTGTTCCGCTGGAAAGCTCAACAAGTCTGACACTGCCTGAATCTGCTACATATTCCATTGCATACTTGCTGTTTTGAGCAAGTATCTCTCCGTCAGATAAAACTGAGGTTGCAATATCAGCGTCAAAAGCCTTTTGCGCGGGTGTAAAACCACCGTCACCGCAAGCCGTAAGGCTAAAAAGGAGGAGCAGACAAAGAATTATACAAAAAATACGTTTTTTCATAAATTTTCCTCCTTTTTAAATAGTGATTATTTCGGATATAAGCGTCATAATAAACGCACCGAACTGTTGAATAAGAATAATAAGCATTATGAGCAAGAATACGATTATTGCCATACCGATTATTGTAAGCACTGTGGTCCATACAAACTTGCCCATAGTGTAGTCGTGAATTTTAAGCATACCGTTTATAAGCATTATAGCAAAGTAAATGGTAGCCAGTGTTGAAAGAATACCCAAGAAGCTTGCTTCGACAGGTAATAATACGTTTGAAAGAACGATATGAATTATACCCGCAAGAATAAGAGGCTGCAAGCTATAGCAAGTAACAATAATAATTTCCTTTATCCTACCCTTACCGCCAAGCAAGGTAGATACCATCCAGTTAGCTACAATCCATAGCACAACAAGACCTACCGAACGAACAAGCACCAATATACTGTTAAAGGATGCGGGGTCATAATTTGTAAACATAAATCCGCCCGCAATTGTTTCCATAACGGTAACTACGTAATAAAGAACCAAAAGCAGTAAGCACAGCGGCAATGAGCCGAGCTTCTTTTCCTTGATATCGGTAAAGCAATTTGACGGATGGATCGCTGTAGAAAGCATAAGATTTAAAGACGGATTTTTAATAAATACAATCTTTTTCTTATTGGTTATAAACATAAACGCTATCGCGCCGATTACAAGAACAACCAAAGCAATAAATATCCATGTAAAATTATCACTTATGAAATCCTTACGTACATACTCAAATGCAACAGCATAGGTTTCTTTGTCATAACCCAATTTTGCATAATAAAGAGCGTTGTCATAATCCTCTTCTTCGAGGTAGGCATTGGCAAGACCGCTGTATGCAAGCTGGCTGTTGGCATCCTGCTTAAGAACCTTCTGCCAACCGTCTTTTACCAAATCATAATCTCCCTCGATAGTGAGGTAATTAAGCTCCTTTACCATTTTACCGTATTCGTTAAGACCAAACACGGTAATAAAGCCCGTTCTCTTATCGGCAACCAAAACCTGCTCGCCATTGTTTTTTAGAACTATAGCGCAGGCTTCTAAAAATGTACCCTGCTGATCACCTAAACGCATACCGCCGCCAAATACACTTACGACACGACCCAAACTGTCGTAAATAAAAATCTTACCGTAACGCGAATCAAGTGCATACATATAGCCCTGATCGTCTACCTCAATATCACAAAAGTCCTGCTTATGCATATCGTCGGTACTAAGCAGCTTTACGTCACCGAAAATCTGACTTTCATCAAGCTTTAAAATATTTTCACCCGTACCTGGGCTCAGGCGCCTTATCATAACCTTACGGGAATCAGTGTTGTTATTGGTATAACCGTTACTGGTATAGATGAAATCCTCTTTGTCAACAGTTATATCCACAAACGAGAACGGTACCTTCTTAACTGAGTTTTCATACTTTTCAACATTAGGGAACAAACGGTTAGAAATGTTGGTAAACACCGTAGCAACCGTAGCGTTTACCGTATTCGCGCCGTAGAAGCCAAGGAAGGTTCTGTCAGGCGAATAAAGTAACGCGCCGTAGTAGCTACCGTCACTTACTACGTACATATATCCGTTAGAGTCGATCGTAACCTTTGTGGGTTTAAAGATAAAATCATCAGGAATCAGCGGTGACTCAGGCAAGGTAATAGTATCAAGCAGCTCGCCTGCCTGATTTATCATATATATGTTACCTTGCTCGGCAGAGTCCATAGATGTATTACAAACGTAAATTACATCGTTTTTACAATAAATACCCTTTGCGCCGTTATATGAAATCGAACCGTTAATCAAACCAATCTCGTTCACAAGATTGTATTGACTGTCTAAAATAACGATGCGTGAACTTTTTTCAAGTATATAAATGTTATTATTGTTGTCTTTGCACATTGCATTGATTTCTGAAAGAGGCTCAATGCCTAAGTCGGTAGGATCAATAAGCTTATCGACCCCGTACATTGACTTGGTATAAACCGCCTTGCTGCTTGTGGTTACACCCGACCAATAGGTATAACTGTCAACAGGAACAGCAGCCGAAACAGAAGTCATAGCCCCTGCTACCAAGCATATAGCCAAAATCACAGCAAAAAGACGACATAACGCTTTTTTCACTGTTCTCATCTCCTTTTAAATATTTGCAAACTTATTCTTTAATACCTGCACTGCTCATTGATTCAGCAACACTGCTTTGTGAAACAAGGAAAACTAATATAGGAGGTATCATCATAATACAGGTAACAGCCATTGCCGAACCCGAACGGGCTACACCGCCGGCAGTAATCTGCGTTACAACCTGAGGTAAGATTTTAAGCTCTTCAGAGAAAATCTTACCGCCTGGAACTGTTTGCCAAATATCGCGGAAAGTGAAAAGCAATAACGTAAGCCAAATCGGCTTAATAGTTGGCATTACTATTGACCAGAAGACCTTAAACTGATTTGCGCCGTCTATTTTTGCGGCTTCAAGTAATGCGTCGGGAACGTAACCCTCAATATACTGCTTGCCAAGGAATACACCCATTGTTGATGCCATAGGAGGCAGAATGTATATCCAATAAGTATCGAGCAGCTTGAGATTTGAGAAAATCAAATACTGCGGAACTGCAAGTGTATATGTGTTGAACATAAGCGCAAACTGAACTATCCAGAAAATTGTCTTGCGTCCTTTAAACGTAGCTTTTGAAATTGAGTAGGCTGCCATAAGGGCGATATATATGTATATAAACGTTGTAATAAATGATATAACCACACTGTTGAATATATATCTTGACAGCGGAACTCTAAGGCTTGCCATAAGGTCAGGCAATATTGTGTAGTTGCCTATCGTAGGACGGTGCACAAAAAATCTCGGCGGAAAAATAAGCAATTCATCAAGAGGCTTTAGTGACGTACACACGCAGTAGATAAGCGGCAACATAGAAAACAGGCCACCCAATACCAAAAAGAGAACCAATGTGATATTACCCGCAGTTGAACGTGTATAGCGCTTGACTGCAGATTTTTTGCCACGCTTGTCTTGGAAATATTGTTTTACTCTTTTACCAAAACTCATTGTTGTAGAATTAGTCATTACCGCAGTCACCTCACTTTTCAAACATCTTAAGGATTTTACCTACAAGCAGTCGCGCTGCCACCATCATAATAAACAGTACCACTGACATTGCGCAAGCATAACCCAATTCATAACGCACGGTTGCCATATCAGTCATAAGCGATACAATCGTATCTACCGCATAGCCTTTACTTGGGTAACCGGCAAGCTCAATCATAAGTGTGCTAGCGCTAAATGAAGCCTGAATCTGCATTACCGCACTAAAGAGCAACATTGGCTGCATCGCAGGAAGTGTTATATATCTAAGTTCTTGCCAACGGTTTCTGATACCGTCAATAGCGCCCGCCTCGTACATATCGCGGCTTACGTTCTGCAAGCCTGAAATGTTTGAAAGGAATGATACACCCATACTTTGCCATAATTGTACCACGATTATAATAGGCATAAGATACGACTCTGTCTTGAGGTACTGAATAGGCTCGGTAATAACACCAATCGACAACAAAAGGCTGTTTATGTAACCATAGCTGTCACCCGCAAATGCTACCTTCCAGATAAAGTATGCGTTACCAACAAGGGACGGCGCATAAAACATAAACGAAAGCACTGCACGTGTCTTGGGCTCAAACTCATTTACAAACCAAGCAAGTACGAAGGAAAGCAAGAAGCCCAAGGGACCTGCAATAATTGCAAAAACAAGTGTGTTTCGTGCGGTTGTACCAAACGTTGCATCTTCAACAATCATTCGGCGGTAGTTGTCTATGCCTATAAACTTAGGGGATGATATCATATCGAATGAGGTAAAACTCAAAACAATAGACGAAAGTATAGGCAAAATAGTAAATACAAAGAAGAAAATCAAGAAGGGAGCAAGCATTATAATCATAGGTATATGCTCGGTCAGGATTTTATCCTTTGAAGCTTTGCTTAATTTTTTGGATGCTGCGGGCATTACTGCAACATCGCTGTTTTTGTTTTTAAACATAATACGCTCTCCCCCCCTTATTCGTATTCTTCAATTTTACGTTCAATTTCTCGGTCAGCAACCTTAGCCCATTTTGTAACCGCGTCTTTAACCTTTGAACCGTCTTCAATTACAGTCCAATAAGCCTGGTCAATAGCACGCGTTACGTCGTAAGAGCCAGGCACCTCACCAACTTCGGTAACCTGTTCCCACTGCTTGTTAAGCACTACAAGGTCGTCCTTATCCCAAGCAAGCGAGTTAAATGCCTCGACGTTAGATACTGCGGTACGTCCAATCATACCAAGCAACGACTGCAGGTTGTTGTTGTATCTTGTCTGGGTTTCGGCAGAGGTCCACCATTTAAGGAATTCCCACGCCAACTCTTTTTTATCTGACTTTTTAATAATCGCACAACCTGTACCCGAGCCTGCAACAGATCGGTTCATTGTGCCGTCCTCAGCCTCTGTGCCCGGTACCATAGCGATGCTCCATCTGCCGCGGATTTCGGGTGCGGTAGCATAGAACGACATATATGTGGTATAAGGAGCAATACCAAGCGGCATTACACCTACACGCAAACGGTTGTAGAAATCTGCTTCTTTATAGAAATCGTATTCGAGATAGAAATCAGTCCACTGCTCAAATACATCCAATGCCTTTTTGCTTGTAATGGCGGTAGCATTACCCTCTTCGTTATAGATAGAAAGACCGTTCTGCCACATAAGCGTAGGATAAATATGTAGGTTACCAATACCCTGATTTACGGTAGTTGATGTAGTAATCTGGGTAAACGGCACATAAACGCTCATGTTGTTGCGCTGAATAATTGTAGCGCAATATAAGAACTCATCCCAAGTCTGAGGCACCTCAAGACCCAATTCCTCAAGAACGTCATTACGGTAGAACATCAGCATAAAGTTCTGTGTATCAGGTAACGCATAGGTCGCACCGTTGTACGAGTACGGCACCGCTGCGCCATCCTGAAAACGCTCGAGCGTTTCATCAAAATCATCAAACTGAGTAAGATCTGCCAACGCTCCTCGGATACCAAGGTTTACAGGCTCGGTACGCGCCATTTGAAGTGACATATCGGGATAATTGCCCGCGAGTATACCATTAATAAGCGAAGCGTTAACGATTTCTACCTGAACGTTAATGCCCTTTTCGGGTGTAAACGAATCCTGAATAAGCGAGTTAAGAGCCGCTGCCTGATCCTGACCCCAGTTAACCCAAAGGCGAATTGTATCTTCACTTTCGGCATCGGCATTTGTAAGAGAATAATCATTTGTAAAGGATGAAATCAAACGAACAGTATCGTAAGCTAACTGTTCAAAGAAATTAGCATCGTTGTCGATGTAATCATTGCCTGCGGGTACTATCTGAATCTGGTCGATAGCAAGAGGCATTCTAATCATGTCGTAAAGCCATGAACCAATAGATGTATAGTTTGTATAATAATCTTTTAAATATTGCTGCGCAATGTGAGGAGCCTTGAGCATATTTTTCAATACGCGGTTCATATTCTTCATTGCAGAAACTGCCTGTGAAGCCTGACCCGATTCTCCGGTCATTTTATCAGTAAGAACAGTTAAACGATTACTACAATCTGTAAGAGTATCCAAAAATCCAGGGATTTGCTTGTCAAGATCATAGTGACGGCTCACATCGGGCTCTTCACTTGTAATCATAACAACCTTGATGTACTCGTCACCAAGTATATCTACAATCTTATCAAGTTCATAGAAATACTCCGACATATTGCCAACGGTTACTTCCATCGAAATGGTATGCGGACCTTCCTCAAGGTATATATAATACGGATTTACAACCTTGCCCTTTTCATCTTTTTCAGCAAAGGTGTAATACTCCCAATTGGTACCGTAGGGGAACTTGAGCGACTTTGCCTCTTCGAACGGGGTCTCCCCGTCAATCTTAAGCCAGCGCCAACTTTCACCGTTTACAAGATCGCTTTGCTTATAACGCATATTTATGTAATAGTAACCCGATTTTTCAACGTCAAAGTTCCACTCAATTCTTGAACCCGAACTCTGCCATGACGTACCACCGATAAAATTTATCTTGGTAAGATAATTATGGCTAGGGGTCATACCTGCATCACTGTTGTTTGATTTTGAAATAATTGAGTTAGAGGTTTTAACGTCGGCATCTTCACCCTCAATGGTGATAACATCTGTATCTAAATCTTTAATGTCATAAGAAGCCGATACCTTTTCATAGCTTCCAATCTGTTCGGGAGCAGCGAAAACAATATCGTGTATTACAATGCTCTGTTCGGGATTTGAAATTGTAAAGGTATGAGTACCTGCAGTCAAAGCAAACTCAAACGGACCTACCGTTGCACCCTCACTGTCGTATATGAGGGTTGTAACAACGCCGTCAATTTCAACCTGTTCCTGCGCATATTCATTGCCCTGAGCGTCCTGACGCGGTTTTTCTTCGGCATTTTCCCATAATCTCGAAAGTTGAATGTTTTCAGCCTCATCAAATGGGCATTTGCCATCAATCAGAATAACGAATTCGGGGTTGATACCGCTATTTCCCGGCTCCCATGAGATTTTAAGATTATATATGGCTGTCTGCGCCACGTCAAAGGTCCAGGTAACATTTCCCTCACCTGTAGACCAATTAAGCGCATTTTCGTTGACGGTCACATCCGCGCCGTCTGCTGCATACGCAGTAACAGGGAGTTCTATATCCGCCGTTGCCTTATCGGTAACGCCGTGCGCGGCTGTGTACTGTGCATAGTCTATAAGTCCAGAATCGGCGCTTACAACCGATTCCGCATCAGTAGTAGCGACTGTGCTGTCAGCCGTGTCTGCATACGCAGTGGTTATTTGCAAGGAAATTCCTGAAAATAAAATAGATACCGCCAAAATTACTGACAGGTATCTTACAATTTTCTTGCTCATAACATTCATCCTTTCTCAATAAAAATTTTATAATTTTTCTGAAACAACCCGAACATTTTGCTCTAAAAAAGCCAAAAAACTGCGGTCCTTTCAAAAATCATTTTATGCTTTGGGCAAAATAACCCACAATTGCATATAAATGTGATTATATTATACAGTAATTTGTGCACTTTGTCAATAAAATATATATATATTTTGCACATAAAAATTGCAAATTTTGTGCTATTTCAAATAAAAAAGCATTTCATTTGTTTAATTTTGTATCGAAAAACTGAATAATTTGTACAAAAAGCAAAAAGTATGATGAAAATTTGCATAAATTTATAAAAAGAAAAAGCCTAAGGCTTTAAAACCTTAGGCTTTACAACAAGTTTTGTTAAAGATTAAATTATTCGTTAATCTTTGTAACAACGCCTGAACCAACGGTACGGCCGCCTTCACGGATAGCGAAGCGGAGACCTTCTTCAATAGCGATAGGAGTGATGAGCTCAACGTCCATCTCTACATTATCACCAGGCATGCACATTTCTGTGCCTGCGGGAAGAGATACAACACCTGTAACGTCAGTTGTTCTGAAATAGAACTGAGGACGATAGTTGTTGAAGAAAGGAGTATGACGACCGCCTTCTTCTTTGTTCAAAACGTAAACCTGACCATGGAATTTGGTGTGGGGGTTAATTGAGCCGGGTTTGCAAAGAACCTGACCACGCTCAACTTCGTCACGACCTACGCCACGGAGAAGTGCGCCAACGTTGTCGCCAGCTTCACAGTAATCAAGAGTCTTACGGAACATTTCCATTGAAGTAACAACTGTCTTAGCGCGTTCTTCGGTAAGACCGATGATTTCAACTTCGTCACCTGCGTTAAGCTGACCACGCTCAACACGACCTGTAACAACGGTACCACGACCAGAAATGGTCATAACGTCCTCAACAGGCATAAGGAAAGGCATATCAGCCTTACGGTCAGGAGTAGGAATATAGCTGTCAACAGCATCCATAAGCTCAGCGATAGGAGCATAGACAGGATCTGAAGGATCAGTAGAAGCTGAATCGAGAGCCTGGAAAGCAGAACCCTTGATGATAGGAGTATCATCGCCGGGGAATTCATACTTGTCAAGAGTCTCACGGATTTCCATCTCAACGAGTTCGAGAAGCTCTTCATCGTCAACAAGGTCAGTCTTGTTCATGAATACAACGATGTAAGGAACGCCAACCTGACGAGCAAGAAGAAGGTGTTCTTTGGTCTGAGCCATAGGACCATCAGTAGAAGCGATAACACGGATAGCGCCGTCCATCTGAGCAGCACCGGTGCTCATGTTCTTAACATAGTC
>JAFSAR010000012.1 GCA_017442225.1 Clostridia bacterium
GGGTTGATAGGCAGCAGGTGTAAGCGTAGCGATACGTGTGCTAGGCTGTACTAATAGACCGAGGGCTTGACCTATTTTTCAATCCTCTCTTTCCTTACATTTGTTCAGTTTTCAGGGTGTGAGAAAAAACACTTGACATTAAACAGTTTTTGCTGTTTAATATATAAGTGCCTTGCGGCACGACAATTTAGTTGGTGTTGATTGCGGTGAGGGTCCACCTGTTCCCATACCGAACACAGAAGTTAAGCTCACTTGCGCTGAAAATACTTGGCGGGCAGCTGCCTGGGAAGATAAGTAGATGCCAACACAAAAAGACTTGATGAAAATTCATCAAGTCTTTTTTAGTTATATTCGCCTGAAGGCGAGTTATAAGTTATGAATGTACTCGCTTTTAGGCTAATGTATCATAACATTTGCCTTTAAGCAAATTCATAACTGTTAACTAACGACTTATCGAGCGTCAGCGAGATACATCATTTACAAACTTGAAAATTTATGTTAAACTAAATTCAAAGGATGTGAACATATGAATAATAATGTGCGAATCAGAAGAATACTTGCTTGGATAATTGATTGGAATTTGTCAGGACTACCATGTATGCTGTATACAACTATATTTATGGATGTTTTCAAAAGACCTTCTATTCAAAATTTAGGATATATCTTGATTATGATGCTGTTAGTTTTTCTTTATCCTGTTATCTTTGTTTTCAGAGATTTAATTTTTCGTGGTCGCAGTGTTGGAAAAAGACTTTTTAAACTACATATTTTAGACAAAAATACAAACGAAATAGCTTCTAAAAAACAAAAAATAATAAGAAATTTATTTTTCTTTCTTTATTTTGTAGATGGCATAGTATTGATATCTACTAAAGAGTCAATAGGTGACCGAATCGCAAATACCATTGTTGTCAAAAATTCTCAAAAAGGAGAAATGTTATATGATCAACCTAATTCCAAAACCGTTTAAGGCTAAGGAAACGGGCAAAAAGATTTATTTTTCAACAAAAACCACTCTTTGCGGGGAGTTTTTAGAGACTGCAAATCTGTTTTTACACCTTGTTCCCGAAGCAGTAGAGGCAGAAAACAACAAACTTACCTTTATTAAGGATGAAGACATAGCATCCGACGGATATCGTATTACATACAAAGGCGGCAATATCGAAATTTACAGTAGTGATAAAGGTGGCGCGCTTTACGGTTTTATGACACTTTTGCAGCTCGGCGGCGGCAAAGAAAAATTTAATGCCGTTGAGGTTTGCGATAAACCAAGATACTCGTGGCGCAGTTTTATGCTTGACTGTAGCCGTCATTTTTGGTCGGTTGATCATATCAAAAAAACACTTGATATATTAGCGAGCCTTAAAATGAACGTTTTTCATTGGCATCTTTGCGATGACCAAGGCTGGCGCGTCGAGATTAAAAAATACCCAATCCTTACCCAAAAGGGTGCCGCACGCAAGGGTTCTTCAAAATGCCCGAATCAAACTATCGACCCTGTAAAGAAGTATGAGGACGCACCCTACGGTGAGGGTCTTTACTATACACAGGACGACGTTCGCGATATTGTTGAATATGCCGCAGCTCGTAATATTACCGTTATCCCCGAAATTGATGTACCGGGTCACGCATCGGCAATTCTTGCCTGTATGCCAGAGCTTTCCTGCACGGGCGAGCCGCGCGAGGTAGAGCCGCGTTTTGGTGTTCTTGATAATATACTTTGCTGTGCAAAACCGCGTGTTTACGAGGTTTTAAAGGATATCTTTGACGAGCTGTGCGAGCTGTTCCCCGCGCCGTATTTCCATATAGGTGGCGACGAGGTTGTGCCTACCGCGTGGGAGAATTGCCCCGATTGTCAGGCGCTTATGAAAAAAGAAGGACTCAAAGATCATGTAGCGCTTCACGGATATTTTAATAATATTCTTATAGCGCATTTAAAGACTCGCGGTAAACGCGCTATCGGTTGGAATGATATGTTAAATCCCGACCTTGATAAAACCGCAATCGGTCAGTTCTGGACAGGCGACCGCAAGCTTGAGGAAGCGCTTGATTGGGTAAATAATCAAGGCGGCGACGTTATAATCTCGTCACAGATTTATATGTACGGCGATTATCCGTATTCTCGTTTGTCACTTTCAAACACATATAATTTCAATGTGGAATATTTAGGTGTCGAGCGTATGGAGGGTGTGCTTGGTTACGAAATACCGCTATGGACCGAGTATGTAAAGACACCAGAAAAGTTTGGTTTTCAGATTCACGCAAGATTGCTTGCCGTGGCAGAGAGCTGTTGGACCGAGCCTTTGCATAAAAACTACGAAAACTTTGAGCACAGGCTCGAAAATATGCGCCCTTATTTTGAAAGTCAGAGTATGGTTATTCCACCACGTAAGATTTACAATGGTTATAGCTTTGATGGTGCTGAAAATTTGACTTTCTTTGAACGCAAAGAGGTTGGTTTTCGCAAAAATTGGTTCTTTGATGTTGATTATGAATATAATCTTTTTAAGGACTTGACAAAATAAAAAAATTGGTGTATAACATTACACGTAACGTTACAAAGTAAAAATTTAACAAAAAGGGAGCTGAATGAAACTTCGGCTGAGAGGGGACCCGCGATTTCGCTATGGTCCCGACCTATAACCTGATGCGGATAATGCCGCCGTAGGAGAATAAAAAACACCTATGCCGCATTACCAAAAGGTAGTGCGGTTTTTGTTTTTTGTTTTCGTCAGAGACGAAAGGAAAATTATTATGACAAACCAAAAAAACAACATTAAAAAAATTGCCCTTTGCGCCGTGATGATTGCGCTTGGCACTGTGCTCAGTCTTTTTAAGCCCTATGAGCCACCGCTTGGAGGGGGAGTAACCATACTTTCAATGGTTCCCGTAGCGTTTTTATCCTGTATGCTCGGTCTAAAATGGGGCTTTGCTGCCTCGTTTGTTTATTCGCTTTTTCAACTTTTTATAAGTGCGGGCGAGGTTATGAGCTGGGGGCTTACAGCAGGCGCAGTTATAGCAACATTTTTACTTGATTATATCGTTGCTTACACAGTATTAGGTATAAGCGGTGTTTTCAGTAAAAAGGGTGTTTGGGGCATTGTTTTAGGTGTTGCAATTGCAACAAGTTTGAGATTTTTATGCCACTTCGCCACAGGTGTATATATCTTTGATATCTGGATGCCTGACAATTGGAATAATATATGGCTATATTCACTTTGCTATAACGGCGGATATATGTTGCCTGAAATTATACTTACCTGTGTTGGAACTTGCTTGCTTGTAAAATCAAAAGCTATTCAAAAAATATTAAAAATATGACAAAAGACCTCTGCTTATAGTCAAGCAGAGGTCTTTTAATAAAAACATACAATTATAAAAATTTTGTTAAAATAGATATTGTTTTTCTTGAAAATATGTAATATAATAAGTACAATTGGGAGAGAATCGGATTTTCTCAATTTTATTAAAATTTTTCATTGCATTTTCGGGAGGTGCAAAACAAGTGGAAATGATTAAAAATTTAGCATTAGCAACCGACACAACTTCGGCAACACCCGACTGGATGGTTGTTGTAATGGGCGTGGGCGTTGTTTTTGTGGGACTTGTGCTTATAATCCTTATTTGTAAGATTATGGGACTTTTCTTTGCAAAAACACAAAAAACAAAAGAAAAGCCCGCCGCTCCTGTAGTAGCGCCCGCAGTACAAAATACGGTTATTGAAAACCGTCAGGAAATTATCGCAGCAGTTACAGCCGCAGTGGCTGAGGAAATGGGTAAAGACGTTTCTGCGCTCCGCGTAATTTCATTTAAAAAACTTTAATCAAAGCAAAAATATTTAAAAAAGAGGTAATATAAAATGAAACAGTATAAAGTAACCGTAAACGGCACAGCTTATGAAATCACACTTGAAGCTATTGATGCATCTGAAGTTAAGACTGCTCCCGTTGCAGCACCTGCAGCAGCTCCCGCACCCGCAGCAGCTCCCGCACCGGCACCTGTAGCCGCAGCTCCTGCAGGCGGCGAAACAGTAAACGCTCCAATGCCGGGCAACATCCTTGACATTAAGGTAGCAAACGGTGCTTCTGTTAAAAAAGGTGACGTTCTTATAATTCTCGAAGCAATGAAAATGGAAAATGAAATTATGGCTCCCTGTGACGGTACTGTTAACGTAGTTGTTACCAAGGGTTCTGCCGTTGAGACAGGCGCTGTTCTTTGCACAATCGCATAAGGAAGCAGTTCCTTTTAAGGAGTAAATAAAATGGGATTTTTAGATAAATTGTTCGAGTTTTTTCAAACAACAGGATTTTATCAGTTGTTTGGCAACTTCCTTGATGGCGGTTGGAAAAACTTTGTTATGATAGCAGTATCTTTATTGCTTTTGTATCTTGCGATAAAGAAACAATTTGAACCGCTTTTGCTTATCGGTATTGCATTTGGTATGTTGCTTACCAATCTACCCGGAGCGGGACTCTATCACGGCGAGTTGTGGACAGAGTTTATGACCGAAGGCTCACCTTATTATCACAGCTACGGTCATATAATGTCATACGGTGGATTTTTGGACTACCTTTATATAGGTGTAAAAACATGTATTTATCCTTGCCTTATCTTTGTTGGCATAGGCGCTATGACCGATTTTGGTCCGCTTATCTCTAACCCCAAGAGCTTACTTTTGGGCGCCGCTGCGCAGGTCGGTATTTTTGCTACATTTATAGGCTGTATTTTGTTAGGCTTTACCCAACAGGAAGCAGGCTCTGTAGGTATTATCGGTGGCGCTGACGGTCCTACCGCTATCTTTACTACATCTATTCTGGCGCCTCACCTTTTGGGTGCTATCGCGGTTGCGGCATATTCATATATGGCGTTGGTTCCTGTAATTCAGCCCCCCATTATGAAGCTGCTCACCACCAAAAAAGAGCGCGAAATCGTTATGAAACCTCTCCGTCAACCTACAAAGACCGAGAAGATTGTCTTCCCGATTGTTGTTACAATCTTTGTGGCGCTCTTGGTTCCAGATGCAACAGCGCTTGTTGGTTGCTTAATGCTTGGTAACTTGTGGAAAGAATCAGGCGTTGCAGAACGTCTTTGTAAAACAGCTCAAAATGAGCTTATGAATATCGTCACGATATTCCTTGGAATTTCAGTAGGCGCTACTGCGACAGCCGAAACCTTCCTTAACTCGAATCGTGATACTGTGATAAACATTGGCGGAAAAGCAATTACACTTTTACGTTTGCCAACAATCGAGATTATCGCTATGGGTATCGTGGCATTTGGTGTTGCTACTGCCGTAGGTGTATTGTTTGCCAAGTTTATGAACCTTTTCACCAAGAACAAGATAAACCCACTTATTGGTTCTGCAGGTGTATCTGCCGTTCCTATGGCTGCTCGTGTTTCACAGATGGTAGGCCAGAAGGCAAACCCGTCAAACTTCCTTCTTATGCACGCAATGGGACCAAACGTAGCAGGTGTTATTGGCTCTGCCATAGCCGCAGGTGTGCTGATTTCTCTTTTAGGTTAAGATTAAGTTTGAGTAAATTTGCCCACAGCACCGCTCACTGTAAAACGGCACTGTGAACGATTTTTTCCAAACTATATAGACCGACTATTTATGATTTGTTATTTTGTGTATTTAATAAAATACAGAAAGGACTAAAATTTATGGCTAATAAACCGTTATATATTACCGATACCATTTTGCGTGACGCTCATCAGTCGCAGGCGGCAACCCGTATGCGCATCGAGGATATGATTCCCGCTTTAGAGCGCCTTGACAAAATCGGATATTGGTCAGTAGAGTGCTGGGGCGGCGCTACATTTGACTCTTGTATGCGTTTCCTTAATGAAGACCCATGGGAAAGACTTCGCACCATCAAAAAGCATATGCCCAACACCAAGCTGCAGATGCTTTTCCGTGGCCAGAATATCTTAGGCTACAAGCACTATGCTGATGACGTTGTTGATATGTTTGTTAAAAAGTCAATCGAAAACGGTATTGACGTTATCCGTATATTTGACGCTCTTAATGACCCGCGTAATTTGGAGCAGGCTATCAAGTCTTGTAAAGAGTACGGCGGTATCTGCGAGCCTGCAATCAGCTATACCATAAGCCCCGTTCATAACGAGGAATACTTTGTAAAACTAGCAAAAACTCTTGAAAATATGGGCGCTGACGTAATTTGTATTAAGGATATGGCAAACCTACTTTTGCCTTTTGATGCATATTCACTTGTTAAAAAGCTTAAAGAAAGCATCAAGGTGCCGATTCATCTTCATACACACAATACCACAGGTACGGGTGATATGACCTATCTTATGGCAAGTCAAGCGGGCGTTGACATTGTTGACTGCGCGTTGTCACCTTTTGGTAACGGTACTGCAAACCCCGCTACCGAAGCGCTTGTTGCAACCTTGCAGGGTACCGAGCGTGATACAGGTCTTGACCTTGAAAAGCTTTCCGACGTTGCAACCCACTTCCGCGGGGTTGCCAACAAGATGAAAGCCGAAGGCACCCTCGACCCCAAGGTGCTCAATGTAGATGCAAAAACCCTTATTTATCAAGTACCCGGCGGTATGCTTTCAAATACAATCTCACAGCTTAAGCAGGCTGGTAAAGAGGACAAATTGTATGAGGTTTTGGCTGAGGTGCCAAGAGTTAAAAAAGATTTCGGTTACCCACCGCTTGTAACACCTACCAGTCAGATTGTTGGTACTCAGGCTGTTATGAACGTTATCTCGGGCGAGCGTTATAAGATGGTTCCAAAGGAATCAAAGGCGCTGCTTCGTGGTGAATACGGTAAGCTGCCTGCAGAGGTTAACGAGGAAGTTCGTAAAAAGGCTATCGGTGACGACGAGGTTATTACCTGCCGTCCCGCTGACCTACTCGAGCCAGAACTCGAAAAATACGCAGCCGAAATGAAAGAAAAGGGCATTGGTAAATCTTATGAAGATGTATTAAGCTATGCACTTTTCCCACAGGTTGCTGAAAAATTCTTTGCAGTGCGCGACGCAGAACCAGTAGACGAAAACGCTGTTCGAGAGCTTATTGTAGAAGACCTGTCAAACTAATGCATAATTCATAATGCACAATGCATAATGATAAAAATTTAAAGACACTGCTTTTAAACAAAGCGGTGTCTTTTTACTTAAAAGTAAAAATTTTGTAACTTGATTAAAATTTACTTGTTTTGTATAATCTAATCTTAGGGGGAATTAAAATGCAAAACAATCAAAAACCAAGGAACAAAAAAGAATTTGCTTTACAGCAGGTAAAGATAGCAAGGTCAAACCTTTTGCTAATGATAATTCTTACCGTTGTAAATATAGTGCTATTAGCAGTAGGCGCCGATACAATGCTATTATTTTCGGCTACGGTACCTTACTATGTAGCGGCATTTGGAATTTTTTCTGAAATCAGCCAGTTGATAGTAGCGGGTCTTGCGATAGCGGCGGTTATACTTGTGCTTTATCTGATTTGTTGGATATTCAGTAAAAAACACTACGGCTGGATGATAGCGGCGTTAGTACTTTTTATACTCGACAGCATCGCAATGATAGGGTTGTATATCTGGGCAGAGGATTTTTCGGGAATTTTAGACTTAGTAATACATATCTGGGTGCTTTACTATCTTATAATCGGCGTAAGATTCGGTTATAAATTAAAGAACATTCCGCCCGAAGAAGCGGTTGAATATGAGCAATCAGAGCAGATTGCGCCCACAGCAGACGCTCAGGGTAACAGTGTGGCTTTACGAGCTGTTCAAAATGATATAAAGAACAGAATTTTGATTGACGGAAATTATTTGGGTCACTATATCTGTTATCGCAGGGCAGGTCGTGTAAACGAATTAGTAATTGACGGATATGTTTATGACGAACTTGAAATATTGGTTGAAACCGCACATGTATTAGAAGCAACTGTTGACGGTCACACAATACAGGTTGGCTTTGACGGCGTAATGCACAGCTATATCCGTATTGACGGTCAAAGAGTAGCAAAAAAATTAAGATTAATTTAAAAAACAAAGACGCTGCTTAATCAAGTAGCGTCTTTGTTCGCGTTAAGAAATAATTAAGATTTAAGAATATTGACAAAAAAGATTGATGTGATAGACTATAGTTGGTGAGATTCATGAAAAACTGTTTTAAAAATATAATTGTCGCTTTGCTTGTGTTAAGCCTTTTAAGTCTTTGCGCTTGCAAAAGCACACCGGAAGATATAAGCTCTGCGGCTGTCACGTCAAGCGAAATTGAAATTGTGCAAAACGCACTTGATAATATCGCCGAGGATGAAACCGTTGACCCCGAAAACAGCGAAACTTATCGCGATGACGGCGCGTCGGTACAGTTTGAAAAAACCGAGAATAAAACGGGAAAAGCCGACGGTATAGACGTATCAAAATGGCAGGGCAAAATCGATTGGAAAAGGGTAAAATCGGCAGGAATTGATTTTGCAATAATCCGTATAGGCTATCGCGGTGAAAACGGCGTAATTTACCGCGATGCTAACGCTGACTACAATATCCAGCAGGCGCAGTCGGCGGGTGTTTTGGTGGGTGTATATTTCTTTTCCACAGCGACAACCGCCGCCGAGGCTCGCGAGGAAGCGGCATGGACTAATGAAGCTGTAAAGGGTTATAAAATATCGTATCCTGTGGTGTATGACTGTGAGGGATATACAAATCCCGACAGCCGTATGTACGGCATAGATGCGGCAACACGTACCGACAATGCAATCGAGTTTTTGAGTTATATAAAAAATATAGGTTATGACGCTATGATTTATGGCGCAAAGGCGGATTTTGAAAACGCGTCATATTGGGATATGGCGCGCATCGAAAAGGATTATAAGGTGTGGGTGGCGCATTACTCACAGTCGGTTTATCCGACAAAGCAAACACCTGACTACAGCGGCAGATACGATATGTGGCAGTATACAAACTGCGGCGCGGTAGACGGGGTAGAGGGCAACTGCGATATGGTGGTTTCTTACTTTACAGCAAACGAGGCGCAAGAAAGGGATAACTCTGCCACACCCGAAACAGCACCCCCACCAAAAACCCAAGAGGAACTGCTGTATACCGATACAAACGACCAAGTTACCGCAAAGGATGAGGTTAATTTACGCGAGAGCGCGGGTACCAAGTATAATATAGTCGCAACTCTTAAAAGCGGGGAATTTGTAACCCGCACGGGTATTGGCAGCAACGGTTGGTCGCGGCTTTTGTATAACGGTAAAACGGTTTATGCAATAACGAGTTATCTGTCAAATGAGGTTATTGAGGCTGAAACACGGGATATAGTAAACGGCTCGATTTTTACCCCCGCAAATGACAGTGTCACCGCAAAGCAGGAGGTAAACTTGCGCGCATTGCCCACAACCGACAGCGAAATTGTAGGCAAGCTTACAAGCGGTACGTTTTTGCCCCGCACCGCAATAGGCGACAAGGGCTGGTCGCGCCTTGATTATAACGGTCGGGTGGTTTATGCCGTTACAAATTATCTTACAACCGAGGCTCCCGAAATAAAGCCTGAGGAAATTCCGAACGAAGAAACAACCGTTACCGAGCACGGTATGACCTTTACGCTGGTAACTGTAAACGTCACCGCGAAAGAAGAGGTAAATCTGCGCGACAAACCTACTACCGACGGCTCAGATGTGATTTATACACTAAAGAACGGCGAATATATCACAAAAACAGGTGTAAGCCAAAGCGGCTGGGCAAGGCTTAGCTATAACGGGCAAACGGTTTATTGTATAGACTCGTTTTTAATGCAGTAAAATAATGCACAATGAATAAAACAAAAGGCACTGCTTTATTTTTGAAGCAGCGCCTTAATTTTTGTAGGGCATGTGCCTATGTGCCGTGCCGATACCAACGGAACGACACGTAGGTCGTTCCCTACAAAATGATTATTTAAAAAGTTTTCCCTTTAAGTCGAGTATCGCTGTTCGGTTTATTACATAGCAATAATATTTTCCGTATTCCTCAAAAAATTTATTTAAAAACAGCTCGGGGTTTAGGTTTTCGCTGCTGCCTGCGGGCAGAGTGATTCTTAAAAGGGTGTTACCGTCTTTTTCATCAACCGAAAACTCTTTGATTTTATCGGCAACCTCTAACTCTTTAATATCGCCCTTTTTGGTTTTCTTTAAAACGGTTATGCTCTCACGACTTAAAAACTGATTTAAAGCGTCTCTTATTTCGCCACCGTCATCAAAGGTTATGACAAACTCGGCTGCCGCAACGTCGCCCGCTTTTTTAATTGGCTCTGCCGCGTCAAAAAAGCGTATGTACGGCGGACATACGGCGTTTAATTTTTCGGGCAGGGTAGAAATATCGTAGTTGTCGTCCAAAATACGAATGTCCACCACCTCGTATTCGCTTTCAAAACCAAGGGAGAGCGGCAACGCAAAGGTCATATAAAGGTGGGGGTTAAAGCCCTCGGTGTACCATACGGGTAGTTGGGCTCTGCGGATAAGGCGCGCCATAAAACGCGTCATATCAAGGTGAGAAATAAACCTCATACGGTCGCCTTTTTTGTAAAAAAGTCTAACGTTTTTCAAAGCAAACACCCTTTCCGTAAGAATTTGCGCCGCAGCCCGCGCATTTTTGGCGGCAGTTAGGCGTGGTGTGTTCGGAGTGAGCCGCCATATTTTCGCGAATTAAAAACTCTTTTGTAATGCGGTAGTCAAGATGTTCCCAAGGGGTAATCTCTTGGAAGCTGCGCAGGCGGTTGGCGTAAAATTCGCCCTTTACGCCGCACTCGTCAAAGGCCTCAAGCCATTTTTCAAGCTCGAAGCACTCGTCCCAGCCGTCAAAACGGCAACCCTTTTTATATGCAGACTCAATAACCGCGCCAAGTCTGCGGTCACCGCGCGCAAAAACGCCCTCTAAAAAGCTGGTTTTATTTTCGTGGTAGTTAAAGGTGATTTTTTTGCTTTTTATGCTGTCTTTAAGTAATGCCTGACGGCGCATCATTTCTTCGCGGGTAATCTGCGGCTCAAATTGGAAAGGTGTGTGCGGTTTCGGCACAAAGTTTGCCACGCTTATCGACACGTTTACCGCCTTGCCCTTTGGTTTTTCGGGTAAGGAATAGTAAAGGTCAACAATTTTTTGCGCCAAATCTGCTATGCCTACTATATCCTCGTCGGTTTCGGTCGGCAGTCCCATCATAAAGTAAAGCTTTACCGCCGTATATCCGCCGCGGAAGGCTGTCGCGCAGGTGCCAAGGATATCGTCCTCGGTAATGTTTTTGTTTATAACGTCGCGAAGACGCTGTGTGCCCGCCTCGGGCGCAAAGGTAAGACCGCTTTTTTTAAGGCGGTTTATTTTTTGCATCAGATCCTGAGAAAAATTATCTATTCGAAGTGACGGCAGCGACAAGCTTATCTTGTCGCATTCGGTCCAGCTAAGCATCTCGTCAAGCATTTCTTCAAGCTTGGTATAGTCGCTTGTCGAAAGGCTGGATAGCGACATTTCGTCGTAGCCCGTATTTTTGCAAAGAGCACGTGCTTGACGGTTAACAACTGCGGCGCTCTTTTCACGCACGGGGCGGTAGATATAACCCGCCTGACAAAAACGGCAACCGCGGATACAACCGCGAAATACCTCTTGTACGGCGCGGTCGTGCACCGCCTCGACAAAGGGCACGACAAATCGGTCGGGATAATACGTTTCGTCAAGATTTTCTTCGATACGCTTTTCTATAACTGCGGGCGCGTCGCCTTTTGGCGTAATGGCGGCTATGGTTCCGTCCTCGTTATAGGAAAAATCATAAAGCGAGGGTACGTATACGCCCTTGATTTTTGCCGCAGAGCGTAAAAAGTCCTGCTTTGTACCGCCGTTTTTCTTATTTTCTTTGTAAAGGTCAATTACCTCTAAATCAACCTTTTCGCCCTCGCCTAAAAAGAAAATATCTATAAAGTCGGAAAGCGGCTCGGGGTTGCACGCGCAGGGTCCTCCCGCAACGATTATGGGGTAACTGTCGTCACGGTCAGCGGATTTTAGCGGAATACCGCCTAAATCTAACATAGTTAAAACGTTTGTAAAGGACAACTCGTATTGCAGAGTAAATCCTACAAAATCAAAATCGCGTATAGAGTCGCGGCTTTCGAGCGCGTAAAGAGGAATATTTTCTTCGCGCATTACCTTTTCAAAATCTATCCACGGCGCAAACACGCGCTCGCACCAGATATCCTCGCGTTCGTTAAAAAGCGAATACAGTATTTTCATACCAAGATGGCTCATACCAATCTCGTAGGTATCGGGAAAACAAAAGGCAAAGCGGACGTCAACCTTAGATTTGTCCTTTATCACCTGATTGACCTCGCCGCCTGAGTATCTGCCTGGTTTTTGCACTGTAAGAAGCAGTTGTTCTAATCTTTTATTATTCATATCTTCACCAAAAATTTTATTTTAACTAATGATACAATAAAATTGTGCCGCTTGCAACGATTTTATTTAAAAATTAAATAAAAATATCTTTTATTTTAAAGTATATTGTGATATAATGCATTATGTATAAATATCTGTAAAAGGAGGCGTATGCCGTGAAATTGAAAAAGGGTATTATAATGCTACTTGTGATGTGCATTTGCTGTATGTCTTGCGGCTGCGCATACATTGACAATACAGACGATATGGTATCCCCTCCCGAGCTTACAGGTGAGATGTCGCCTATAGCCGACGCGCTTTATGCGGTAGCGGGGAAAGATTGTGACCTTAAATATCCGTCGACAGGCTCGCACCGTTCGGCAATAATTTTAGAAGACATTAACGGCGACAGCATTTTTGAGGCGTTTGCTTTTTACAGCACCAGCGGGGACGAAATGACCACTATGCATATAAACGTCATTTGTCAAAGCGGCGGCAAATGGGTATCAGTCAGCGATCAGACCATTGTTGCTACAGGTGTTGAAATGGTGGAATTTTGTGACCTTAACAACAACGGAACGGAAGAAATATTGGTAGGCTGGGACGTTAACGGCACCAGCGAAAAACAGTTGAGCGTATTTGCTTTTGGCGAAGAAACATTGACTCAGCAGCTACTTCAGGCATATACCAGTTTTTTGTGTTGCGATCTGGACAACAACGGCGCAAATGAGATATTTGTGCATCTGCTTAACGCAGCAGATAAAAGCAACAAGGCTATAATTTATAACTATAACGAAAAAGGTATGGCGCAAACCGCAGGCTGTATTATGGACGGCAGTGTAAAGAGCGCAGCAATCCCCGTGCTTTCGGTATTGTCAAACGGGCAAAAAGCAATTTATATTGACGAAATCAAGGGCGTCGGCTCGGTAACCGAGGTGCTGTATCTATCAAAGGGAGAGCTTATAAACCCCCTGCTTGACAGCGTAAATTCTTTTGAGAATATATCTACCTACCGTGCGGCGTCGATAGAAACTAAGGATATAAACGGTGACGGTATACTTGAAATACCCGTTGCGAGCGATTTGCCGAATGCCGTCAGCGATGGAGAAAAGCTTTATTACACCAATTGGTGTTCGTTTAACGGTGAAAAACTGTCGATAAAGCTTGTTACTATAGTAAACACCGTTGACGGATATTATCTTACCGTTCCAAACTCTATGGTAGGGTATCTCGCCGTGCTTAAGGATATAGAAACTCACGAAAGAAAATTTTATCATTATGATTCAAAAAATGCGGTTCTTGGCAAATTGTTGTTCACCGTTACTGCGGTGGATGCTGACGATTGGGCAGGCAAGGACTACGACCACAGAAATAAGACCGAGTTGTCACGTACAGAGGACACGGTTTTTGTGGCAGAATTAGGCGAGGGAGCCGCCGCCTTTGCGATAACCGCAGACGTTATAAAAGATACTTTTTATTTAGTTGACTAATGGAGGTGCAGTTGTGAAAAGAATACTTATTGTAGAAGACGAGGTTGCTATCCGCGAATTTGAGGCGATAAACCTTAAACGCGTAGGCTATGAAACGGTCGAGGCGGGCAGCGGCGAAGAGGCGCTTGAAATATACGACAATGACCCTGTGGGTTTTGATATAGCGCTCTTGGACGTTATGATGCCCGGTATGGACGGCTTTGCCCTTTGCAAAGAACTGCGCAGCCGCTCAGAGTCGATAGGCATAATAATGCTCACCGCAAAATCACAGGAGATGGATAAAATAAGCGGACTTATGATAGGTGCTGACGACTACGTTACCAAGCCGTTCAGCCCTACCGAGCTGCTTGCCAGAGTCGATTCGCTTTACCGTCGCGTCAGCAAAAGCAAGCCCGTGGCGGCAAGTAAGCCCTCAACTCAGATTGAATCGGGCAGATTTGTACTTGATTTGCGCAGTCGCTCACTTTCAAAGGATGGCAAAAACATCGAGCTTACACAGATAGAATTTCAGATTATGGAATATTTCTTTGCAAATCCCGACGAGCCCATAAGCAGAACGGCGATACTGCACAAAATCTGGGGCGAGGAATATTTTGGCGAAGAAAAGATTGTTGATGTAAATATACGCCGTCTTCGTATGAAGATTGAAGGAGACGCTTCTGATCCTAAATTTATCGTAACCGTATGGGGCAGAGGCTATATGTGGGATACCACGGCAAATTAAGTTACAAACCGAAAATTCACAGAAAGGTGGGATTGCGCAGTGAAAAAACCGTTTCATTTTAAAAGCATCGCGATGCGTTGGCTTTTCAGGGTGTATCTGATTATCGTTCTTGCCGTCGTGGCAATTGCGGTAATTCTTTCGGCAATATTTGTCAACCTAATTTTCAGCAATGTGCAATCTCAAGCTACCGATTATGCGCAAGGCTTTGACAGCCTTTCAACCGCAAACGCAGAAAATTTTTACGATCTTTCAATTGCGCTATCTGACGATTTTGAATATAAGAACAAGATAGAGGTTCAGGTTTTAGGCAGTGACGGTAGGGTTATTGTTTCAACCACGGGTTTTCAGTCGTCTGACAATGTCGCCGACGAATATAACCGCGCCAAATCTTCATCGAGCGGTTTTGCGCTTTTCCGTGGCAAAAATTCGGGCGGCGAGCAGATTATGGCGGGCACAAGAGTTGTTTGCGATTCGAGCGGCAAGGCAATAGGCGCTTACCGTTGGGTGACCTCTCTTAAAGCGGCATACAAAAAAATAAATATCACCGTCAGTCTTATTGTTGTAATATCAATTGCGGTTTTGGGTCTCTGCGCGCTGTCGGGACTGTTCTTTTTAAAAGCGATGGTGGCAAGACTGCGCGATATGGGTAATATTGCCCGTAAGATAGCGGGCGGCGATTTTAAAGCGAGGATCGAGGTCGAAAACAACGACGAAATCAGCGAGCTTTGTGAAACGATAAATTATATGGCAAGCGAACTGCAAAATGCCGAAACAATGAAAAACGACTTTATATCTTCGGTATCGCACGAGCTCCGCACACCGCTTACTGCAATACGTGGTTGGGGTGAAACGGCAAAAATGTCACTCGGTTCCGACGAGGAATTGGTTGCGCGCGGTCTTGACGTAGTACTGAGCGAAGCCGACAGACTGTCGGGGCTTGTGGAAGATTTGCTTGACTTTTCACGTATGCAGTCGGGCAGAATGGTGATGAACAATGTTATGCCCACCGACGTATCGGAGCTGCTTTGCAAGGTGTCCGATATGTATACCGAGCTTGCCGTAAAGCAGGGCATAGAATTATCATATACACCGCCTGTGCAAAGCTCTATCGTAATGAGCGACCCAGACCGACTGAAACAGGTGTTTATAAACGTTATTGATAACGCCGTAAAGTACACAGAAAAAGGTGGTCTTGTGCTTGTGGCACAGACTCGTGAAGAGGGCTGTGTGCGCATTGTTGTTAAGGATACGGGCGTTGGCATTCCCGCAGAAGACCTTGACCATGTAAAAGAAAAATTCTTTAAATCAAACAAAACGGTTCGCGGCAGCGGCATAGGCTTGGCTGTTGCCGATGAAATAATAAAACAGCATCAGGGCTTGCTCTTTATAGAGTCTACCGAGGGCGTCGGCACCACAGCTACTATAGTGTTGCCGCTTTACGAACCTGAGGAAGAGCCACAGGCTGCCGAGGAGATTATCGAGCCCATAGAGCCCGAGCAAGAGGAACTACCCATTGCTGAAAACGAAAATAAGGAGATATAGTTTTGGCAAAATATACGTCAATTGGCGGGCAGGCGCTGATAGAGGGTATTATGATGAAAAACCCTCAAAAAAAGACAGCCCTTGCCGTAAGAAAACCCGATAAAACTATTGACATTAGTTTTATCGATGATAAAAGTATAAAAGATAAATATCGAATTTTGCGATTGCCCGTCCTGCGCGGTGTTGTTACCTATATCGAAACCATGATACAGGGCTATAAGGCGATGATGAAATCGGCAGATATATCAGGATTTACCGACATTGAGGAAGAAAGCGACAAGCCACAAGACCCCAAAAAAGAATCGGCGCTTACTGCCGCAATTATGACAATCGGCTCGGTGCTGGGTATCGCTTTGGCATTAGTTTTATTTTTGGGTATTCCACGTTATGCTGTGGCAGGGCTTGAGTGGCTTATAGGATCCCCTTTCGGCAAGGTGGTACGCGCGGGCATAGAGCAACTTATAAAACTCGCCGTGCTTGTAGCGTATATGTGGGGCGTATCTTTTATGAAGGATATCCACCGTGTGTTCGCTTATCACGGAGCCGAGCATAAAACCATATTCTGCTACGAGGCAGGACTCGAGCTTACGGTTGAAAACGTAAGAAAGCAAAAGCGTTTTCATCCCCGTTGCGGAACGTCATTTCTCATTCTTATGATACTTGTAAGTATGGTAGTCTCCACCGTAGTGCAGATGATTTTCCCCACAGTTTACGATGTAGCGTGGCTTTGGATAATTGCAAAGGTTTTAATGTTGCCTGTAATATGTGGTCTTGGTTACGAGCTGCTTAAGGCGTGCGGAAAATACGACAATGCTTTAACCCGAATCATCTCGGCGCCTGGTATGTGGCTACAACGAATAACCACAAAAGAGCCTGATGACGATATGATAGAAATCGCAATCGCCGCATTAAAAGCGTGTGATGAAATAGAGGATAATACACAGGAAGATATACAAGAAAATGACAATATTTGAAGCATATAACGACTGCAAAAGGCAGTTACAAGCGGCAGGCATAGAGGATTACGTTTTCGAGTCCAAGCAGATAATAAAACACGTAACGGGTTATACCAACGCGCAGATACTTACAAAGTATACCCAGCCGCTTACCGACTTTCAGCAAAACAACCTTACCGCAATAATAAAACAGAGGTTAATCCGCTATCCGTTACAGTACATACTGCGACGCTGGAACTTTTTTGGACGCGAATTTTTTGTAGGACCCGGCGTACTGATACCGCGTAGTGACACCGAAACGTTAATAGATGTGTGTCTTGAAACGGTTAAAGTAAAACAAAATCCAAGGGTTCTCGATTTGTGCGCAGGTACGGGATGTATAGGTATCACCATCAAAGGCGAGTGTGAAACGGCTGACGTTACGTTGGTTGAAAAGTTTGATGAAGCACTTGAATATACAATCAAAAATGCCGCACATAACAATCTTTTGGTAAAAATCGTAAAGGGCGACGTTTTAAATATTGAGGGCGCCGACGGACTGTATGACCTAATTGTCAGCAATCCGCCGTACATAAATGATAAAGATATGAAAACTCTGCAGCCCGAGGTCGCTTTTGAGCCTGCTACGGCGCTTGCAGGAGGTAGCGACGGACTTGAATTTTACCGACACATAGCAAAAGAATATAAAAAGCATCTTGCGGGCGGCGGAGTTATGGCTTTTGAGGTTGGTATAAATCAGGCTGACGCTGTGGCTTATATTATGAAGGAAAACGGTTTTACAGATGTTCAGACACGCAAGGATATGGGCGAAATTGACAGGGTGGTTTTTGGGACACTGAATTAAGTATAATATAACCAAAGAAATTTGGAGGTATAAAAATATGGCAAAAGAAAAAGCAACAAAAACAGTAGGAACAGACAAGTCTGCCGAAGGCAGAGAAAAGGCATTGCAGACCGCAATGGCGCAGATAGAAAAGCAGTACGGCAAGGGCGCTGTAATGCTTTTGGGTGAGAATGCCGCAATGAACGTTGAGCACATAAAAACAGGCTCTATGGCGCTTGATATGGCGCTTGGTATCGGCGGAATTCCGCGCGGCAGAATTATAGAAATCTACGGTCCCGAATCCTCGGGTAAAACAACACTTGCGCTTCACTGTGTGGCAGAGGCTCAGAAAGAGGGGGGAACTGCTGCGTTTATCGACGTTGAGCACGCGCTTGACCCTGTTTATGCCGCAGCTCTCGGCGTAGATATTGATTCTCTTCTGGTTTCCCAACCCGACAGCGGCGAGCAGGCACTCGAAATTGCAGAGGCGCTCGTTCGTTCTGGCGCGATTGACATAATTGTTGTTGACTCGGTAGCGGCCCTTACAACACGTGCCGAAATCGAGGGCGAAATGGGTGACAATCACGTGGGACAACTTGCGCGTCTTATGTCACAGGCAATGCGCAAGCTTACAGGCGCGCTTTCAAAATCAAACTGCAGCGCGATATTCATCAACCAGCTGCGTGAAAAAATTGGCGTAATGTACGGCAATCCCGAAACTACCACAGGCGGCCGCGCGCTCAAGTTCTATTCGAGCGTGCGTATAGACGTCCGCAAGATAGAAACCCTTAAAAACGGTAGCGAGATTATCGGCTCGCGCACCAGAGCAAAGGTTGTTAAAAACAAGGTAGCGCCCCCGTTCCGCGAGGCAGAATTTGACGTTATTTACGGCAAGGGTATATCAAAGGTTGGTGAGCTTGTGGATATGGGTCTTGAGCTTGAGGTGTTAAAACGTTCAGGCGCTTGGTTCTACTATGGAGATACCCGCATAGGTCAGGGCAGAGATAACGTAAAGCAGCTTTTTGAGGATAATCCCGAATTCGCCGCTGAGATAGAGGAAAAGGTTCGCGCGCGTTATGCCGAAATTATGGGTAACAAGGGCAAAAAAGACGCGCCCGCAGACGACGAGCCCGTTATTATGCCTGTAGAGGCAGAACAGCCTGCCGAAATAAAGCACAAAAAGGTAAATATTGATATAGCGGTTGACGATTGATGAAAATTGTCGAAATAAAAAAGGATAAAAAGCATACGGTCAGGGTTGTATTTGATAATTCAAAATATTTTAACTTTGACTTAGATTATTGGAATTCAATCTGTTTGCACGAAGAGGACTATATCGGCGAGCAGGATTTAAAGCATCATCTTGCCGAGTCTGACTATATCCGCGCAAAGACGCGCGGTATGTGGTTTTTGGACCGCGCCGATTACAGCGAAAAAAAGCTTTATGAGAAAATTGTCGCAGGCGGTATATCAAATACCGCCGCGGCAAGAGCGGTAGCCCGTATAAAAGAATTAGGGCTTATAGATGATAAAAAATTGGCGTCCCGTCTTGCAGAGCAGATGAGTGAAGCTAATATATCAAAACGCGAAGCGTATGCCAAGCTTTATCAAAAAGGCATACCGACAGATATTATAAAATCCGTGTTAGAGGAAACCGAGTTTGACGAGGTTTCACAGGTTGAAGCCGTAATACAAAAAAAGTACAGAACAAAAATGTCCGATAGGGACGGTATACAAAAGGTTTATGCCGCACTTATCCGCAAGGGCTTTTCCTACTCGGCGGTGCGTGATGCGATAAAAAAATACACACAAGAAATCGAACTTTGCGAGGAATACTAATGTATAAAATCAGCATGGTATCACTTGGTTGTCCTAAAAATCAGGTTGATGCCGAAATGATGCTTTACTCATTAAAGCAGGCAGGGTACCAGATCGGCGTGCCCGAGGCAGATGCCGACGCAATTATTATAAATACCTGCGGCTTTATCGAGGATGCCAAAAGCGAAGCAATAGAAAACATACTTGAAGCCGCGCAGTACAAGACTGACGGTAATTGTAAGGCTGTAATTGTTACGGGCTGTCTTGCCGAGCGTTACCGTGACGACGTCACGACTGAAATTCCAGAGGCGGACGTCTGCGTGGGTATCGGTTCTAACGGCAATATTGCCGAAATTGTTAAAAATGCTATAGAGGGCAAGGCTCAAAATAGTTACGGCGCAAAAGAGGATTTGAATTTAAACGGCAAACGCATTTTGGGTGGGTGGCCGTTTACGGCATATCTTAAAATAGGCGACGGCTGTGACAACTGCTGTACCTATTGCGCGATACCCAAAATCCGCGGTAAAATGAGAAGCCGTACCATTGAGTCTTGCGTTGCCGAGGCAAAAGAATTGGCTCAAAGCGGTGTTCGCGAACTGATAGTTGTAGCGCAGGACACCACCGCCTACGGTACCGACCTTTATGGCGAGAGCAGGCTGTGTGAGCTTTTGCGCGAGCTTTGTAAAATTGATGGCATTGAGTGGATAAGAACACTCTACACCTACCCCGAGCGCATTACCGACCAACTACTGCAGCTGATCGCAAATGAGCCCAAGCTTGTAAAATACCTTGATATTCCTATTCAGCACGTAAATGGCGAGATACTTAAACGTATGAACCGTCGCGGAGACAAGCAATCGCTTACTGCTTTGATTAACAAAATTAGATCCACGATACCCGACGTTACGCTTCGTACAACGTTGATTACAGGTTTCCCAGGGGAAACCGAGGCGCAATACGATGAGCTGCACCAATTCGTACGGGAGGCGCAGTTTGACCGCCTTGGTTGTTTTACCTATTCTGCCGAGGAGGGAACTATAGCGGCAGAATTACCCAACCAGATAGACGAACAGGTAAAGACTGACCGTGCCGAGCATATAATGGAAACCCAGCTTGATATAGCATCTGCCAAAAACGGGGAAAAAATCGGCACCATACAGCGAGTGCTGATAGAAGGTTGGGATGATTATATCAAATGCTACTACGGCAGAAGCGAGGCTGATGCCCCCGAAATTGACGGCAAGGTTTTCTTTATGGCAAAAGAACAACTACTTATAGGCGACTTTGTCAACGTCCAAATTAACGATATCATTGAATATGACTTGTTAGGAGAACAGTTATGAACACACCAAACAAATTAACCTTAGGCAGAATGATTGCAACGCCTATTTTTATGGCTACAATGCTTATAGAGTTTCCTTTTCATTATTTAGTGTCGCTCATACTTTTTGCGGCGGCGTCACTTACCGATATGATAGACGGAAAAATGGCAAGAAAATATAACCTTGTTACCGATTTTGGCAAGTTTTTAGATCCGCTTGCCGATAAAATGCTTACAACGTCTGCATACTTAGGCTTTATGTTCCTTTTTGCGAAAAGTGGTAGCTACGGCTGGCAGATGACAACGATTGTGTTTATTGTTTTATTCCGCGAGTTTATGGTGTCGTCACTGCGCCTTGTTACCGCAAAATCGGGGCTTGTTGTAGCGGCAAATATATGGGGCAAGTTAAAGACCGTTTCCCAGATGGTAGGACTTGTAGCGGCATTGTTCTTCTATACGCTTATAGTAGACTTTAAGCTTTCACAAATACAGCCCGTTTGTGATATAATAATAATGGTATTGTTCTGGATTTCGGCAATTCTTTGCGTCATATCAGGACTAATATACCTTAACGAGTGTAAAGACTATATAAATTCATCAAAGTAACCCCTTGGAGTTGATGCAATTGTTTGATTTATTAAAAGAAGATATACAGGCTATAAAAGACCGAGACCCTGCGGCAAAATCCACCTTAGAGATTTTGCTGTTGTATCCCGGTCTTAAAGCCATTAGAATGCACCGTCGCGCGCACAAGCATTATCTGAAAGGTCACGCCTTCAGGGCGCGGTATATTTCACAAAAAGCGGCACGAAAAACGGGCATTGAAATACACCCCGGCGCTACCATAGGCAGACGCTTGGTTATTGACCACGGTACGGGTATTGTAATAGGCGAGACCACTGAAATCGGCGATGACGTACTGATTTATCAGGGCGTAACACTCGGCGGTACGGGTAAGGACGTCGGCAAACGCCACCCAACCATAGGTAACCGCGTTATGATAAGCGCAGGCTCAAAGGTTTTAGGTCCTATAACAATAGGCGATGATTCACGCGTAGCGGCAGGCGCTGTGGTACTTAAGGACGTTCCGCCCAATTCTACAGTGGTGGGCGTACCCGCGCGTGTTGTACGTCAAAACGGTAAAAAGGTTGACATCAAGCCCCTTGACCAGATACACATACCCGATCCCGTACAGCTTGAAATTGACAACATAAACAAAAAACTTAAAAAGTTAGAAGAGCAAATAAAGGAGTAACCCCATATGAAAATTTTTAACACTCTGACACGAAACAAAGATGAACTTGTGCCGATTACACCCGGCGAAGTAAAAATATATGCCTGTGGACCAACGGTTTATAACTATATTCACATAGGCAACGCGCGCCCGCTTTGTGTGTTTGATGTGTTGCGCCGATACTTAGAATGGCGCGGCTATAAGGTAACCTTTGTTCAAAACTTTACCGACATTGACGACAAGCTTATCAAAAAAGCAAACGAAGAGGGCATCACTGTGCCCGAGGTTGCCGAGCGATTTATAAAAGAATTTTGGGTAGATGCAAAAGGACTTAACGTGCGCGAAGCCACAGTACATCCCAGAGCCACAGAAAACATTGATGAAATCCAGCGTATTATCAGCGAGCTTGTTGAAAAGGGCTACGCGTATACTGCGGGCGGCGACGTGTATTTCCGTTCTAAAAAATTTGATGAATACGGCAAGCTGTCGCATCAGCCCCTTGAAGACTTAGAGGCGGGCGCGCGTATTGCTACCGATGACATAAAGGAAGACCCAATGGACTTTTGCCTTTGGAAAGGCGCAAAACCGGGCGAGCCCTATTGGGCTTCACCTTGGGGCGATGGCAGACCAGGCTGGCATATAGAGTGCTCCGCTATGGCAGAGAAATATCTTGGCAAAACAATAGATATCCATTGTGGCGGACTTGACCTTATTTTCCCTCATCACGAAAATGAAATCGCACAAAGCGAGTGCGCCAACGGTTGTGACTTTGCGCACTATTGGATGCACAACGGTTTTATAAATGTTGACAATCACAAAATGTCAAAGTCTCTCGGCAACTTCTTTACCGTTCGTGACGTTGCCGAAAAATACGGCTATGAGCCCATTCGTTATTTGATGATTTCTTCACAGTATCGCGGACCTATTAACTACTCAGTTGATATTATAGAGCAGGGCAAAAACGCTCTTGAGCGCTTATACACTTGTCGTAATAATATTGATTTTGCTCTGCAATCTGCGGCAGAAGGCGGCGAAATCCCCGCGTTTATCGAGGAACGCAAGCAGGAGTTCATCACCGCTATGGACGACGATCTTAACACCGCTGACGCATTGGCGGCGGTATTCACGCTTGTTCGTGATATTAATACCGCGATTGCAAATGGCGCTGCTCGCGACACACTTAACGCGTGCGCGGCTGCTTTTGATGAACTCACAGGTGTTTTAGGTCTTGTTTATAACCGCAAAACAGAGACGCTTGACAGCGAAATAGAAGAGCTTATCGCAAAGCGTACCGAGGCGCGCAAGGCCCGCGACTTTAAAACCGCTGACGAAATCCGCGACAAGTTAAAGGAAATGGGTATTATTCTTGAAGATACCCCTCAGGGCGTAAAATGGACCAGAGCGTAATTAAAAAAGAGCCGATAGGCGAGGGGAAATATATTTACGTATCACCCCACCATACCTTTGGCACCGACGCTGTGTTACTGAGTCATTTTGCAAGGCCTAGAAAAAACGACAAAGCGGTCGACTTGGGAACAGGCTGCGGAATAATCGCGTTTTTAATGCTGCGTGACGGAAAGTGTCAGTCGTCTTACGGCGTCGATATATCGGGCGAGGCGATAGAACTTGCAAAAAAGACAAAGGAAGAGTATAATTTTAACAGTTTTACCCCCGTATTATCCGATTTAAAGGATTTAAAGGGAAAAGTACCGTTCGGCTCAAATACTCTCGTTACCTGCAATCCGCCTTACAAGGCGCCGCAAGCAGGACTTAAAAACCCCGATAGCGTCAAAAGCGTTGCGCGTCACGAGGTCGAGTGCACGCTCGAGGATATTATCGCCGTGGGAGCCAAGCTTTTGCAGACGGGCGGCAGATTTTGTATGTGTCAGCGTCCCGAGCGGCTTGCCGAGATGATGTCGCTTATGCGTAAGTACAAGGTAGAGCCAAAAAGATTGCGCCTTGTGTGTAAATGTGTAGGTGCTTCACCGTGGCTTGTGCTTGTTGAGGGCAGACGCTGCGGCAATACGGCTCTTAGTATTGAGCCAACGCTTTACGTAGAGGACGGAAACGGCAATTTTTCAGATGAAATGATACAAATTTACGGAAGTTATAAGGAAGCATATCTATAATGAGTGGAAAACTTTATATAGTCGGCACACCCATAGGCAATCTTGAGGATTTTTCGCCCCGTGGCAGAAGAATTTTAAGTGAGGTAGATTTTATTGCCGCCGAGGATACCCGCGTTACAGTAAAGCTGCTTAATCACCTTGGAATTTCCAAGCCTATGGTAGCATACTTTGAACATAATAAAAAAGAGCGTGGCAACGTTGTAATCGACCGATTGCTCGCAGGTGAGACATGCGCGCTTGTTACCGATGCAGGTATGCCCGCGATATCGGACCCTGGCGAAGATTTAATACGCGAGTGTCACGAAAACGGCGTTGCGGTAGAATCAGTGCCGGGTCCTACGGCGTTTGCAACGGCAATGGCTTTGTCAGGAATGCCAAGCGGCAGATTTTGCTTTGAAGGCTTTTTGTCGGTTAACAAGCCGTCGAGAATCAAGCATTTAGAAGAGATAAAAAACGAGCGCCGTACGCTTATTTTTTACGAGGCGCCGCACAAGATGACAAAAACGCTTGCCGATATGTACGACACCTTTGGCGACCGTAAAATCGCAATAGTCCGCGAGATTACAAAAATACACGAAACGGTAATGCGGACAAGCTTTAGCGAAGCGATAGAATTTTATAAACAAAATGAACCTCGCGGCGAATACGTGCTGATTATAGAGGGCGCGAAAGAGGAAAGTGTAAGTTATACTTTAGCCGATGCGGTAAAGCTTGCTAAAAGGTTTATTGACGAGGGACAACCCGCTTCTGCTGCGGCAAAGGAAGCGGCAAAAGTGACAGGAATTAAAAAAAGTGATATATATAAGCAGATGCTTATGTAAAAATGGTGGTGCAATATGAGCGAAAAAAACAATTTTGGCATCAATTTTGACGATAAGTATGAGGAAATTATTGCCGCAATGCAAAAAAAACAAGAGGAAGAATATGAGGACATAGTTTCCGATTCAAGTCTTAGCGGCGGAAAACATATATATGAGGATATCAGTTCAAGCTCTAAGAAAAAGGGCTTTAAGGCTTGGTGGCGCCATCTGACGCGCGGCAAAAAAGCGGCGCTTATCAGCGCTACGAGTGTTGTTCTGATAATCGCAATATTGCTTGGCTGGTTTTTTAGCTATTTTAAATATAATTATAATTCTATAACTACCGACCCCGACGAGCTCGGCTTTACCAACGTTAAGGAAAAAGGCGTTATAAACGTTGCGCTTTTTGGTGTTGACTCGCGCGACGAAACGGTGTTTAAGGGCAATACCGATAGTATTATGATTTTAAGTCTTAATACAAATACAAAAAAGGTAAAAATCTTTTCTGTTATGCGTGATACCCTTGTGCCTATGGAGTATCAGGGCGATAGTTATTTCGGCAAGATAAACTCTGCTTATGCAAAAGGCCCTGAGCACGCTATAAAAACCATAAATCAGGCATTTGATTTGGATATATCCGAGTATGCCACCGTTAATTTTTACGGTATGACCGATATCATTGATGCGGTTGGCGGCATCACAGCCACAATTACACAGGACGAGCTTACCTGGAAGGGCAACGACCATCCCAATCTTAACAACTGTATGGACGAAATTTGCAAAGAGATGGGACTTAACGCCAAGGATTATTACATTCATACTTCAGGCGAGCAGACTCTCAACGGCGTTCAGGCTGTGGCTTATGCTCGTGTACGTCACTGCACTACCGTATGGGGTACGCGTGACGATTTTGGTAGAACCGACCGTCAGCGCCACGTTATGCAGGAATTGTTTAATAAAGCAATCACAATGAAAAAGACACAGTACGTATCGCTTGCAAAGGCGCTGATTCCCTGCAGTGAAACGTCACTTTCTTATGCCGATATAGTAGGTCTTGCTACCAATATACTGCTCAGCTCTCCCACCTTTGAGCAATACCGTCTGCCGCCGTCAGAGTATCAGAGCGAATTTTTGATGACAAGTCCGTCGGGCTATGGCTCAGTAATTTACTATGACCTTGATTACGCGGCAAAAATGATAAACGCTATAATATACGACGACGTAACTATGGAGCAGTATATAGAGTTAAATCCGATTGAGAGAAATAATTGGTATTATGAAATGACTGGATCGAGCGGCAGAAGACCGTCAAACAATACAACCTCATCACAGCAAACGACAACCTCAAGCGAGCCTGAGGAATCAAAACCCTCAGATGAGCCCGAAGAATTAAAGCCTTCGAGCGAGCCCGAGGAATCAAAGCCCTCAAGCGAGCCTGAGGAATCTAAACCTTCAAGCGAACCTGAAGAATCAAAGCCTTCGAGCGAGCCCGAGGAATCAAAACCCTCAGACGAGCCTGAGGAATCTAAACCTTCAAGCGAGCCTGAAGAATCAAAGCCTTCGAGCGAGCCTGAGGAATCAAAACCCTCAAGCGAGCCTGAGAAAACCGAGGATACGTCAAGCGACGCAACCGTTACGCCGTAGGTGTCGACTATGGAAAACAAGAGTACAAACTGTGAAACTTGCGCAAATTATATATACGACGCAGAGTATGACGAGTATTTTTGTGACTGCCGTCTTGATGAGGATGAAATGGCGCGGTTTTTAACCTCGCAGACCTTTAACTGTCCGTATTATAATTTTTATGACGAGTATAAAATAGTACAAAAACAAAACTGAGGGATAAAAATGATATTTAAAATCTACGCTCTCATAGCAGCGGTTATAACGTTGCTGTTAGATATTCCATTTGATATTTTCGGGGCTTCGTACTCTTGGTGGTTGGTGCCCGTAATACTCTTGGGCATGTTTGTTGCGCTTATAGTTTTACACTTGGCTATATTTGCTTTAAGTATAGCTACAGTTAATTTAAATAAGCCGCCGCGTGACAGCAATTTCTTTCGTTTGCTTGTAAAAGGCTTTTTGCAGATGGCGCTATCGTTACTAAGGGTAAAGGTATATATGACGGGGCTTGAAAAGATACCTGCAGACGAGCCTTTTTTGCTTGTGTGTAACCATATTCACGATCTTGACCCCGCTATAATTTATTATGCAGTTCCCGATTCGCGTCTTGCTTTCATAGCCAAAAAAGAGGTACGTGACTTGTTCCCGTTTATATATAAAGCGCTACATAAACTAAGCGGACTACCAATCGATCGTGAAAACAATCGCGAAGCGGCAAAGACTATAATAAATGCCACTAAACTCTTAAAAGAAAAGACAAATTCAGTAGCGGTTTTCCCCGAAGGCTATGTAAGTCTAAGCGGAGAGCTTTTACCTATGCGTAACGGTGCGTTTAAGATTGCTACCAAAGCGCAGTGCAAAATTGTGGTCTGCACACTCCGGGGTACTAAGGAAATCCCTAAAAATCTACTGCGTCGTAAGACCGATATTTATTTTGATGTTTTAGAGGTTATTGATACCGCAGGCATCACCCAAACCGCCGAAATAGGCGAGCAGGTGTATACTTTGATGGAAGAATTGCTTAAAAAACACAAAAACAACAAATAGATTGACAAAAAGCGATATGTGTTATATAATCCCATTAGTTTAATATTTAGGCATTTGTTTTAATTTCTTAGCGAAGCATACTTTTTTGAACAAAAATAGTATGCTCCGCATTTCTCGCTCATTTTTTAATAAGGGCGTGTTCAAGGGGATTTAAGACAAAAAATAAAAATGAACAAACAGGAGTGTTAAAGATGAAACTGACAAGAAAACAATTTGACATTTTATCTGCTGTTATAGAATCGCCCAAAGCGGCGCAACGCAAATTGCAGGAAATTACAGGCTATTCTTTAGGAACAATCAATAAAGTAATGAAAGAGCTTTCAGAATTAGGCTATGTAAGCGAAGGCGTTATTACCGACAGCGGATACGAGACGCTTGAACCCTACAGGGTAAAAAGAGCGGTGTTTATTGCCGCAGGCTTTGGTTCGCGCTTAGTTCCAATTACTTTGAATACTCCTAAACCTTTAGTCAGAGTGAACGGAATAAGAATGATTGATACCTTGCTTGATGCTGTGGTTGCAGCAGGTATTGAAGAAATATATCTTGTGCGTGGTTATTTGGGAGAGCAGTTTGACCAATTGCTTTACAAGTATCCCAACATTAAATTTATCGAAAACCCCTTTTACAACGAAGCAAACAATATTTCCTCGGCATATCTTGCGCGTCATCTTATGCAAAACGCATATGTGTTAGAGGCGGATTTGGTGCTTTCAAACCCTGAATTGATTCGAAAGTATCAATACACTTCCAATTATTTGGGTGTGCCGACCGACTACACAGATGATTGGTGTTTTGAAACAAAGAACAAGAAAATTACCAAGGTGAAAATAGGCGGAAACGACTGTCATCATATGTTTGGTATCTCTTATTGGACTGAAGAAGCGGGCGCAAAGCTTTACGATGATATTAAAAAGGTATATGAAATGCCGGGCGGCAAAGAGCGTTATTGGGATCAGGTTCCGCTTGAGTATTGTCTGGATAATCATACTGTTGAAGTGCGTGAATGCACCTTTGACGATATCGTTGAAATTGATAGCTTTGCAGACTTAAAGCGCTTAGATCCAACTTATAGATGATTGTGATGGAGATATGATATGAAAAATTTAAAATACGGATACACTGCTGCTGAATATAAAAAATTCAAGTTTAATTCTTGGTTATATTTGTTGCTGTTTTCACTTTTGTACTGTACTCATTATTGTACACGTTTAAATTTAGGAAACGCACAGGTTTATATGACGGAGTTTTCTTCAGAACAAATCGGCATTATTACAAGTACTTTGTTCTGGTGTTACGGTATCGGGCATCTTATTAACGGAAGGCTGGGCGAAATCGTCGGCGTTCGTAAGTTTATAATTTTGTCAGTGCTTCTTTCTATAGCGGCAAATATTGTTATGGGATTTCAAAGTTCAATACTTGTTATGGCGATAGTTTGGGGAATTAACGGTTTTTGTCAATCGATGGCTTGGTCGCCTGGTGTTTCGTCGCTCACAGCATGGTGGCCCGGAAACAAACGCGGTTTTGCTACAGGCTTTGCAAATGCTTTTTCGGGATTTGGTGAAGTAGCGGCGAAGCTGATGGTTGTGCTTGGATTTACATTATTCCCAACGCTTGGTTGGCGTTCTGCATTTTTTGTACCGGCGGCGCTTCCGTTGATTATGCTTGTCATATACATAATCTTTGCAAAAGCGGGGCCAAAATCTATAGGGCTTAAAGATTATGAAGAGATAGATGAACAAAAAGTACAAAAAGAAAACGAAATGACTGCCATTGTCAAAGAAAAAGGCGCACTTTATCCGTACTATCATTTGCTTAAGAATAAGATTTTTCTTGTTTGGGTTTTTGTTGTATTTGCATCAGGCCTTGCAAGATACGGACTCGCGACGTGGATACCAAAATATTTAAACGAAAAAGGTCTTGGTGATAGCAGCAGTATACTTACATCTATCGTGTTGCCAATAGGTATGGGCATAGGAACATTGATTATTCCAACCCTTACAGATAAGTTTTGTCCTAATAACAGACTTCTTTCGGGAGTTGTGAGTGGATTGGGAGCGACAGCCTGTATCATAGGATTTATGTTCTTGAAACCTGAAGGAATTCAGTTAATTGCTATGATGGTTCTTCTTTTCTTTGCGGGATTCTTCATCTATGCAATAAACGGCGTAGTGTGGACATTTGCGGCTGACGTCGGTGGACGTGTTTTTGCAAGCACGGCGGCAGGCATTCTTGATTTTGCCGCATATATGGGCGCGGCAATTCAGGCAGCGTTATTTGGATTTATACTTGGCAACGGAAATTGGAACGTGCTGTTTATTTCGGTGGCGGCATTCTGTTTTATGATAGCGGTTGTCAGCTTTATTGCATCTGGATACAATAGAAAAACAATATGATATAATAAAAAGCTTCCTTATGGCTAAGGAAGCTTTTTATTGTTGGAATGTGTTTATAAGTGAAAAATTTATACTGTTGTTTCACGTGTTTCTTTGTTAGGAAAAACTAAAATATCGGGGCAGTGATTGTGTTGTTTTTCGGGAGGTGGAATCTGCATAAAATCGCCATAGAGTGCTGTTAGCGCTTCTTCAAGATTGTTTGGAAAATAAATCTCAGTGTTTTCAAATTTTTCCTTTCTAAGCGGCAAAGTTTTGCTTTTTATAAAAACGGAAGTGTATGCCTCGGTATCGCAACTATATGCCCAAACATCAGTTTCAACGTCATTGTATTTTGTGCACTCTTTGAGACAAAGGTTGTAAAGAAAATTATGAGAAACACAAAAAACATTTAAAAAAAGCCAAACCATTGCAGTGATGCCGTGCGCGATTTTTGCTTTAAATCCCGAAAGGGGTAAGTGTGGAAAGGGAATATGCTTTAGAATTAGAAGTTTGCTAAGCAACCACGCTTTACGTTGTTGCTTTTTTCTTAAATTTTCGTCGATAGGCGCGTTATCAACGGGGAAAATGTCTAAAAATATGCCTTTTGGATAATTTCCGCGTTTGTCTTCTGTGGTTACAAACTGAGAGTCGTTTATTATTATGTGAGTGTTCATAACGGGAAAATCGTTAAATTTTTCAGCATTGACAACGGTGTATTTATCGGCAAAGTCGCGTTCAAAAATCTCGACGGCCTTTTTATAGTCTTCGCGGGGGATGTAAAGGTCTATATCATCATCCCACGGAATAAAACCACTGTGTCGTAGTGCGCCGATACCCGTGCCCGCAAACCCCCAATATATAAGATTGTTTTCTTCGCATACTTTTATGAAATCGTTTAAAATTTCAAGTTCACAAAGCTGTAGTTTTTTTAAAATTTGCGGCTCATAAGATTTAGACACAATTTTCATCTCCGTACATAAACTACTGTAATTATATCAAAATTCGACAAATTTGTCAATGTGTCTAAACTTCATAAAACGATAACAAGACGCAAATAAAAATATATTGAATTTGTTTATACCAAATGATATAATAAATGTGTATATACTTTTATACAATATAAAGGTTATATATTTTTAAAATTAGAGGTTAACTATGATAAAGATATCTAAAAACACATCTGCCCGAAAGGTTTTTTTGTGGAATGCCATAGGTAGCGCTTGTAACGCTTTTTCAACAATGGTAATTTTAATGGTAATAAACCGTTTTTATGGGCAATTTGAGGGTGGTATAGTAACAATTGCATTAGCACTTGCACAACAAATGCTTACAATTTCAAATTTTGAAACTGCGACGTTTTACGTTACAGATGGTAAAAAAGAAACGGGATTTAGTGTGCATCTTAGCACAAAAACAATCCTTTTTATTGTGGCGGTTATAGTAAGCGTGGCGATATCTTTATATAAATATGATTTTTATAAAGCGGTTATTGTTATTTGCTTTTGTATTTACAAAGCTACAGATGGCTTTGCCACGCTAACAACAGGTGCTTTGCAACGAGAAGGCAGATTGGACTTAGCGGGCATATCGCTTACCTTTAAAACAATAACTTCAATAGTCGCGCTGATAGTTGTTTCGTTAGCGACTAAAAATTTAATGTTAGCATCAATTTTAATGGTTGTTGTCGGTGTTTTGTGGACGTTGTTTATTGATTTGGGTATGGTTGCTTGCTTTTTGCCAATAAAGTTTGATTTTTCAATAAAAAAAATAACCAAGCTGATTTTTGATTGCGCTCCGCTTTTTTTGACTATATTTTTGTTCACATATATTATAAACCAGCCTAAATATGTTATAGATTCATTCCTGACAGAAGAAAGTCAAAACGCTTTTGGAATTATATTTTTGCCATCTGCAGTTATAACAATGCTAAGCTTGTTTATATACAGACCAATGTTAACAACACTTACAAACTATTGGTCACAAAATGAACGCAAAAAATTTTTTGGCTTAGTAATAAAAGTTTCGCTTATATTATTAGGATTGACAGCAATTTGCGTTGTAGGCGGTGCTGTTTTAGGTGTGCCGATTTTATCATTGATTTTTGGTGTCGATTTAAACGGTATGGAGATAGAACTCGGACTTATTATTATAGGCGGTGGTTTATATGCGTTTTCTACGTTATTGTATAACGTGCTTGCAATATTTAGAAAGCAAAAATTAATGTTGGTAGCATGCGCTACAGTTTATGTGTTTGCCATCGTAGTAACAAAACCATTAACCGTTGCCTTTAATTTGAACGGTGCTTCGCTTTCTTACGCGTTATGTAATCTTATGTTAAGTGTGTTGCTGTTGGTTTGTTGTTTGGTCACGACAAAAAAGAAAGGAGTCTGCGTTAATGGATAACCCTAAAAGAGTGTTAGTAGTTATTGGAAAAATGGATCGTGGCGGCGCCGAAACAATAGTAATGAACCTTTATCGGAACATTAACCGTCAAAAAGTGCAATTTGATTTTGCTGTTCACACACAAAAAAAGGCAGATTATGATGACGAAATAATAGCTATGGGCGGCAGGATATTCCGTTTTCCTGAATACAAAATATATAACAATTTCTCATACAAAAAAGCGTGGAAAAACTTTTTAACACAGCACAAGGGTGAATTTTGCGCAGTGCACGGTCACATAGGAAGTTGCGCAGCCATATATTTAAACGAGGCCAAAAAACAAAACATTTTTACTGTTGCGCATTCTCACAGTTGTATGAATGGAATAGTGGGCTTTTTGTTTAAAATATTGTGTTTTCCGCAAAGATTTATAGCAGATCAATTCTTTGGTTGTTCTGTTGAAGCAGGAATTGACCGTTTTGGTAAAAAAGTGGTTAATAACAGTAAAATATATAAAACTCTTAATAATGGCATTGATGCAAAAGCATATGTGTACAATCGCAAAACGCGTGAGCAATACCGCAGCGATTTTGGCGTTGAAAACAAGCTTGTTATAGGACACGTGGGTAGGTTTACCTATGCTAAAAACCACAAGTTTTTAATTGAAGTATTTAGCGAAATTAAAAAAATGCGCGACGATGCCGTTCTTGTCTTGGCGGGACGCGGCGAGCTAGAAGAAAAAGTAAAAAAACAGGTTGCGGAGCTTGGACTTGAAAAAAGCGTTATTTTTGCTGGTGTTAGAGAAGATATACCCCAAGTATTACAAATGTATGATATATTTGTGTTCCCGTCAAATTATGAGGGACTACCCCTATCTGTTGTTGAGGCTCAGGCTGCCGATTTACCTTGTTTGCTAACCGATATAATTCCTGAGTTTGCGATTATAACAAATCAATGTAAATTATTTTCAATTAACAATAGTGCTCGCGATTGGGCAAAAAAAGCAGTATGGTTATGCGATAATTCAACTAGAAAAGATACCTATGAACAGATAAAGGCAAGCGGTTTTGACATAACATCTATTGCAAAGGAATTAGAGAATTTTTATTTAAGCATTTAAAAAATGTAATATACACAGATGTGCCTTTAGTTGCGAAGAAAGAGGAGTAAAATGAAATTTTTACAATTTATTGACAAACAAAAAAGCATTATATCTGCAGCAACAGCAATTGTTTTAATAATAGCTATCACGGTTGCATTTTATAAATCTTATTTCGATACTCAAGAGGAAGAAATTATCAAAAGTTATACGGTGGGTAACATCACTGAAATTAATGATACAATAACGTTAAATGAGGGTCAGACCCTTGTTCAAAATTATTATAGCGATAGTTTTGATTATAAACAGTTGGGATTTACAGCAACTCCAACAACCGAATCGGCAATTTTAAATGTGCAAATATCAAACGGAGAACAAAATCAAACTAAATCTTTTAAGCATAGTGAATTGTCTTTGGGATATACATATATAGACCTTGATGAAGCTTTAAAAAAATCATCACCAACAGATTTTACAGTAACCTTTATTGCAACAAAGGGAGCTTTTGATTTTTCGGCAAACAATAACGTGACTATAGAAAACAGTAGTTGTACCGTTGATTCAACAAATTGCGAAAAAAATGTGGTAATAGACTTGAGGTCGGTTCAAAAAACAAAAGGTTTTGAATTTGTATTATTATCATCTGTAATAATAATTTTTTTGATAACATTATTATTGTTTGTAAAACTAAAACCCTTTAATATAGAGGGCATAACAGCGGTTGTTGCCTTGTTTTTTTGTATAATTTTTATTTTCGTGTTCAAACCTTTTACCGTGCCTGACGAGGCCACACATTACAGAAGCGCATATCATGTCTCTAATATGATGATGCTTGATTTTTCGGATAACGAAAAAGGTTTGCAAATGCGTCAATGCGACTATAATTATTTTGTAAACGGTCGAATTGCTATACGTGACCAAAGCTATATAAGTGAAAACGATTTTGATAAGTTTTTTGTTAAAGACAATCAAAAGGTTGATACAGGTTACAGATTTATATCGGACAAAAAGGCGTTACCCTATGTAGCTAGCGGTCTTGGCATTACCGTTGGCAGAATATTACACATAGGCCCGTATTGGACTTTTCAGATAGCAAGATTATTTAATGCTGTAATGGCAATTATATTAATATATTTTGCTATAAAAATTTTACCGTATGGTAAAATAGGACTAGCTGTAATTGCGCTTATTCCCATAAATTTGCATATATTATCATCGTGTTCGTATGATGCGTTCACGTTTGGTAGCGTGATTTTGATGTTTGCATATATAATGAAAATTATATATGATGAGCAAAAAATAGGCTGGAAGCGATTGTTGCTTTTAGCGGCAATGATATTCATTATAGTACCGCAAAAAGTGGTATACATAGGTGTTGCGGCTATTGTGCTTATAATACCGAAAAATAAATTTAAGAATGAAAAATTGCATTTTGCGTTTAAATGTGGTTTGGGAATGGTGGCGATTGCGTCTATACTGTTTTTGCAGATGGCAGATGTTTCTAAACTTACGTCAGATACACCTACCGCATCTGACGTTGCTGGATTTAGCGTAGGATATATATTGCAAAACCCAATATCAATAATAAAAATGTTGTATAATACTATTATTATACAAGGTGATTTTTACATTAAATCTATGATATCGTTTTTTGGTTGGTTTGAATTTGAAACGCCGTGGTTTATGGCAATTCCTTATGTGGTTATAATTGCGTTTGCGTTTATGCGAAAAAAAGGCGAGCCAAAAGCTATGGGGTATCCACAAAGACTGTATGCGTTATTAATGTTCGGCGCAATTTTCTTGATGATAGAAATGTTGCTTCTGATTGACCATACTTATATAGGAAGCGAAATTATATTAGGTGTACAGGGGAGATATTTTATACCTGCCTTGCCGTTGTTAATGTTATTTGTGCGAAATAATACAATAGTAGTTAAAGAGAGCTTTGATAAAAAAATGTTATATTTGACATCTGTTTTAAACAGCGGAATGTTGATTTATTGTGCAGCAACGATTTTGTAGTAAAGGGAAACGTAAAATGAAAAAATCGTTTTGTCTTTTTTGTGCTAATTATTTACCGAATTTAGGTGGCATAGAAAGATATGTTTATAATCTTTCGAAGAGTCTTATAGATTTGGGACACGACGTTACAGTGGTAACGTCAAACGTGTTTGATTTGCCATCGTATGAGGTGGACGAAAACGGAATAGAAATATTCCGTATGCCTTGTTATAGCTTTATGAAGGGAAGATATCCCGTTTTAAAGAAAAATGGCGACTTTAAAAATCTTGATAAAAAACTAAGCCAAAAACATTTTGATTTGGTTATTATAAATGCAAGATTTTATATTCACAGTCTTTATGCTGCGAATTTCGCCAAGAAAAACAATATAAAGTGTATAACCATAGAGCACGGGTCAACCCATCTTTCAGTTGATAACAAAATTTTGGATTTTGCTGTAGCACACGTGGAGCATTTTGTAACACTTCTGTTAAAGAAAAAGTGTAGCGATTACTACGCAGTATCAAAAGCGGCAGGTGAGTGGTCTGAGCATTTTGGCATAAAATCCAAAGGCACGCTTTACAATGCCATAGATATTGATAGTGTTAAAGTGGCATCTCAAAAAAAAATTTGCGATTATCGCAAGCAATATAACATATCAACCGATGCAACGGTTATCACATTTACAGGAAGACTGCTTAAAATTAAGGGTGTTTATGAATTGCTCGACGCATTTAAAACCATAAATCGCGATGATTTATACTTGTTTTATGCGGGTGATGGTCCTGAAATGGACGAGCTTAAATCAAAGGCCAATGACCATGTCTTCTTTTTAGGAAAAATAGATTTTGATCATATAATCTCCTTGCTTGACACTTCGGATATATACTGTTTGCCTTCAGTTTCGGAGGGTATGTCAACTTCTATTTTAGAAGCGGTTGCCACAAATACTTTTGTTATAACTACTTATAATGGTGGCGCACGCGAACTTATTATTAGTGACGAATACGGCGTTATCACAAAGAGTAATACCGTCGAGGAAACAAAAGCGGCTCTTGAAAAAGCGTTTGACGAACAGTATCGTAAAAACGCAATAGAAAAGGCATATCAAAAATTGCTTGATGGATTTACCTGGCAAAAAACGGCTGAAAATTTGGAGAATTTAGTAAAATAAAGAGGTAAGAAAATGAAAACTCTTATAATTATACCCGCTTATAATGAGGGCAAAAATATTGAGAGGGTAGTATCTAATATAAAGGAAAATTGCCCACGATACGATTATCTTGTTGTAAATGACGGCTCGCGCGATGATACAGAAGCGCTATGTGTAAAAAACGGTTACCATTTTGTAAGCCATCCTGTAAATCTGGGACTTGCCGCAGCAGTTCAGACGGGTATGCTTTACGCTTATCACAATGGCTATGATGCCGCAATTCAATTTGACGGTGACGGTCAGCACGATCCGCGTTTCATAGAAAAAATGACGGCAGAAATTGAAAATGGAAATAACATTGTTATAGGCTCGCGTTTTGTTGACGAAAAAAAACCAAAATCACTACGTATGCTGGGTAGCAACTTAATTCAACTTGCAATTAAAATTACAACGGGCAAGACGCTCAAAGATCCAACCTCGGGTATGCGTATGTTCGATAAAAAAATGATTAAAAAGTTAGCGCTTGCCGCAGACCTTGGTCCCGAGCCGGACACAGTGGCCTTGCTTGTGCGGGGCGGCGCAAAATTCAGTGAGATACAGGTCGAGATGCACGACAGAGTAGCAGGAGAAAGCTATCTCAACCTTTCAAATTCAATTAACTATATGATGCGTATGTTTGTATCAATTCTTATTTTGCAATGGTTGAGAAAGGGGTAATTGTTTATGAATAGAGGTTTAATTATAACTTTGATTTTAGCCTGCATTGTTACGGCAATTTTCGTAATTAGAAAAATCAAAAAATCACAGTTTAAAATCGGAGATACGCTTTACTGGCTGTTTTTTTGTCTTTTCCTTTTGGTAATGTCGATTTTCCCAACGGCAATATATTGGGTGTCAAACATTATAGGCTTTGAGTCGCCGTCCAACTTCATATTTGTAACAATTATATTTTTGCTTCTTGTTAAGATATTCTTGCTCGATGCACGTGTTGCAAAGGTTGAGGATAAGTTAATAAAGCTCGTTCAAAAATACGCAATAGACAACGAATCAAAAGAAACAAAATAGAAAACACAAACAACCCCTCTTTTGAGGGGTTGTTTGTGTATGGGGATGAATATGGTGGGCGCCTTAGCAGGCAGTGCAGAAATCCTGCCAAGGCTGTATAAAAACCGTGTCGTCATCCAAGGGGACAGAGGATGAAACACAGATTTTAACAAATTTTAAGCTGGTCATACTCGGGTTGATTTTTAAAAATTCTTACCTTGTACTCAATATATTTCTCGGTTTCGTGCTTTCGCGAATTTGCTGTAATTCCCGCGTTCTGCATAGTGCAAAGCAGCTTTGAAAGGCTGTTTGAAAAAAGCTTTATATCGCCAATGGCTGATTTTCTTACAGGTTTAACGGGCGGTTCCTTGGGACCTTCATCAATAACGGGATTTAAAATGCTTTCTATTAGATCTTCGGTTTGTGAAAGATTAAGCCCCTCAGCGATTATTTTATCAAGCGCGCCGTCGCGCTGCTCGGGGGAAAGTCGCAAAAGCGCGCGTGCGTGACGTTCCGTAAGATTTGAGGATACAATGCGGTTCTGAATATCGTCCGACAGTTTAAGCAATCGCAGTTTATTACTTACGGTAGAATTTGCCATGCCAAGCTGTACCGCCACCTCGGACTGCGTAAGACGAAAATCGTTTATAAGCGACTGTATTGCGAGCGCCTCCTCAAAGCAGTTAAGGTCAGCGCGTTGCATGTTTTCTGTAATGGCGTAAAGCGACGCCACGAGGTCGCTTGTTCGGTGCAATACACACGGAACGCGACGCAGTCCTGCCATTTTTGCCGCGCGCAATCGTCGTTCACCTGCAATAAGCAGATATTTGCCTGCGTCGGTTTTGCGAACTGTGAGCGGTTGTATTATTCCGTTGGCGGATATTGAGTCGGCAAGCGACTGCAGCTCGTATGTATCAAAATGTTTTCTCGGCTGATTGGGGCAAGGAATAATATCGTCAGGCTTTAGCATAAGTAATTTTTTATCTGCAAACGTGTGCATAACCATCACTCCTTTTTGCAAGCATATTATCTCTTAAAATTTTAGATTTGTAAAGCAAAAGCGGTCGGGCAAAAGCGACACAAAAAATAAAAAAGCGCCTTTTTATAAAGCGCTTTTTGCTATTTTACCGCCCATACGCGGATATTTTGGCGGGGTTTGCGATTTCTTTTTTGCGATTATAAAGGCACGCGCCTCATTTTCTCGCAAGGTTTCGCATATAATTGTAGCCTTTTCACAGCCTAGTATTTTATAGGCATTGATTGCCGTGTCAAGTTCTTCTTTGGCAGATGCGCCTTTCATAGCGACAAACTGTCCGCCCACTTTAACAAAGGGTATGCAATATTCGCACAGCACGGGCAAATTTGCCACCGCTCTCGCGCAGGAAATATCGTACTGCTCGCGGTAAAGCGGATTTTTGCCGCCGTCCTCTGCGCGCATATGCACCGTTTGGGCTGTGAGATTTAATTCGGCAAGAACTGCGTTTAAAAAGGTAAGACGTTTATTGAGACCGTCCATTAAGGTGAGTTCTATATCGGGGCGGGCAATTTTCAGCACCATTCCGGGAAATCCTGCGCCCGTGCCAACGTCTATGATCTTTGCGCCTTGCGGTACGCTAACGTTTTTAAAGAATAAAAGACAGTCTAAAAAGTGTTTATAAAGCACTTCGTGGGGCTCGGTTATGGCGGTAAGATTCATTTTTTCGTTCCACTGACACAGCATATTACCGTAAATATTTAGCCGATTTATCGCAACTTCGTCAAGGATAAGACCAAAGCTTTCACAAATCGGAACAATTTTTTCAACATTAAAATCTATCATAAAAACCTCTATTTAGAAAGATATATGAGCAGCACCGATACGTCTGCAGGGCTGACACCCGATATGCGCGATGCCTGACCGATATTTTCGGGTTTTATTTTGCTGAGTTTCTCGACCGCTTCAAGTCGCAAGCCTTTTATTGCCGAATAATCAAAGTCGGCAGGGATAGGTTTGTTTTCAAGTCGCAGCATCTCGTCAACCGCCGCTTGCTGACGGCTGATATAGCCCTCGTACTTAACGGCAATTTCAACCTTTTCACAAACCTTGTCAGAAAGCTCGGGACGTTCCTTGTCAAATGGCGCCAGGCACTTGTAATCAAGTTGTGGACGCTTAATCAGATCAGCAAGACGTGTGCCTGTGGTAATAGGCGCGGTATTTCGGTTTTTCAGCATTTCGTTTAAATCATCGCACGGCGCTAAAAAAGTGTGATTAACACGTTCGATTTCCTGCTCTTTCTGAGCCTTCCGCTCTAAAAAGCGGTCGTATTCGGCATCATTTACAAGACCTAACGCGTGCCCTGTCGGCATCAGTCGCTCGTCGGCGTTGTCTTGTCGCAGAAGCAGTCGGTATTCACTGCGTGAAGTCATCATACGGTATGGGTCGGAACAGCCCTTTGTTACAAGGTCGTCAATCAGCGTGCCTATGTATGATGAGGAACGGGAAAGCACGAGCGGCTCGCGTCCAAGAATTTTATGCGCGGCATTAACGCCCGCTACAAAGCCCTGCGCGGCGGCTTCTTCATAACCCGAGGAGCCGTTAAACTGACCTGCGCCGAAAAGACCTGGTTGTTCTTTTATTTCAAGTGTAGCATAAAGCGCCAACGGGTCAATGCAGTCGTATTCTATAGCGTACGCCGCGCGCATAATCTTTACGTTTTCAAGACCCTTTATGGTGCGGTAAAACTGTATCTGCACTTCTTCGGGTAACGAGGATGACATACCCTGAAGATACATTTCCTCGGTGTTTTCGCCGCAAGGCTCAACAAACATCTGGTGACGCTGTTTGTCGGCAAAGCGAACGATTTTATCCTCTATACTCGGACAATAGCGCGGACCAACGCCCTCGATATCACCTGCATACAGCGGCGAGCGGTGAAGATTGTCAAGTATCACCTTTTTGGTTTCGTCGTTGGTGTAGCCTATGTGACAAACAACTTTGTTTTCGGGAGGTGTAGTGGTGGAAAAACTAAACGGGGTTGTCTGCTCGTCGCCGTCTTGTATTTCGAGTTTAGAAAAATCAATGCTTGCGCGGTCTACACGCGCGGGTGTGCCCGTTTTGAAACGGCGAAGTGGGAGATTTAGTTTTTTAAGGGCGGCGGCAAGCTCGGTTGCGGGGAAATTGCCGTCGGGACCGCTTTCGTAATTAACCTCGCCTATGTAAATTCTGCCGCCCAAAAAGGTGCCTGTTGCAAGGATAACGCATTTGCAGGCGTAATCTGCGCCAAGGCGTGTGATGCAATGCCACAGTCCGTCATCGCGTTTTTCTATGTTTACAATTTCTGCCTGTTTTACATCAAGGTTTTCTTGTTTTTCTACCGCGTGCTTCATATATTCCGAGTAAGCGCGGCGGTCAATCTGCGCGCGCAGTGAATAAACCGCAGGACCTTTGCCGCGGTTAAGCATACGGCTTTGCAGTGTGGTAGCGTCTGCCGCTTTGCCCATTTCGCCGCCCAAAGCGTCAAGCTCGCGCACCAAGTGACCTTTTGCGGTGCCGCCTATTGAGGGGTTGCAGGGCATATTGCCGACCCAGTCAAGATTGATTGTAAACATAACCGTATTGCAGCCGAGTCTTGCGGGAGCGAGAGCTGCCTCAATACCCGCGTGCCCGCCGCCTATTACCGCTACGTCGTAAATTTCCGCTATATATTCTTTAATCAAGTGTGTTTCACTTCCTATTTACCAACACAAAATCTTTTAAATATTTCATCACAAACTTCATTTGTAACGCGTTTACCTGTAAGCTCAAGCAAAGCCGATATGGCATCGTCAACGCAAACGCCGACAGCGTCGAGCGTCATACCGATACCCAGTGCGTCGCGGGCGGCGGTCACCGCCTCAAGTGCGCGTCGCACGCAGTCACGCTGACGCTCATTTATAAGTACGGTGTCGTCAGGGGAGAGCATCTCGGTTTTACAAATGCGACTTATCGCATTGCCAAGCTCTATCGAGCCGTTACCATTCTTTGCTGAAATCTCGACGATTTCAAAATCACTCAAAGCTTTTTTGTCAAAAGCGGCATAAAGGTCAGTTTTGTTTAAAACAACGATGCACTTTTTATTCTTTATGCTGTTAAGCAGATGTTTGTCGTTATCGTCAAGCGGTGTTGAGTTGTCAAATACTGCAAGCAACAGCTCGGCGTTTTCAATTTTTTCTATCGCCTTATCTACACCAAATTTCTCAACTGTATCATCGGTTGAGTGTATACCCGCCGTATCGGCAAGATTTAACGTGATATCGCCAATGTTTACTGTGTTTTCCACAACGTCGCGTGTGGTACCCGCAATGTCGGTAACTATAGAACGGTCAGAACCGCACAGCATATTCATAAGGGTGGATTTGCCAACGTTTGGCTTGCCGACAATCGCGCAGTTTATACCCTCGCGTATTGCGCGTCCCGTGTCGTAGGTAGAAATCAACTTTTCGCATTTTGCATAGCATTCATCAAGCAGAGCAGAAAAGTTTTCTTGTGTTAGATTTGGTATATCCTCGTCGGGGTAATCGGCAAATGCCGCAAGTGAAGCAGCCGTTTCAAGCAGTTTACCGAGGATATTTTCGGTGTCGCGGCTGATTCTACCCTCACGCGCGCCGCGTGAAATTTTTGCTGCCGCATCATTTCGCGCGCTGATAAGCCCCATAACGCTCTCGGCTTTGGTAAGGTCAAGCTTGCCGTTTAAGAATGCGCGTTTTGTAAATTCACCGCCTGTAGCCAGCACCGCGCCGCACTCAAGCACTCGACGCAAGATCTGACGTGTTATCACCCTGCCGCCGTGTACCGAAATTTCAACAACATTTTCGCCCGTATAGCTTTTAGGAGCCAAAAAAACAAGCGCTACCGCATCGTCAAGGGTGTTGCCATCGCGGTCGGTTACCTTACCGTAAGCGGCTTGATAGCCCGAAAGCTCCGAGAGTTCTTTGCCCGAATATGCGACAAAGCATTTATCGGCAACCGATATCGCCTCGTCACCCGAAATTCTTATAACACTGATACCGCCGTCGCCGAGCGGTGTTGCAATAGCCGCGATTGTGCGTTCAGACACCTGTTTCACCCTCTTTTTTACTAATTAAATTATTTTAACACATAATGAACACATTTTCAATATTCTTATTTTATGTTGACAATAAAGTTATATTTTTTTATAATAATATAATAATGGATAATTATATACCATAGGAGGTTTTATATATGAGAAACGAACTTTTAAAACTGTTGAGCCAAAACGCGCGTTATACAGTAGAGCAGTTGGCAACAATGCTTAGCGTGACACCCGAGGCGGTTGCGGCGGAAATAGAGACGCTTGAAAAAGAGGGCGTTGTCTGCGGATATAAAACCGTTATCGATTGGGAAAAGGTGGACGCTACAAGTGTGTCTGCAATAATAGAGCTTAACGTTGTGCCGAAGGCTGACCTTGGCTTTGAAGAGGTTGCCCAAAAGGTTGCCTCATACCCTGAGGTAGAGGCTGTTTATTTGATGTCGGGCGGCTATGACCTTAACGTTGTAGTAAAAGGCAAAAATCTGCACGATGTTGCGCGCTTTGTTGCCCGTGAGCTTGCTACTATTGACTCGGTTACATCTACCGCTACACATTTTGTAATGCGTCGTTATAAAGAAATGGATGTAAAGCTCTGCGAGGGCGAACCTGACGATAGGGGGACATATCTGTTATGATAGACTATTCAAAAATACTGTCTGATACCGTACAAAGCATCAAACCCTCTGGTATAAGAAAGTTTTTTGATATAGCCGCAACAATGGATGACGTTATATCTTTGGGTGTGGGTGAGCCTGATTTTCAGACACCGTGGTCGGTGCGAAAGGCGGGAATAACCTCGCTCGAAAAAGGAAAAACTAAATATACCTCTAATTCGGGTCTTGAACTTTTGCGACAGGAAATTTCAAATTATATTGACCGTAAATGCGGTGTAAACTACGACCCCAAGCACGAAATTTTAATTTCAGTTGGCGGCAGCGAGGCAATCGATGCCACGCTTCGCGCGATTATTACGCCTGGCGACGAGGTTATAATTCCTCAACCGTCTTATGTGTGCTACGAGCCTATTACACAGCTTTGCGGTGGCGTGCCCGTTATAATCGAAACGCTTGCCGAAAATGATTTTAAGGTAACTCCCGAGCAGCTTAAAGCGGCAATCAGCGATAAAACCAAGGCGTTAATACTGCCGTATCCCTGCAATCCGACGGGCGCAATTATGGAAAAAGCAGATCTTGAGGCTTTGGCACAAATTTTGCGTGATACTAATATTTTGGTAATTTCGGATGAGATTTATTCGGAGCTTACTTTTGCGGAAAACTCACACGTATCAATCGCATCTATCGACGGTATGCGTGAGCGAACGGTCATTGTAAACGGTTTTTCAAAAACCTTTTCAATGACGGGCTGGCGACTGGGTTTTGCTTGCGGACCGCAGGAGATTATTGCTCAGGTTACAAAAATTCATCAGTTTGCAATAATGTGCGCGCCCACAACATCGCAGTATGCCGCTATCGAGGCGCTGAGAAACTGCGACGAGGCGGTGGCTGATATGAAAGCAGAATACAACCGTCGTCGCCGTCTTATAGTAGACGGATTTAACAAGGCAGGACTTACCTGTCGCGAGCCTAAGGGCGCGTTTTATGCCTTTCCGTGTATTAAAAGCACAGGGCTTACAAGTGAAGAATTTTGCGAAAAGCTGCTTGAAGCGAAACATGTGGCAGTAGTACCTGGTACGGCGTTTGGTCGTGGCGGCGAAGGTTTTGTGCGCGCATCTTACTGCTACAGCACAGAGCATATTATCGAGGCGCTTCGCCGTATAGAAGAATTTGTAAAGGAGATAAACGGATGAAAAAGAAAGGTTTATGGATTGCACTTGCGATAGTTTTTGTTGTTATAGTTATTCTTATAGGCGCGTTTTCATCAAAATACAATAAATTTGTTGATATGCAAGAAAGTGTAGAAAGCGCACAGTCAGATGTTTCAATTTATCTGCAACGTCGCGCGGATTTGATACCAAACTTTGTTGAAACTGTTAAGGCGTATTCGTTGCATGAACAGGAAACCTACACCGCTGTTACCGAGGCGCGTTCCGCCGTTACAAAGGCCGATAGTGTCGAAGAACAGGCGCAGGCTTCAGCGCGGCTCGACAGCGCAATAGATATTTGGGTAAATGCCGTTACCGAAGCTTATCCTGAACTGAAGGCAGATGCTCAGTATATTGCTTTACAGGACGAACTTGCAGGAAGTGAAAACCGAATTGCAACCGCTCGTAACGATTACAACAAAACGGCAAAAGAATATAATTCAGCAATTCGCAAGTTCCCATCTAATATAGTGGCAAGTATGTTCGGCTTTGAAAAAGCAGATTATTTTGAGGCGGACAATGACGCGCAAGACGTACCGACAGTAGATTTCAGCTAATATGGTTACGAGGAGTAAGAAGGCGGCAATCCGCAAAGTGTTGTGCGCGTGTGTCTGTGTGGCTTTGCTGTTAAGCCTGTGCGCATGCGGTAGTGACGAACAGGGTTATCCAGAGGCTACCGAAAAGTTTTTTGTAAACGATTTTGCGGGTGTTATAACCGATACTGACAGCGACACAATATACACAAAGGGCGTGGCGCTAAACGACGCCACCACAGCTCAGGCAGTGGTTGTTACCGTCGATAGTCTTGAAGGCGAGACGGCAAGTGATTATGCGCTTAATATCGGTCGCGAATGGGGTGTCGGCACCGAGCAAGATGACAACGGTGTTGTGATACTTTTGTCGGTTGAAGACCGTGAAATTTATATTGCTGTGGGTTACGGTCTTGAGGGGGCGCTACCTGACAGCAAGACAGGACGAATTATAGACAACTACGGTATTTCCCATTTTTCTGATGATAATTTTTCGGCAGGACTTGTAAATATCTATAATGCAATTGTCAACGAGATTTATATCGAATACGGTATGCAGCCGTCTGAAAATTATATACCCGCTGACCTATTACCCGACACGCAAGACGATGTTGAGTCTTTAGGTACGGTTGTGATTTCGTGGCTCGTGCTTATGGTGCTCGTGGTTGTATATGTGCTGATATTCGGCAGACGCGGCGGACTGTTTATATTTGGCTCACCGCGCTTCTTTGCCGGAAACTATCACCACCACTCAGGTGGCTTTGGCGGCTCGTTTGGTGGCGGTGGCTTCGGAGGATTCCGCGGTGGCGGCGGCTCCTTTGGCGGAGGCGGCGCAGGAAGAAAGTTTTAAACAACAAATTCCCCTTTTGAAAAGGGGAATATTGTTGTTTAGATAAGAGATAAAAGAGGTGGAAAGATATGTCACACAATTTTAATAATAAAGATTACAGCGAATATTTTTCTGCCCTTGAAAAAAGCATTGAAAGAAAATCGCAAGAAACGGAACAACCAAAACCGAAAACTCATTCTACAGCCAATAAAAAGGTTTACGGCGGCGTAGTAAGAGTTCGTCCGTGGGTTTATATAACGGCAATTTTGTTGGTGGCGGTGATTATTCTGATAATTGCTTTACCCAAAAGGGCAAAAGCCGAGTCGGAAACACCATCCGAAATTCAAAGCGCGGAAAATACAGCAAGCGACGTTTTGGAAAACAAGCAGGAAAGGGTTAATTATTTTGCCAATTTTACCGACAATACGGCGGTTGTTGATGCGGATATCGAAAGCGGAAATATAATTGTTATAAACTGTGATACAAACGAGGTCGTAGCCGCGCGCGATGCGACTACGAGGTGTTATCCCGCCTCAACCACCAAGGTGATGACCTTACTTACGGCGGTTGATTATATTACCGACTATAATGACACGTTTACTTTTAGTCTTGACATTACAGATCCGCTTTATATTGCTGATGCTACCGTTGCGGGCTTTCTGGCGGACGAAGCGGTAAATATGACCGACCTACTTTACGGAGCGATTTTGCCATCGGGAGCTGATGCCACTGTGGGACTCGCGCTCTCAATTGCCGGCAGTGAAGAGAAATTTGTAAAACTGATGAACCAAAAGGTAAAGGAATTAGGGCTTCGCGACACCAATTTTGTAAATACAAGCGGTCTTTTTGACGAAAATCATTATACAACCCCCGAGGATATGGCGGTAATTATCCGTGCGGCTATGCAAAACGATTTATGCCGTGAAATTCTTTCGACTTATCAGTACTCTACGGCATCCACGCCTCAGCACCCTGAGGGCATACTGCTTTCAAGCACGCTGTTTTCCTCTATGTACGGTACAGAGCCCGAAGGCGCTGATATATTGGGCGGCAAAACGGGCTTTGTAAACGAATCGGGCTATTGTATAGCGTCTTTCGGAAAAAGTGACAGCGGCACGGAATATGTTTGCGTAACACTTAATGGACGGGGACATTGGCCTACCGTTTATGACCAAATTGATTTGTATTCGCGATATGCAAAATAAGCACTTGAAAAAGTGATATAAAAATGTTATTATATCTTGTGTGTGCAAATAGTTATTATTTTGTTTTGAGAGAGGAATAAAATGGAAGAAAAAACTATAAATATTATGGACCTTGTGATGCTGGCGCTGCGCCATATATGGATAATTGTTTTAGCGGCGGTTATTTTTGCTGCAGGCGCGTTCAGTTATTGTAAATTCTTTATTACACCCTCATATAGCGCTAAGGCATCAATACTTGTAACAAACGGCGCGGTTATTACGTCTTACGCAGAAACCACCGACAAGATTTCGGGCAGCGATATATCGGCATCGCTATATCTTTCGTATACTGTAGTCGATATTCTTAATACGCCCGATATCTATAAAAAGGTTGCAGACCAGCTCGGTAAGGACTATAACTATCAGGGACTTATGGGTTGCTCGTCTATCGCAAGAAGAAGCGAGGAAACATTATTTATTGACGTAACGTTTTCAAGCACCGATCCAAAAGAAGCTATGCGTATTGCCAACAAGTTTGTGGAAGTTGCTTGCGGATACATACCTGAATTTATTCCTTCTGCGCGCGCAAACGTTGCCTCTACCGCAATTAAGGCATCCATGACCTACCCGCGCACTTTTATGACTACGGGCGTCGCGGGTGTTGTAGGCGCAGTGGCGGCATATATAGTGCTCTTTATAATTGAGTCTATGAATCGCGCGATAAAGGGCGAGGAAGATTTTACAAGCAATTTTGACGTGCCTCTTTTAGGCGCAGTTCCCGATTTTGAAAACGCAGAATCGGGCGGATATCGCAAAGCTCGTGGCAGAGGAGGTTACAGCAGTGGTTATTAAGAAAAAAGAAGACAGCAAAAGCACTGTTATGAACATAAGTGAAACGCGTCACGTTCCGTTTGCCGTAGTTGAAGCGTATAAGGCTATTCGTACCAATCTTACGTTTTTGCTGTCAGGCAGCGAGACAAAGGTTTTTTGCATAACCAGTCCCGAGGCGGGCGAGGGAAAATCTACCACATCGGTTAATATGGCTATCGCTTTTTCACAGCTTGGCGATAAGGTGTTGCTTATTGACGCCGATATGCGAAAAAGTTCAATTCACAAAAAACTGAAAATAGAAAATAATGCAGGACTTTCAAACGTTCTTGCAGGCTTTAATAAATACTCAGAGGTTATAAATCACATAAGCGATACATTTGACGTTATAACGGCGGGTCAGGTGCCACCCAACCCGTCAGAGCTTTTGGGCTCAGCAAGATTTAAAGAGTTGGTTGATACCGTAGGTAAAGAGTATAGCTACGTTATAATCGATACGCCGCCTATAGACGTTGTAACCGATGCTTTGGTTATAGCGCCTCACACTGCGGGTCTTGTTCTTGTGGTAAAGGATCAGGTAACGCCTACCGATTCAATAAGCCGCGCGATAGATGCTGCAAAATTTGCGGGCCTAAATATCTTAGGTGCGATTATGAATGCGGCAAATCCAAAATCGGGCAGAGGTTACGGTTATCGCAAGTATGGTTACCGTAAATACGGCTATCGTAAGTACGCTTATTCAAGATACGGTTACGGCTACGGTTACGGAAGCGCGCCAACATTACAAAAGACGCAAGACGACGCAAATTCACAGCAACAGTAATTATTAAATCGGGAGAACCTTGGCGTTTTCCCGATTTTTTAAAAGAAGGTTTTTAAATGCAATATCTTGATATACACACGCATATTTTGCCCGGTGTTGATGACGGCGCAAAGGATATGGAAACGGCGATAACCCTACTCGAAATGTTAAAAGAACAGGGCGTCACCGAGGTTATAGTGACGCCGCATTTTTATCCGGATACCGACAGCGCGGAAGAATTTGCAGAATTTACAGGCAAGGCATACAACGACTTAAAAAACGAAATCGCGCATAAAGATTTACCAAGGATTTTTCTTGGCTGTGAGCTCAGATATTTCAGCGGAATGGGAAAAAGCCACGCTATAAAGCAGTTTGTTATATCGGGTACGAATTATTTATTGCTGGAATTGCCATACGGCGCTCCCGTTACAAAAACCGTTTTACAGGATATAATAGATATAAGCGAGCGGCAAGGACTTGTACCGATACTTGCGCATATTGAAAGATACGCAAAGGTGTCGGGCTTTAAAAAGCTTTTAAAGCTTATATCCGACGGATATGCTATATCTCATATAAACGCGGGCGCGGTTGTTACCAAAGAAACGGCAAGACTTTGTGAAAATCTTATTAAAAAAGGTTACGTGTCGTATATGGCAAGCGATACTCATTCGCCCGAACATCGACCGCCGCAGATAAAACAGGCGCTTGATGTAATAACCGACCGTCTCGGTCGTTCGGCAGCGAACCGACTTATTATAAAATCAAACCGACTTTTAGAAGAAATCGAGGGCGCTGATGAATAGCAAAAACTTAAAAATAAACCAAAAAGGCGACTTGGTTTATATAACTTTTCCGCGCCTTGAAAATTGCGGCGCTGTGCGTCATACCTTTTCCACACGTCTTGGCGGCGTGAGTGAGGGACAATTTTCTACTATGAACACAAGCTTTTCGGGCGGCGACGATTTCCACAATGTAGAAGAAAACTACCGCCGTTTATGCTCAGCTGTAGGTATAGATGTATCACACTTGGTACTAAGCCGTCAGACGCATACGAACAACGTCCGCATTGTAACACGTGACGATTGCGGCACAGGATACACAAAAGCGTCGTTTTGTGACGTTGACGGACTCATTACAAACCAATCGGGAGTTGCTCTCGTGACGCAGTACGCCGACTGCACACCGCTGCTTTTTTGCGACCCCGTAAAGCGCGTGTGCGCGACAAGTCACGCAGGCTGGCGCGGAACTGTGAGTATGATTGGCAAGGTTACAGTCGAAAAAATGGTAAATGAATTCGGCTGTAATCCTGCGGATATAATAGCCGCGATAGGACCTTGCATTTGTCAGGATTGTTACGAGGTTGACACGCCCGTTTTTGACGCTTTTGTTGACAGCGGAATTGATATTACCGATGTATTTCGCGAGGGCCGTGACGAAAATCACTTTATGTTAAATCTCGTCGCCGCAAATAAAAATATTTTGCTTTCGGCGGGAATAAGAGAGGATAATATTGATATAAGCGATATTTGTACTTGTTGCAACGCTCAAGAACTTCACTCTCACAGAGCAACAGGTGGGAAGCGCGGAAATCTCGCCGCAATAATAGAACTAATTTAAAAATTTTAAGGGGACAAAATTATGAAACTGAATTATAAGCGCACTGTACTGATAGGCTTTGCCTTTATGGCAATTTTGGCATTTTGGCAGTTTTATGATCAGGTAATACCGTATTTACTTGAAGTAAAATTCGGACGTGACGTTTTTGAATCAAAGGCTTTTATGGCGATGGATAACGTGCTGGCTGTTTTTATGCTGCCGTTGTTTGGTAAATTATCAGATAAAACTCATACACGTTTGGGTAAGCGTACGCCATATATACTTTACGGAACAATAGCCTCGGTTATTCTTCTTTGCGTTTTGGCATATTTTGAGCGCATAAGTAATTTCTGGGGATTTATTATCGTGCTTATGCTTCTGCTTATTGCTATGGCGACCTACCGTTCGCCTGCTGTGGCGTATATGCCCGACGTTACCGAAAAGCCGCTTCGCAGTAAGGGTAACGCGATTATAAATCTTGTCGGTTATATCGGCGGAATTTTTGCTACAATTTTAATGATGTTTATGTTAAAGGGCGGCGAAAAGTACGTAGAAAACGGGGAAATAAAAATCAAGTATCCCGAAAGTTTATCCTTTACGCCCGTTTTCTTGATAATAGCCGCGTTTATGCTGGTGGCCGTTCTTATTATGGTATTAACGGTTAAAGAAAATAAAGTTTTGGCTGAAACCAACATTAAAGCCGAGGAAGAAACCGTCGATGCGGACTCAAAGATAAAGCTTTCAAGGCCTGTTAAAATGAGCCTTATTTTAATACTCTTGTCTGTGCTTTTGTGGTACACAGCCTATAACGGAGTAACAACCTCTTTTTCAATGTATTGCTTTAATATCTGGGGAATAGACCTTGGAACTTCATCAATGTATCTTACCGTAGCTACCGTTGCGGCTATTGCGGCATTTGTACCGCTCGGTTTATTGTCAAGCAAAATTGGCAGAAAAAAGGCGGTTCTTTTTGGTATAGTGTTGATGACTGTTTGCTATACCGTTGCAATTTTTGTAAGCGCAGATGTTGTTACAAAGGCTCCGTGGCTTATGTACGTAATGTTCGGTATTATAGGCATAGGTTGGGCGTCTATTAACGTAAATTCGTTCCCCATGGTTGTAGAAATGTGCACAGGCTCTGACGTAGGCAAATACACAGGCTATTATTATACCTTTTCTATGGCGGCGCAGATTGTAACACCCTTGCTGTCGGGTTGGCTTATTAAAACGCTGCCAATAGGATATAAAATCTTATTCCCTTATGCAGTGATTTTCTCTGCAGCGTCGTTTATAACAATGTGCTTTGTGCGTCATGGCGATTCAAAACCTAGCAGCAAAAAGGCTATAGAAGAACAATTTGCGGCAGATAATTGATTATAAGAGGAAATACAAATGCAATTTAGCGGTTTTCAAAAATTAACATTACTCGACTACCCAGAAAAAACTGCTTGCACCCTGTTTACCGCAGGGTGCAATTTTCGCTGCCCTTTTTGCCATAATGCAGCGCTTGTAACCCATATTGATAATTCTAACTTTTTTACCGAAGAATATATTTTGGATTATCTTAAAAAACGCCGAGGAATACTCGACGGAGTGTGCATTACGGGCGGCGAGCCGTTAATGCACAAAGAACTGCCCAATTTTATTGCCAAAGTAAAGGCATTGGGTTATTTGGTAAAGCTTGACACAAACGGTAGCTATCCTGACCGTCTTGCCGCGCTTATAGATAGCGGCAATATTGATTACGTCGCGATGGACATTAAAAATTCACAAGAAAAATATCTCGAAACCGCAGACTGCAGCGCGGAAGATTTTGAAAACGTAAAAAAAAGCGTCGAGCTTTTAAAACAGAAAAAAATCGACTTTGAATTTCGCACAACCGTCGTGCGCGAGTATCATGCGGTAGAGGATATTAAAAAAATTGCAGAATGGATAAAGGGCGCAGACAAATATTTTTTACAAAACTTTATAGATTCGGGCGACCTTATAAAAAATAATTTATCGGCAGTAACGCCTCAAACCCTTGATTTAATGCACAGTTCCGCACAAGATGTAATACCGAATGTGGAAAAAAGAGGAATTTAACACAAGATATTGTGATTTTACTATTGACAAAACACAAAATAAACGATATAATGTATCTTGCTCACCTCTAATGAGGCAATAAAAAAGAAAAGGGGACAAGATATGTATAACGTAGTAAAACGCGACGGAAAACTTGTGAATTTTGACATTCAGAAGATTAGCGACGCGATAAAACAGGCTTTTGAGGCTTGTCAGAAAGAGTACAATCAGGATATTATCGACTTTTTAGCGCTTAAGGTAACCGCGGATTTTACCGAAAAGATTGAGGACGGTAAAATCACCGTTGAAAATATTCAGGACAGCGTAGAGTCTGTTCTTATTAAAGCGGGCTATGATGACGTTGCAAAGGCATATATTATTTATCGCCGTCAGCGCGAAAAGGTAAGAAATATTAACGCTACAATGGTTGACTATAAGGCGATTATAGACAACTATCTTAATGTCAACGACTGGCGCGTAAAAGAAAATTCTACCGTTACCTATTCTGTAGGCGGTCTTATTCTTTCAAACTCAGGTGCAGTTACGGCTAACTATTGGCTTTCTGAAATATATGATGATGAAATAGGCAATGCGCACCGTAATGCAGATATTCATATCCACGACCTTTCTATGCTTACAGGCTACTGCGCAGGTTGGTCGCTTAAACAGCTTATTCAAGAGGGCTTGGGCGGCGTACCGGGTAAGATTACCTCTTCACCTGCAAGCCACCTGTCAACTCTTTGCAACCAGATGGTAAACTTCCTTGGTATTATGCAAAACGAATGGGCAGGCGCTCAGGCTTTCTCATCGTTTGATACATATCTTGCGCCTTTTGTAAAGGTTGACAACCTTACCTATAAAGAGGTAAAGCAGTGTATCCAGAGCTTTATTTATGGTGTAAATACACCTTCGCGCTGGGGCACACAGTCACCCTTTACCAATATCACTCTTGACTGGACAGTTCCTAACGACTTGGCAGAGCTTAACTGTATCGTTGGCGGCAAGGAAATGGACTTTAAATATAAAGACTGTAAAGCGGAAATGGATATGATAAACCGTGCGTTTATCGAAATTATGATCGAAGGCGATGCAAACGGCCGCGGCTTCCAGTATCCTATTCCTACCTATTCAATCACACGTGATTTTGACTGGTCAGAGACAGAGAACAACAAGCTGCTCTTTGAAATGACCGCAAAATACGGCACACCTTATTTCTCAAACTATATCAACTCTGATATGGAACCCAGCGATGTTCGTTCAATGTGCTGCAGACTTCGTCTTGACCTTCGTGAGCTTCGCAAAAAGTCGGGCGGCTTCTTCGGTAGCGGCGAATCAACAGGTTCTGTAGGCGTTGTTACCATCAATATGCCACGAATTGCGTATCTTGCAAAGGATGAGGCAGATTTCTATGCCCGTCTCGACAAAATGATGGATATTTCTGCTCGCTCACTCCACGTTAAGCGTACAGTTATTACAAAGCTTCTTGAAGCAGGTCTTTATCCATATACAAAGAGATATCTCGGCACATTTAATAACCACTTCTCAACCATAGGTCTTGTTGGTATGAATGAGGTTGGCCTTAACGCTAAGTGGCTTGGTGAGGATCTTACCCACGAAAAGACTCAGAACTTTACAAAAGATGTTCTTAATCATATGCGTGAGCGTCTTTCAGACTATCAGGAACAGTACGGCGACCTCTATAACCTTGAGGCTACCCCTGCTGAGTCAACCGCTTTCCGTCTTGCTAAGCACGACCTTAAGCATTATCCAAATATTATTACTGCAGGTCGCGGACCGGACGAGACACCTTACTACACCAACTCTTCACATCTGCCTGTTGGCTATACCGAGGACATATTCTCGGCTCTCGATGTACAGGATGAACTCCAGACACTTTATACATCGGGTACTGTATTCCACGCATTCCTCGGTGAAAAACTTCCCGATTGGAAGGCAGCAGCAAACCTTGTAAGAAAAATTGCCGAAAACTACAGACTTCCTTACTACACAATGTCACCGACATATTCTGTGTGTAAGAATCACGGTTATATTTCGGGTGAGGTTTATACCTGTCCCGATTGCGGTGAAAAGACCGAGGTTTACAGCCGTATTACAGGCTATTACCGCCCCGTTCAAAACTGGAACGATGGTAAGTCACAGGAATTTAAGGACCGTAAGGTTTACGACATTGCCAATTCAAAGCTTACCCACGACGGCGTAATGGAAACCGCTTGCGCGTGCGAGCAAAAGTCGGACGCAATCCTTGCTGACGGCATATATCTTTTCACAACAGCAACCTGCCCCAACTGCAAAATAGCGGTGTCATTGCTTGATAAGGCTGGCGTTATCTTCAACAAGCTTCTTGCTAACGAAAACGTAGAGGCAGTAAACGCCCTCGGCATTAAGCAAGCGCCAACACTTGTTGTTGTAGAAAACGGAAACGCTATAAAATACACAGGCGTATCTGATATTAAAAAATATCTTAACGCGTAAAAATTAAAACTTAAAATGTGGCAGGATAACACCTGCCACATTGTTTTAGTGAGGATAAAAATTATGTATGATATTATAGTTATAGGCGGCGGTCCTGCAGGTCTTACCGCGGCAATCTATGCACGTCGCGCAAATAAGAGCGTATTAGTTATCGAAAAAGGCTCTTTTGGCGGTCAAATTACCTTTTCACCAAAGGTTGAAAATATACCGGGTTTTGCTGAGGTTACAGGCAACGAGTTTGCTGAAAAGTTAGTGGAACAAGCGCTTGGTCTTGATGCAGAGGTTGAGTGCGCCGAGGTTTTAGAGATAAAGCAGGGCGACATTAAAACCGTTGTTACCGACAGCGGCGAATATGAGACACGCACCGTTATTATCGCAACGGGCGCCAAGCACCGTATGTTAGGGTTGCCTCGCGAGGAAGAATTTGTGGGCGAGGGTATATCCTTTTGCGCCGTGTGTGACGGTGCGTTTTACGCAGGACGCGACGTTGCGGTTATTGGCGGAGGCAATTCGGCGCTGCAAGAGGCGATATTGCTAGCTGATTTGGCTAAAAAAGTTTATGTGGTTCAAAACCTCGATTTTCTTACAGGCGAGCAAAAATTACAGGAAAAACTTAACAATAAAGAAAATGTTGAGATAATACTCGGGCATACCGTAAAAGGCGTTCTTGGTGATACCACACTCACGGGCATTACCGTTGCCGATAACAGTGGCAACGAAAAACAGCTTACCATTGACGGTATGTTTGTAGCGATCGGTCTTATTCCTCAAAACGAGGCTTTTGAGGGCGTTATAAATCTTGATGAACGCGGTTACGTAACATCAGACGAAAACTGCCTTACCAATGCCGACGGTATTTTTGTTGCAGGCGATTGCCGTAGTAAAAAAATCCGTCAGGTAGCAACGGCGGCCGCCGACGGCGCAATCGCCGCATTGGCAGCATGCGATTATTTGGACAAATAAAATTAACTCCCGACTTGAATTTTCAAGTCGGGAGTTTTTTGTTATCTTTTTGGATAAGGTAAATCGGGCAAACCTAAAATATAATCTGCAGAAACATTATAATAAATGCTTAACTGCTTTACTATATGGCTGGGTATTTCGGTTTCGCCACGTTCCCATCGTTGATAGGTTGTCGTATAAACATTTAATATTTTCGCAATTTCGGCTTGTGTCAAGTCTTTATCTTCTCTTAAATCTCTAACTCTTTGATAAATATATTCCATAGTAACACCTCAAGTGTTACTATAACTCAAAACACAGAAATGTGTTGACAATAACACAAAGTTGTGTTATTATGCATATGGTCGCCAAACCAAAAACATAAAATTGCATCTGTTGCGACACGCCACACAAAAAAGAACACTGCTAAAATTTTAGCAGTGTTCTTTTGCTTTAAATGTAGGGGACGATGCCCACATCGTCCCGAAAAAATCATTTAATTACTCAATTTATAAGATAATGTCATCAGGCTGTCGCCAAAATGTATGTTTTCAACCTCTACTTGTGGGTGGTCGAGCGCAATATCATAGTGGCTGAAATTTAAAAAGCCTTTGACACCCAATTTTATCAGTTGATCACAAATTTCTTTTGATGCATCTTTAGGAATACAAAGTATTGCCGCGCGCGGCATATTTTCGCGGCAGAATTCATCTAATGTAGATATATGTCTTATCGGTACGTTGCGCACCATCTGACCCACAAGCGATTCCTTTGCGTCAAACATACCAATAAGGTGAAATCCCTTTGACTCAAAATTTATATAATGTGCAATGGCTTTCCCCAGATTGCCCACACCTATAAGTATCGCGTTTTGTGGGCGGTCTAGACCGAGTATGCGGCCAATCTCGCCTTGCAACAGCTCAATATTATAGCCATAACCCTGCTGACCGAATTCACCAAAGCAGTTAAGGTCCTGACGTATCTGGCTGGCAGTAAGGTGCATACGCTCTGACAACTCGCGTGACGATATGCGTGTGAGTCCCTCTTTTTTTAGCTCGCCTAAAAATCTGTAATACCGCGGCAAGCGGTTAATTACCGAGTTTGAAATGCCCGTTGGTTTCATCTAAATATAACCTCTAATTCTTTAAAAAGATTGTTAAAAACTTGAACAAGTCTATTTTAAAAAATTTTTTTAAAAAAGTCAAGAAAAAATGCTTGACAAATGAAAAAAGGTGAGTATAATTAAAAATGTAAAAAGTAGTAACGATTACTACTTTCAAGAAAAGAGGTGAGTTATGGCAAACTATTCAAAGCAACGCGAGGCAATACTTAACGAATTGCAAAACCGCTGCGACCATCCCACAGCCGCTCAGGTTTACGAGGGGGTAAGACGGGTGATACCAAACATCAGTCTTGGCACGGTTTACCGTAACCTTGCAAGTCTTGTCGAAAGCGGCGAGATACTAAGCGTCTCGGTAGGCGACGGCTACGAGCACTTTGACGGCGACAAGAGTTTTCATCTGCATCTACACTGCAAATGCTGCGGCGCGATAATCGACTCGCGAGTAGATGACGATATCAAGAGCCTTGCGCACTTTGACGGCTTCACACCCGAAACCAGCGTATGCGTGGTTTATGGAACTTGTAAAAATTGCAACAAGCAATAAATTATAAAAATTGAAACATTTTTGGAGGATTTTAAAATGAAAAAGTATGTATGTTTAATTTGCGGTTATGTTCACGAAGGTGATTCTGCTCCCGACGCTTGCCCTATTTGTAAGGCTCCTGCCAGCAAGTTTGAAGAGCAGTCAGGCGAAAAGACTTGGGCTGCTGAGCACGTTGTAGGCATTGCGCAGGGTGTAGACCAAAGAATTATCGACGGTCTTCGCGAAAACTTTAACGGCGAATGCTCAGAAGTTGGTATGTATCTTGCAATGTCACGCGTTGCACACCGTGAGGGTTACCCCGAAATCGGTCTTTATTGGGAAAAGGCAGCGCTTGAAGAGGCAGAGCACGCAGCAAAATTTGCAGAGCTTTTAGGTGAGGTTCTTACCGACTCTACCAAGAAAAATCTTGAGATGCGCGTAGATGCTGAAAACGGCGCAACAAAGGGCAAGTTTGAACTTGCTAAGCTTGCTAAAGAACTCGGTCTTGACGCAATCCACGACACCGTTCACGAAATGGCTCGCGACGAAGCAAGACACGGCAAGGCATTTGAGGGACTCCTCGCTCGTTACTTCAAATAATTTGTAGTTTAAAGGGGAGTCTTATCGACTCCTCTTATTTTAAATAAAAAGGGTGATATTATGTTAGATAAAAAGGTTATTGAGTTACTTAACGACCAAATAAACAAAGAGTTTTACAGCGCATATCTTTATCTTGATATAGCCAACTACTATACCGAGAACGACCTTGACGGTTTTGGTAATTGGTATAATATTCAAGCGCAAGAAGAGCGCGACCACGCGCTGCTTTTCTTAAAATATTTGCAAAGCAACGGGGTAAAGGTTACGCTTAAAGCAATAGACCAGCCCGACAAGGAGTTTAAAAATCACCTTGATCCACTACTTACGGGTGCCGAGCACGAGCGCTATGTGACAAACTTAATTCACACAATTTATGATGCGGCTTACAGCGTAAAGGATTTCCGCACAATGCAGTTTTTAGACTGGTTTGTAAAAGAACAGCTTGAGGAAGAGGAAAACGCCGACAAATTGGTAAACAAGTATAAGCTGTTTGGCGACGACCCCAAGAGCCTTTATTTGCTCGACCAAGAGCTTGCAACCCGTGTTTACACAGCACCGAGCCTTACGCTGTAATTAATGCACAATGCACAATTAACTAATACGAAAGCACCTGCTATAGAGATATAACAGGTGCTTGAATTTTGTTACAAATATGTTGCTTGACAAAGCTCATTAGTTACTATAGACTAAAACAAAAGGAGATACTAATTATGATAAGCTACATATTTAAAAATAAGACAAAAAATATTTTGGCGATAGTTTTTACGGTGTTATATGTGTTAAACACCAACTTAATGTATTGGCTTTATAGTTCTATAAATTTTGGAGAATTTCTTTTGCTTTCAGAAGTGGTTTTAAAGTTATTGCCGTATATATTTATTATTGTATATTTGTGTACACTAAAAAGGCAATATCGGTTTAAAGAATGGTTGTTTCCTGCAGCGTTTGCAATTTTTGTAGTAGTAGATGTTCATACCATAATAGTTTCAATAATAACAAACATAGAATATATTAATTCTGTTGAGGGATTTATTTGGCTGACGTCAAGCGTTGCATATGATATGGTTTTGCTTGCAGCATATATATTATGTCTTTTAGGCTCAATTAAAAATTTTAAAAACGTTATACTTTTACGCGTAGGATTAATAATACTAATGATAAGTATAGTAATCAACCAAGCGTTTCAGTTTTTGTTATCAAACATGGGATATGATTTACATAATGCTTTTTTGAACTATTTAAATCTATTAATTCCCTCTATAGCAGAAGTGCTTTATGATGCTTTTATTCTTTTGCTTTTCTATTTTGGACTTTTAAATCTAACCTTTAATAAAAAGAGTGAATATATCGACATAACGCCATACGTCGAAGAGAGAAAAGCCAAAAAAGAGGCAAAACGTGCGGCAAAGCTTGAGGCAAAACAACAAGAAGAAGCCAGACTGAACGCTCCAGCGCCCGAAATACCTGATGGTTTCTGGCGCTGTATGGCTTGTGGCAAAATATTGCCCGACAGCATCGACCGCTGTGAGTGCGGATACAAAAAATAATGCACAATGATTTTACAATTAAGCCGCAGCTTATGTTTAAAGCTGTGGCTTAAAAAATAAAAATTCTTTTTTTGCATTTTTTGTTTTTCTCGGTTAATAATATTACGGGAGGAATCAAAATGAAAAAAATAATTGTTTTAGCACTTAGTCTTATTTTTGTCTTATCACTTACAGCTTGTGGCAGAGCTATGAACGATGTAACAAGTGATGCAGAATCAATCGGAGATTCTGTTGTCAGCGGTACCGAAAGTGTTGTTGACAAAGCAGAGGATGCTGTGACCGATAATAACGGTAATGACAACAATAATAGCAAATCTATGAACTTGATGGCAGGCATTACCGCAAACGACGCAAAAGAGGCGGCTTTAAAGCACGCGGGACTCGGCGAATCACAGGTAAGTGACGTTGATGTAGACCTTGACCGAGATAACGGCAAGCTTATTTACGAAGTCGATTTTAATTCGGGCAATACCGAATACGACTATGATATTGATGCAGAAACAGGCGAGGTAATATCCGCAGACAAGAGTAAAGACTAAAACCAACCCATCAAGCGCAGAACGAAATAAATTCAATTTTGTTCTGCGCTTGATGAATTGATTTCATAAATAGTTTTTGTTGTCAAAGTTGAAAAAATGTGTTATTATGTCTTTAGTATTCTTAAAAGGTGATAGTAATGAAAAAACTGTTGTGTATTATAATGTGTATCTTCGCAGCCCTTTGTTTTGTAGGCTGTAAGGATAAGGACAAAGACCTTCCTGCCGAGCCGCCGCTTGTTGAGCTTATGGCAAGGACGCTGTCGGAGGAACACGAGTTTGCTATTGTTGACGACAAGGGTACCGTATGGCTTGAAAATGACGACGTAACCAGTGTTCTGGTAATGTATAAAAAAGGACAGAACCGTTACTTAGAGCTACGCTTTACCGAAGAGGGCGCTAAGACATTTAAAAAAGCGACAAAAAAGGCCAAAAACGGTACGCTTAGCATCGTGCTTGACGGCGAGGTTTTGGTATCTACCGTAACCGCAAACCAGGAAACCCCCGAGTATGCCCGAGCTGACAGTGTGTATGAGGACGTAATAGGTTGGTTTAATAAACTTACATAAAAAAAGAAGGGTGAAATTTTCACCCTTCTTTTTTTTATTTATACCGCTTTTTCAACAATCGCTGCCATAACGGTTATATCGTCGGGGCGGGTGTTTACGCAACGCCGCCGCGCACAGTTGCAGATGTGTTCAGCAAGGTCCTGCGCGCCGCCGTTTTGCCACGCTTCAAGTTCTTGCCTTATCCATTCGGTGCCTTCAAAGGTAACGCCGTCGGAAACCAGAAGTAATATATCGCCCGATTTCAGCCGTATTCCCGCGCGGTCAAACGAAACCTCTTTCAAAATGCCGATAGGTAGGCTGTGGCTTTCGGCACGTCCCGAGTGACCGCTTCGTCGCACAAGCGTCGGCGCGGCGCCCGCTTTATAAAGCTCGGTGCTACCTGTAAAAAGGTCGATGCTTGCGATATCCATTGTGGCAAGTGATTCATCGCTTGATTTAAAAAGCATTGACGAATTAAGGATTTTCAGTGAGCAGTCGTAGCCAAAACCCGCTTTAAGCAGTCGCGCCATAAGTCCCGACGCCATTGCGCCGTCAACGGCGGCGCGTCCGCCTGTGCCCATACCGTCGCTCAAAATCATTATAAAATGTCCCTTGCCGTCGTTAAAGTATTTGCAAGCGTCACCGCATATTGAGCCTGCCACAGCGCAGCGTTGCTCTACGCCTATATCTATCCTAAAGCTTGCGTGTTCGTTTAATGTCAGCAGCGCGCTGTCACCCGTTTTTGTAATATTCGGTATATCAAAATCGCGCTCGCACGCGAGCGATAATAATTTCATTATCTGCAGTCGATTAAGGATGGCATCCTCGGTTATTTTAATCTTCATTTCAAGCGACAGTCTGCCGAATTTGTCAATCTTGGCGGCGCTCTCCAGCGTATTGATGCCTATATTGCTAAGCGCCGACGCGGCTGATTCGGCGGCGCGCGGGTCAAATTGCTCACCGTTTGAAAAATCCGCAGCCAACTCGCTTAGCATAGCGGATATACCCTCAAATTGCTCGGAGACTACCTGACGCACCTCGTCTATACGGTTTTCGGCGGCAATCAGCGACGCGTATCCTGCATAGCGGCTTTCAACGACGTCCTCCATTTTCTTGACCCGTAGGCAGCGGCCTCTGAATTCGTTTAAAGCGGTATCGTTTTGTATGTCCTCGCCGCCCTTTACAATATTTATCATCTTCATTACGGCCTCGGTTGTATCGGCGTTTTTGTTTTCCCAACAGTGAAGGCGCAATTTACAGCCCGAGCAGGCGTCCTGCTCAATAAAAGATAAAACGCTTTTAAAATCGGGCGCGTTAATTTTGCCAAGCTCGGAAGATACCTGTGACACCGTGTCTGACACGTCAAGCAAGGCGTTTGACGCAAGGTTTAATCTCAGCGCAAGCGAGGTGCCACCGGGACTTTGGGTGCTAAGGTCAGGCGCGCGGTGAAAAAGTTTGTTTAAAGTGATGCCTGCCGCGCGCGGTATCAGTAAAAAGAGGACAGAGCCCGTAAGGATTTCGGCAAAAAAGACGGCAGACCCTTCTTTGAATTGCATAAACGAAAGTCCGATTATAGCAGTCGCCACAACCGACAGACTTTGCGCGTATTTGCCAAGTCCGACAAAAATTCCCACTGCAAGACCGGCAAAAGCATATATACCAAAGCCGCCCTCAAACGCGCCTGTAACCGCCGCTGCAAAGGATATCGCAATTCCGCAAGCGCAGCTCGCCGCAGCACCGCCATACTTAGCAGAGGCGAGAATTAAAAATACGCCTAACACGCGACCTATCGACAGACCGAAAACCGTAATTTGCGAAATGCCTATAATCAGAACGGTTGCCGTGCCCAGCACGCAAATAAGTCCGTCAAGCGATAGCCCCGCGCGGTCTTCGCGCAGCGCTACAAAGGCGCGCCTTACGATAAATACACCGCCAAAAATAATCAAGCATTCCGCCGCAAGCTTTAAAGCGTCAAGTGGTACGCCGCTGTAGCTTACAACACCCGTAGCCGCATTTGAAAGGAGGGATACGGCGCTTAAAAAGATAGGATTTTCACAGAGCTTTCGATAGCTTGACAGCAACAGCCTTACGGCAATTATGGCAAGTAGCGCCGCAATATATCTAAAACCGCCGCTTGCCGTCGCGGGTATAAAATAACCTATAAAGGTACCAACGGCAACGCTTGGTAAAAACACGCTACTGCAGCCGCCTAAAAATACCAGACCGAAGGGCATAAGCGAGTCGAAAATCACACCGCGCGCCGCAACAAATCCCAACACACCCATCAGAATATGTAGTCCCAGTGCCGAAACAAATTCTTTTTTGTCAGGCGCGGCATCCTCCTGCGCCCGTTTTACCAAATCCTTCATTTTAAAGCCACTTCCTTTTAACATCCGTTTGGGGATAAATTCTCACGTTTATTATATGGCACAATAAAGGAAATTTTTGTCAAAGTGAGGATGAATAAAATATGTTTTTTTGTCTTTAAAATGAAAAAACAGACAGGCGTAATTTTAAAAAGATAGGAAATACTATTTTCGGAGGGATTTTATGACAAACAAACCTTTAAAAATCATGATAATAGTATTTATTGTTATGTGTATGTTATGCGTTACGGTGAGCGCGCTTTCAAAAATAGGTTCTACGGGCAGCGAAGTGTCAGAGATTCAAAGCAGACTAAAGGAGTGGGGATATTACAGTGGCGCGGTAGACGGAATATTTGGTACGGCTACAAAAAATGCGGTGATAAAATTTCAAAAAGCAAACGGACTCACGCCCGACGGAATAGTCGGTAGCAAAACACTTGCCGCAATGGGCATCAGCAGTGGCAGCGTATATAATTCTGCCGATTACGAGCTGCTCGCCCGCATTATATCCGCCGAGGCAAGAGGCGAGAGCTATCTTGGACAGGTGGCGGTGGGCGCCGTTGTACTCAACCGCATAGTGCACCCCTCCTTTCCCGATACGGTGTCGGGCGTGGTGTATCAGAACGGAGCATTTTCCTGCCTTTATGACGGACAGTTTTATGAACCAATAGCGGACTCTGCCTATTCTGCCGCGCGCGACGCGCTAAACGGTCTTGACCCATCAGGCGGTGCAATATATTACTATAATCCCAAAACCGCCACAAATAAATGGATTCGGTCACGGCCGGTTATAACCACCATCGGTAGACATGTTTTTTGCAGTTGACAAGTACGGTATGAAATAGTAAGATATTATTATATTTTTGCACACTTTTGAGGGTAATGTTTTGAGAAAAATTAAGATTTATAGTGAAGTAATATATATACTTGCATTGTTTGGACTAACCTTCGCGGTAGCGGTTTTAGTAGCGGCAGACTTTGGACTGTCGATGATAGGCGCTCCCGCATACATAATAAGCGAAAGGATTGGATTTTTTTCGTTCGGGGAATGGACATACCTTGTGCAGGCGCTTTTGTTTATAGCGTTTTGTATAGCTATGAAGAGGATAAAGCTTGTTTATTTTGTATCATTTATCACCTGCGTAATATACGGGTATATACTCGATATGTGGCGTGAGATAATTCCGATTTTAAATCCCGATGTCACGGCGCCCGGCAGTATGGATATGTGGCTGAGAGTAGTGATGTTTATTGTAGGTCAGCTGCTTACGAGCTTTACCGTAATGCTGTTTTTAAAGTCATATATCTACCCGCAGGTGTGCGACTTCTTTGTAAAAGGACTTGTAGAAAAATACAAACTTAACCAGGTTAAATTTAAGTGTATTTATGATATAAGTCATCTTGTGGTATCGGTCGTTTTGTCGCTTGCTTTTTTTGGAAGCTTTGTGGGTATTGGCTGGGGCACGGTGATTATAGCGGCAGTTACAAGTCCGCTTATCGGTGTGTTTGCAAAGTGGTATGACAAGCATGTTGAAACGGTAGCGCTATTTCCAAAATTTGAAAAGATATTTGAATTTTAAAAAAGCAAGACTCAGCTTGAGTCTTGCTTTTTTTAGTCAGTTCTTAAGGCTTTGCATAGGGGCAGGTATTCTGCCGCCGCGGTCTATGAACTTTTTTGGGCTAGCAGTTAGGTTTACGTCCATTATGGGACCTTCGCCCAAAAGCCCGCCAAAATTTAGCTCTTCGCCAGCCTTTTTGCCAATAGCAGGTATTACACGAACGGCGGTGGTTTTTGAGTTTACCATACCGATTGCGGCTTCGTCTGCGATAATCGCCGATATAACCTCGCTTGGTGTGTCACCGGGAATTACCACCATGTCAAGACCAACCGAGCATACGGCGGTCATAGCCTCTAATTTTTCTATTTTAAGGTCTCCGCTGCGAGCCGCCGCAATCATACCTTCGTCTTCGGATACGGGTATAAAAGCACCCGAAAGTCCGCCCACCGAATTGCATGCCATAACGCCACCTTTTTTAACCGCGTCGTTAAGCATAGCAAGAGCCGCTGTTGTGCCGTGTGTACCGCAAACACCCAAGCCTATTTCTTCGAGTATTCTTGCAACCGAATCGCCAACCGCAGGGGTAGGGGCAAGGGACAGGTCTACAATGCCAAAAGGAACGCCTAGACGGCGCGCGGCCTCACTGCCAACAAGCTGACCCACACGGGTGATTTTAAAGGCGGTTCGTTTAATGGTTTCAGCCACGGCGCCAAGGTCGCCGTCACACTTTTTGAGCGCGGCATACACAACACCCGGGCCCGAAACACCCACGTGAATTACGCAGTCAGGCTCACCCATGCCGTGAAATGCGCCTGCCATAAAAGGATTATCTTCGGGCGCGTTGCAAAATACTACCAGCTTTGCAGGACCAATGCTGTCGCGGTCAGCAGTGAGTTCTGCGCTTTTCTTTACAATCTCACCCATAAGCTTTACAGCATCCATATTTATACCCGCTTTGGTAGAGCCAATGTTTACCGACGAGCAGATGTTTGTGGTTTCATTTAAAGCGCGGGGGATAGAGCGGATAAGCTCAATGTCACCCGCTGAAAAACCCTTTTGCACCAGCGCCGAGTATCCGCCGATAAAGTTTACACCTACGGTGTCAGCCGCGCGCTGAAGCGCGTGTGCATATTTAACAGGGTCACCGCCCGATACCGCAACGAGCATCGCGATGGGCGTTACCGAAATACGTTTGTTTATAATCGGTATTCCGTATTCCGCCTCGATATCTTCGCCCACTTTTACAAGGTTGCCCGCAAGACGCACGATTTTGTCATAAACCTTTTGGCAGGAAACGTCTATATCGCTATCTGCGCAGTCAAGCAGGGATATGCCCATTGTGATTGTACGAATATCAAGGTTTTCCTGCCTTATCATATTTATGGTTTCTAAAATATCGTTAAGATTGATCATAAATTTTCACCTTAAATTCTGTGCATAGAGTTAAAAATATCTTCGTGCATAACGCGGATTTCAAGATTAAGCTCGTGACCCAAACTATCCATAGCCTCAGAAAAGTCCTTGAATTTGCAGTTAAGAGCGGCAATGTCTGTCAGCATTACCATTACAAACATATCCTGCAAAACCGACTGCGTTATATCAATAATATTTACGTTGTATTCAGCGCATTTTGCGCTAACACGCGCGGTGATGCCGACGGTATCCTTACCGATTACTGAAATTACTGTTTTTTTCATTGCTTTTACCTCACAGATTTTAATTGCTTACATTATACAATATGAAAGTAGCATACGCAAGCAAAAACTACCTCTTGACGAATTTTTTTAGTACATTTAAAATATATATTAGTGTAAAAATATGAAAGCGAGTTTTTATGAGAAAATTATTATGCGTAATGCTTATATTGCTGTTGCTTGCTGGCTGTTCGCCTACGGATACGGTAAGCGATGACGTTAAGCAAGATTATATAACGGGTGTGTGGGTGTCGTATTCGGAGCTTGATATTATGCTATCGGGCGATTTTAAATCCGAGTTTGGCGCCGCGGTGCAAAACTGTCTGTCGCGCGGTGTTACCGATATGTTTGTACATATAAGGCCGTTTTGCGATTCGTATTACCCGTCAGAGATTTTTCCGCTACGGTCATCAGCCGCGACGCAGAATTTTGATGTTTTAGAATATATGATAGGCGTTTGCCACCAAAACGGCATAAAGCTTCACGCGTGGTTAAATCCCTACCGCGTGCGTACCGCAGACTGCGATATTTCGGCTCTGCCCGACGGCAGTCCTGCAAAGCGGTGGCTGAGTGACGAAACGGCAGACAACGATATAAACGTATCGATTGTAAGCGGCATATACTTAAATCCCGCTTCAAGCGAGGCTCGCGCGCTTATCCTTGACGGAATACGAGAAATAATTGATAATTACGCGGTGGATGGTATACATTTTGACGATTATTTTTATCCCACCGTGGACGAAAGCTTTGATAAGATGAGCTATACTGCATATTGCACTGACACACAAAAGCCATTAGATCTTGACGATTGGCGGCGCGCTAACGTCAACGCGCTCGTAAGCTGCGCATATACCGCGATAAAGTTTAAAAACAAGGATATTGTTTTCAGTGTCAGCCCGTCTGCATCTATTGACGAAAACTATAACAAGCACTACGCCGATATAGCAGCGTGGGTAAGCAGCGATTGTGTTGACTACATAATACCGCAACTGTATTTTGGTTTTGATTATCCCGACAGTGATTATAAATTTAATAATCTGCTAGGCACTTGGCAAAAAGAAATAAGCGAAACTGATACAAAACTGCTTATCGGTCTTGCTACGTATAAAATAAATACCCAAAACAAACCCGACAGCGCTGAGTGGGCAAACGGCAGGGATGTAATAAAACAGCAAATCGAGATATGTAAAGAGTCGAGCGGTGTCGCAGGGCATATATATTTTTCGTATTCATCAATGTGTCAGTACATGTAAAAAAGAGTTGGTTTTAAACCAACTCTTTTTTTGGTGCGGGTAACAGGAGTTGACCGTCTGCTACGCATACTAACCGCTTGTCGACCCAATGCCATGCATTCGGTACCCGACTGCGCGCTCTAAACTAAAACACAGTCCACGGGACTGTGTTTTTTCGTTTAGACCTTCACAGGTTCAACTCCTTAAATTAAAAAATTGCTGAACTAAACCATAAAGGTTTAATTCAGCAATTGGTGCGGGTAACAGGAGTTGAACCTGCACCGAGGAACCCCGACTAGAACCTGAATCTAGCGCGTCTGCCTATTCCGCCATACCCGCATATTCAATTTTTGCAAGGCAGCCGTGCCCCGCGTGACTCTTGCGGTGCCCGACGACTCGATACTACCGTATCTCGCTTGTCGACCGCGGCGCCTTTTTGCCACTCGCTGCATCACCCACTGGGTGCGCTCGTGCAAAAACTGCCTATTCCGCCATACCCGCATATAAAAATATCCTTGCTTAAAACAGCAAGGATATTATACATAATTCAATTATAAAAGTCAAGGCAATAATTATCGGAAAATTTCTTTGTACTTATCTCCAAACAGCTGCTCGGCGAACCATACTTTTTTTACCGTAAAGGTTTTTTTGTCAAGATATTGCAAAATGCCGCCGTCTGTGGTAAAATCAAATGTCAATTTATATGAGTAGAGCGCCTGCTTGTCAAATCCCATCTTTTTGTCGTTCTGCAGTTTGCCGTATTTTCCGTCGCCCAACAGCGCGTGACCAATCGACGCCATGTGAGCGCGTATCTGATGGGTGCGGCCCGTTATCAGCTCAACCTCAATCAGCGACAGTCCGTTTTTTGAAGCAAGGGTGTTGTAACGGGTTTTAATGGTAAGGTTATTATCAGTCTTTTTACCGCTTAAATATACCTTGTTTTTATCCTCGTTCTTTTCGAGGTAACCCTCAAGTGTGCGGCTTTTTTGTTTTGGAATGCCGTGAATTACGGCAAGGTATCTTTTATCAATCTCGCGGTCTTTTATCTTATCGCAAAGTATACGTAGCGCCTCGGCGTTTTTTGCGGCTATTACTATACCGCCTGTGTTGCGGTCAATACGGTTGGCAAGAGCCGGCTTAAAACTGTTTTCTGCGTCGGGCTTGTATTCGCCCTTATCGTACAAATAATGCTGTATTCTGCCGATAAGCGTGTCACGGTATTCGTTTTTATCGGGGTGAACGATAAGCCCTTGCTCTTTATCAACAAGAATTATATTTTCGTCCTCGTAAACAATATGTAGCCTTGCAGGCGAGCTTAAAAAGTCATACTTTGGCGCGACTTCAGCAAAGAATTCATCATTTATATATGCGTCGACTATGTCACCCACAGCAAGTCGTGTGGATATCTCACCGCGTTTGCCGTTTATTTTTATACGCTTGGTGCGTATGTATTTATACATAAGCCCCTGCGGCAGTGTAGGGCAAACCTTGGTTATAAACTTGTCGAGGCGCTGATTTGCGTCGTTTTTTGTAATTTCAAAGCTTTTCATAATTATTCCTTTAAATATAATTTAACAAGGGGGCAAAAATGATGGATAAAAATTTACACGAAGGTCACAGAGAACGTGTGCGGCAAGAGTTTTTGCAATACGGCTTTGACCAAAACACACCGCCCCATAAAATACTTGAACTGCTGCTTTTTTACTGCGTACAGCGAGCCGATACCAACCCCATAGCCCACGAGCTTATTGCCCGATACGGTTCTGTTGCAGGCGTGCTTGACGCGCCTGTCGAGGAGCTTGCCGCTTTTAAGGGCTTGAGCGAGCGCAGCGCGGTGCTGCTTAAACTGATAATGCCCACAGCCCGCAGATATTTATATGACAAATCGGAACAAAAGCCTACCTTTTGCAGCCTTGACGCTATCGGTAAATACATACTAAGGCGCTATATCGGTGAAACGCGTGAAAAATCAGGTGTAATGTGCCTTGATACAAGGGGCGGACTTATAAGCTTTGATTTTTTAAGCGAGGGCGATTTATCGTCGGTAGGTTTTTCGATGCGCCAGCTTGCCAAAACGGTGCTTGACGGCGGGGCGACTGCCGTGGTGCTTTGTCATAATCATCCAAACGGTATCGCAGTACCAAGCGAGAGCGATGTAACGTTAACAAAAGCCGCTGCGGAAACGCTTTCTAAAATTGGTGTTCAGCTTATAGACCACATTGTTGTGAGCGATACCGATTTTGTGTCTATGGCTCAAAGTGAGCAGTACGGTCATATCTTTGTACCGAACTAATTATACTATTCATTAAATTTATTGTCAATCAATAAGGGTTAATAAAATATGAGCAAATTTACATTATTTAAAAGAGGCTTCAGAAACGGAATACCGATATTTTTAGGATATTTGGCGGTATCTTTCACCTTTGGTATAGCGGCGCGTGATGCAGGGCTTACGTCTTTTCAGGCAGTGCTTATATCTGCGACCAATCTTACGTCTGCGGGTCAGTTTGCGGCGCTTGGGATAATAGCGACACAGGCAAGCTATATAGAAATGGCGCTGACTCAGCTTGTTATAAATCTGCGTTACTGCCTTATGTCATCATCGCTTTCACAACGTTTTGATGAAAAAATGAAGCCCCATCATCGTTTCTTTATTGCGTTTGGTGTAACAGATGAAATATTTGGTGTGTCAAGCGCCTATCTGCAAGAAAATGTTCCGCCCGCATATTGCTACGGACTTATAGCGGCATCCTGGCCCGGTTGGGTATTAGGCACGGCGCTTGGTTGTTTGTCGGGCAGTATCTTGCCCGCCAGTGTTTTAAGCGCGCTTGGCGTTGCGCTTTACGGTATGTTTATTGCAATAATTGTGCCGCCTACAAAAAACAACAGGGTGTTGCTCGGCATTGTTATAATTTCAATGCTGTTAAGCCTTGTTTTTGCAATAACACCTATTCTCAAAGGAATTTCGTCGGGCTTTAGAGTGATAATACTCACAATTATTATCGCGGGCGCGGCGGCATATTTCTTCCCCGTAGAAGAGGAGGGTCATTATGAACGGTAATATCGCTCTTTATATGCTTATAATGGCGGGTGTGACATATCTAATCCGTATGCTGCCGTTAGCGCTTATAAAAAAGAAGATTACTAATCGCTTTTTTAAATCGTTTCTTTATTACGTTCCGTTTGTAACGCTTGCCGTTATGACCTTTCCCACTATCCTTAATGCAACTGACAGCGTCTGGTCGGCTGCGGCGGCATTTGTGGTGGCTATGATTGTCGCATACGCGGGCGGGGGACTGCCTACAGTTGCAACAATTGCCTGCGCGGTAGTATTTATAGTAGAGTTATTTATATAATGCAAAAAAGAAAAGGTTCAACTATAAAAGTTGAACCTTACTTTTTGTTAAGTACTAAAATTAGCCTTCAACGATAGCTTCTACGGGACAACCTGCTGCGCATGCGCCGCAATCCATGCAAGCATCTGCATCGATTTCGTATTTGCCGTCGCCTTCAGCGATAGCGTCTACAGGACAACCGCCTGCACAAGCGCCACAGCTGATGCAATCATCAGTAATTTTGTAAGCCATTGGTTTACACCTCCGTCAAAGTGGAATAAAACAGGTTTTAAAACATACAAAAAACTTGTTGTTTATATTGTAGCAATATTCGACACAAAAAGCAAGAGAAAATTTTATTGCTCGCTATCGGATTTTTTTGCTCTGTGCCCGCCAAGTATTTTAACGTACTTGCGATTGGTCTTATACGGTACGCCCTCGCCGTCCTTTGGTTTTACGGTAAGATTACCCGTAATGAAATTTACGTCGGTTACAACGCCGACACCCTGTTCGGTTTTAACGGTTGCGCCAATTGATGGGGTAATAGAGTTAAGATACTCATAGGACTCCTGCTCGTAATTAAGGCAACACATAAGTCTGCCGCAGCTACCAGAAATCTTGGTGGGGTTAAGCGACAGGCTTTGCTCCTTTGCCATTTTGATAGATACGGGCAAAAAGTCGTCAAGAAAACGCTTGCAGCAATACTCCTGACCGCAAATGCCAACGCCGCCGAGCATCTTTGCTTCGTCGCGTACGCCTATCTGACGCAGTTCGATTCGCGCGTGGAAATGATTTGCAAGGTCTTTTACAAGCTCGCGGAAATCTACACGACCGTCGGCGGTAAAGAAGAACGTAAGCTTGCCGCCATCAAAGGAATATTCAACACTTACAAGCTTCATATCGAGACCGTGCGCGGCAACTTTTTCTTCACAAACACGCAAAGCGTCACACTCTTTGGTTTTGTTTTCTTCTATGCGCTGCATATCCTTATCATTAGCAACGCGAATCGCTTTTTTAAGCGGCGGAACAACACGCTCGTTCTCGACCTCGTGGTTGCCTTGCGACACCGAGCCAAAGGCAAGACCGTTTGCTGTTTCTACGATTACGTTTTGTCCCTCTTTATAACTTTTGCCGTCGGGTGAAAAGTAATAGTTTTTTCCGCTATCCTTAAATTTTACCGAAATAACCTCTATCATATATTTACCTCTTTATCTATCCAAAAGACCTTTTGACCGACTTACCGCAAGGCTTATAAGAAGCGGCATATTTATATTGGTAGCCAATAGATCTAAATAATATTTTGTATCGTCAAAAAGGCGGTCAAGCACGCGCGCGTGAGATGAGCCTTTTTTTAGTCTTTCTGCTGCGCATGCGCTAAGCGTGGTGAAAAAATCCTCCGCATCGGCGCGGCTTTTTTCAAGGGAGTTAAGCAGCTTTAGCATTTCATACTCACTGCCCGAGAGCAATAAATTGATAAATTCATCTGCCATTTCGACGTATTTGTTGTCGTCGGATTTGCTTTCAAGCAAGGAGAGCAACACGCAACGCGAAATAATGGTGTCAAGCAGCATTGTCTTTGATGGAACGAGCAGTATAAAAACAACGCTTTGCGGTGGTTCCTCAAGAACTTTAAGCAACGCGTTTTGCGCCTGCTCGTTCATACGGTGCGCATCCTCGATTATAAAAACACGATGCGTCGCCTGATGCGCCTTTACAAAGGCGTCGGCGCGCAGTTCACGTATTTGCGAGACCGACAAAAACTTTTTGCCGTCGAGCGTCGATACGCGCGTTATATCGGGGTGAGAGCCGACCTCGGCTAAATGACAATCCTTGCACACGCCACAGGGCGAGGGACTGCCGCTGCAAACGGCGGCTGTAGCAATATAAAGCGCCAAATCAAGATTGGCAGTATTGTTTTCGCCCTCAACAAGCATCGCGTGGGGTATGCGGTGCGAGGAAATAAAATTTTTAACCGTCGAGGCTACTTTTGAATTTTCTCCCAGGAAAATCATAGCACAAAGCCAACCTTTTTCATGGCTTTAAAATACGTCTTGCGGGCAACCTTTTCGGCGCGGGCGTCACCCTCGCGGAAAATATGTTCAAGCTCTGCCTTATCGGCAATAATGCGGTCGTACTCGGCTTTTATCGGCGCGAGTTCGTCAGCAACGGATTCGCCTACAGCCAATTTGAAGTCTCCGTAACCCTTGCCTTCAAAATCTTTTTCTACCTCGGCGGGTGTTTTGCCCGTAATAACGCTGTAGATTGTGATAAGATTTGAAATACCCGGTTGTGTTTCACTCATACGAACGCAGGCTTCGCTGTCGGTGACAGCGCGCTTGAATTTGCGTATAATTGTGTCGCGGTCGTCAAGTATTGCAACCCACGCGTTCAGGTTTTCGTCCGACTTGGACATTTTCTTTGTGGGGTCCTGCAGTGACATAACCTTGGCGCCCGCCTTTGGAATATACGGCTCGGGGATTTTAAACACATCGCCGTAAAGATTGTTAAAGCGGATTGCGATATCGCGAGCAATTTCAAGATGCTGTTTCTGGTCGGCGCCTACGGGCACAAAATCAGGCTGGTATAGCAGTATGTCTGCCGCCATTAGCACGGGATATGAGAAAAGACCGACGTTTACATTATTTGCGTGCTTTAATGATTTATCCTTAAACTGTGTCATACGTGACATTTCGCCAAACTGCGTATTACACGAAAGCAACCACGACAGCGCGGTGTGCTCGGCAACGTGCGACTGAATAAACAATGTGCTCTTTTCGGGGTCAAGACCTAAAGCCAGCATTATTGCATACGTAGAATAAATCTGTGAGCGAAGCTTGGCTGGCTCTTGGCGCACGGTTATTGCGTGCAAATCGGCTACCGCATAGGTACAATCAAATTCCTCTTGCATATTTTTCCAATTTTTAAGCGCACCCAGATAGTTGCCGAGTGTCAACATACCGCTCGGCTGGATACAGCTTAAAACTTTTTTCTTTTCATTTGTAACAATTTCTGCCATAGTGAAAAATCTTCCTTTGAGTATAATTATATTTATATTAACATAAAAAATGCAAAAATACAATATATAAAATGCGGAAGAAAATTTAATTGATTTTAGTATAAAAGTCAGCCCAACTCGTTGAAATGAGCTAGACTGACTTTTTGTTTAAGGGTTAGATAATATTTATGAAAGCACGCCGTTTGCATCGCAGGCAAGTTCAACACTCGTTTCTTGGGTTCTTGATACAATCAAAACCCTGTATTTAAATATACCTGTCGCCTTTGCTTTATTGGCTGATTTGCTTGTAGTTGAAGAATCAAGACTCCATCCGCTTGCCAATTCGCTCGCACTACAACTAACCGCGGTGCAGGTAGCACTTACGCCAACGTTTACGCTAAAAGTACCGTTTACTTTAAATTTATACAAAACGTCTCCGTCGGCGTTCTTTACTGTTGCGGTTTTACTGCCGCTTACTGTCTTTGTGGTTGCAAAAGTTTCAAAATCATTAATTTGTTGCGTTACGGTAGTTGTTATTGAACTGCCGTCCTCAAAATATTCGGTGGTTTCACTTATTATTATTTCGTTCGCAGCTGATTTATCATAAGAAACAGCCGAAGTATTGAAACTAAAAAGCGATACTAAAATAATCGTTGTTAAAATTATTGATAAAAGTTTTTTCATATTATTCTCCTTCGTTATAAGTGATATCTGCAGAAACATTAATAGGTGTATTTTTCTCTAACATTACAATCATATAAATCACAAGCGCAGAAACGGTTACCATAATCACCGCAAGAATAGATAAAACTATCGCGGTAACGCGCTTTTTAAACTTGTATGATTTTATGTATGCGCCGTCAATACCTACCGCAAATTCTTTTGCAATATCTTCTGCCGTGCCAAAATGTTGCTCAATTAAAGCAAAGTCGGTAATGCCGTTTTCTTCTACAAAAGCGTCTACAGACACCTTTAAATCATCAAGCATTTTGCGAATAGTTTTGTTGTAACAGGGCAGATTTTTCTTTATGCTTTTAAAATAATCTTTTAATTGTTTTTTCATCACTATTTACCCTCCTCGTTTTCGCCTAACACAAGCAAAATACCGTTGTGCATTGAAAAATATTCTTGTCTGATTTCATTTAGGTAGTCGATACCTGCCTGCTCTATGTGGTAGTAAACTCGTGTTCGACGTTTACCAACTAATTCGCTACGGTCGGTAATACAGCCTCTTTCAATCAAACGGTAAAGCACAGGGTAAAGCGAGCCCTCGGTTACAACGTACATACCGCGACTTAATTCCTTTAATTGTTGACAAATTTCATAGCCGTACATGTCTTTTTTGCTTAAGAGCGACAAAAGAGCCAACTCTATTGTTCCGCGCTTAAGACCTTCTGCAATACCCATCGGACTCACCCCTTTGCGTTTGTTGTTTTTAAATTAACATAATAGTTTTGTTTTGTCAATACTTTGCAACACAAAACATTGTTGACAAATTTATTTTTTTGTGCTATTGTATTAATAGAAGGGTATAAAAGGTATTTTATACCATAAGAAAGGACGGCGATACCGATGTACAGTTCATCAGAAGAGCGAGCACAACATTATACTAAAAGAAAAACGAGGATTTTAAGAAATGAAGAAAATAAAAAAACTTGTGTCGGTATTGCTGGCGGTTACACTACTAATGACATTGTCATACCTTGCCGCGGCAGAGAACGAAACACCTATACTGCCTGAACAGAACGTTCAGATTAGTGACAATGATATAGTAACTCCATTAGCTGAAACTCCATCAATAGTAAATAATGGTGTATATCGAATAAAAAATGTAGGTAGTGGTAAATATTTAAATTTGCACTACGGTGTTGATGCTGATGGTACAAATATTTACCAGTGGACCTATGACGGTAGCACAGAGCAAAAATGGCGAATATCTTATAATTACGCTACTCAGGCGTATCAAATTTATTCTATGAGTAGTTCGGGTGGAAAAAACAGGGTATTAGATGTTACGCGTGGTAGTAATCCTCTTACTAGTGGGCAAAATGTGAAATTATATACTCCTACTGATCCAATTTCGCAAGAGGTAGACTTTTATATGGTTTCAAGTGGTAAATATAGAATTGTTATGAAAAACAATACTGATTTGTGCTTAACGTCTTATGGCACTTCTAATGGTACTTCAGGCGGCACTTCCTCAACCTCGGCGGGAAATGTTTTTATTTCAAATTATACCGGCTCGGACAATCAAAAATGGGCATTTGAATATACGGGTACAAAGGTAGTGGTTGCACCGACGGGGTGGATAGATTCGGTTTCAGATACTGCTATTAGCGGTTGGGCATGGCGGAGCGATTTGCCTAATTCACCGGTAAGTGTTTCTTTTGATATAACGAATAATGATACAGGAGATTATTATTATTTATCAACAACCGCAAATGTTTTTCGTGCCGACTTGGTAAATGCAGGGTACGGTAATGGATATCACGGGTTTAGGTGTGAAATTGATTGGTTAAACTTTACGGCGGGAAATTATACAATAACTGCCTATGTTGGACACGGAGGATCAACCTACAATCTTTCAGGAAATCCAAAAACATATGTCAACGCAATAAACAATATATATTCAAATGAAATGAACGAAGGAGCGTCTTATGTATATCCACTTGATGGTGGGGTTTTAGCGGGCGTTGGATTCCGAATAACCTGCAATGCCTTTGTTGACACAACTACAATAACAAATCGTATCGTTACAAAGGTAACAACATTTGCTTGTACGGAACCAAATCCTAATCCGGAAATCAATTCGCCAGATATTACCGTAGGGGTGACAACCTTAAACGGAACAAATATATCCATGGTAGAAGATAGGAACGTATTAGTTTCTCCAACATGGGTATGGGATTGCAAGGTAGGAAATCCAAATATGGTTGCTAGTCAAAATTCTGTATATAGTAGTACTGTAAGTGTTATGCTTAATGGGGCGATATATCCGTTGCAAACCATTGTAAATACTTTTACGTTTTAAGGAGGATTACTAATGAAAATGAGAAAACTTGTAAAAATTATATGTGTATCAATAGTTGTGGCCCTGTTTTTAAGTATAGGAATAGGCGTAATTGCAGAAATATCAGTTGATGAAGAAAATCAAAAGTTTTTTAGTGCAACAAAAAAACTTAAAGAGGATAAAACTGTAGTTGCAATTGTTAATAATGAAAAAATATATCAATACCAAATTGATATACAAATGGCCGCACAAGAATTATCACAAAAAAATATCACAGAAATGGGCGTAGATACATCACTTGTTTCAACATTGACAGAAGATGAAATACTTGGAAATTTAATAAAAAATGCTATAATATTACAAGAAGCAAAAAAGCAAAAACTTACTGCAAAATATAGTGATGCAAAAAAGTATCAAGAAGAACAATTTGAACTTATTATGGCATCGGATGATGAACAAACTCGATTTATAGAGCAATATCGCCAAGAAATGGGTTGGAGTGAAAAAGAACATATAAAACAAGCGGCTATTGAATGGCAAAAAGAAATGACAAAATCTAATTTCAAAAACAAATTTTTTGATGAAAACCCTAGCGCTACAGAACAAGACTATGAAAATTATATTGATACTCTTGTGGAATGTGCCGAGATAGAATACAAGTAGAAAGACAGGGAGAAAGACAGGGGACGGTTCTCTGTCTTGACGAATTAAATTGAAAATGATAAGAACACAAGGGGACGGTTATCCTGTGTTCCAAGAACGGCGTTTCTATTCGTCAAATAGCAAGATTATGCGGTGAAAACAAAGGGATTGTTGAAAAATATCTTAGGTAATGCCTAAGACATAGAACCGTCCCCTGTCTTCTTTCAATCATAAACGAGGTGATATATTATGAAAAAATATTTGTGTTTAATTGTTGCGCTAACTTTATGCTTGTGTCTTTTGGTGGTCGGTTGCCAAATAGTTGAAGATGAAAGCGAAGTTTCCGATTACACATCCGTTCTTACAACACCAAGCGATGAAGATGAAAACACACAACAAATTGAGAATGATTTGTTAGAAACACAGATTGTTACAGGTACAAACGTTTGCGAATATGAAGATTATATATTCTATCGCAATACCAATGATAATGGTAGTTTGTATAGATGCAATACAAAAGATGATAGTTATATAAGGCTATTTGATAAAAATATTAATGCGTTTTTACATTCGATTAGTGTATATAATAATGATGTATATTTTGTTACACGAGCAGAAAGTGATGTAACCCCAGCATTGTATAAGGTTCATATTGATGGTGGCGAGGCGGAACGTCTTTTTGATAATGTTGGTGATGACTATATAATAACCGAAGATGCAATATACTATACGGACTGTAGCAATAGATACGGAATTTTTGCTTTGCATAAATATACATTTGCAGACCAAAAAGACACATTACTACAAAAGGATGAAAATACATATTTAATTTTAAACGATAACAAAATCTTTTTTACTAGCGTGCGCTATTTGGAGACGAGTTTTGAAATATCATTAAATTATTTAGATATTGAAAACGATTCTATTCATCAAGTTGATATTGGAGATATGCACGATATTCATTATGCAACGAGCCGCAATGGTTGCAAAAATATATTTTTTGTTGCGTATTATGATATTAATAAGCCTTGTCTTGCTTCTTACAACACTCAAACAAATGAGATTACGGTTTTAAGCGAAGTGTTTGACTCGTTTCATCGTGTGAGCATTGTTTCGGATGATTTAGTATATTTTCAAGCAAAAAAAGACGGAAAACAAAGGATTTATCAATGCTACAAAGGAGAAGTTAGTGTGTACACTGACTTGGAAGGAAGCGAGCTGCATTCAATAGAGACGTTTGATGGCAAACCGGTCCTTTTTGCCACTAACAATTCAGGGGGAGAAAAAATCTTAGGCGACGAAAGATTAAATGTAGTTGTTGAATAACACAGGGAATAACACAGGGCTTAACACAGGGTTAACACAGGGGACGGTTCCTTGTCTTGACAAAAGACAGGGGACGGTTCTCTGTCTTGACAAATTAAATTCAAAATGATATACTTGTTTTGGTGATGAGATATGCCAAGACAGGCGAGGAAAAAGAGTTCGGCGGGAATCTATCATATAATGTTGCGCGGTGTAAACGGGCAGCAGATATTTGAAGAACAAGAAGATTGCGATAAGTTTCTACAAGTATTAAGAGACTGTAAGGCAATAAGCGGATTTAAATTATTTGCTTATTGCCTTATGGGTAATCATATACATATTTTATTGCAAGAAACAAAAGAACCGATTGAACTGCTAATGAAAAGAATAGCGACGCGATTTGTATATTGGTATAATATAAAATATCGCCGTGCAGGACATTTATTCCAGGACAGATTTAAAAGTGAACCTATAGAAAACGACGCTTATTTTTTAACGGTCTTGAGGTATATACACCAAAATCCTATAAAAGCAGGAATTTGCAAAACGGCTGCAGATTACAAAAACAGCAGTTACAATGAATATTTTAAAAGCTCTGATTTAATAGACAGCGACTTTGTTTTTGATATTGTTTCAAAGGATGAGTTTGCAAAGTTTAACAGCGAAAAAGTGTTTGACAGTTGTTTGGATGTTGAGGACAAGCCGAAAATTAAGGTTACCGACGAGCAGGCTAAAAAGATAATCGAAAAAATTTCAAAATGTAAAAACGTTGCAGAGTTTCAAATCTTGGCAAATACCTTAAAAGAAAAATATATAAAGAAATTTCATGAAAAAGGGGTTTCTATTCGACAAATCGCGCGGCTTTGCGGTGTGTCAAAAGGGATGGTTGAAAAATGGTTGAGATAATCTTAAGGACAGAGAACCGTCCCCCGTCCTCCCGTCCCCCGTCCTCCCTCTAGAATTAGAAATATTGATCGATAGCAATCCACAGTTGGTGGAAGAAAATTATTATTGCGGCTTAAATTCAAGTGTCGTTTTAGGAAATCCTAATATTATTGTACAACAATAAGTAAAACAATAATGCTTTAAAGGGAGGATGCGTTTATGAACAAAAAAATCATAGCAATTATTGCTGGGATTATAGTTGTAAGTATATGTGCCACTTTTGGGATAGCACACGCAAACGATAGTATAATACCGGAGGGAAATATCCAAAATTTATCCGAAGAAGATAAAGCGGTAAAATTAGAAATTGCTAAATACAGTAATACCAAAGTGGATTTTAGAAAAAATATGCAAACAAAAATTCTTGACAAAACGTACGAAGCTTCGTTTGTTGGAATAAACGAGTATAATAATCAAAAAGTTGTTTATACCAACAAAGCTGGAGACGAATTTGAATACAATATTGAAACGGGAAAGATGTGTGAGGCAACTATATATTCTAATGTTGTAAAAAAAACAAATGATAGCATAGATATAACGCAGGGGACGGTTCTCTGTCTTGACAAATTAAATTCAAAATGATAACACAGGGGACGGTCTCTTGTGTTGACGGTTGATTAAACTAAAGAACGCGGCGACATAATTGTTCGCCGTGTTCTTGGGCTTTTAAATGTGCCAACAATCAATTTAACAAAAAGGCAAAAAACTTCTTGACAAACGGTGCGCGCTGTGATAAAATACTCAAGCCGCATATTGTGGGCTTTGTAAGTTGCGCCCGAAAATTCGGGCAGCACGCCTATCTTTAGCGAGACTGTAAAATATCAGGCAGGTGTAAAAAATGTACGCTATTATCGAAACAGGCGGTAAGCAGTACCGTGTAGAAAACGGTGACGTTATCTACGTTGAAAAGCTTAACGCAGAGGTTGACTCAGAGGTAACCTTCGACAAAGTCGTTGCTGTAAGCAACAGAACTTTAAAGGTTGGTAAGCCCTATGTTAAAGATGCTTTCGTAAAGGGCACTGTTCTTAAGAACGGCAAGGGCAAAAAGGTAACAGTATTTACCTACAAGCCCAAGAAGAGCAGCTCACGCAAGATGGGCCACAGACAGCCTTACACAAAAGTACAGATTACCGAAATCGGTTAATTAAAGTATGACACGTGTAAAATTTCTGTCAAACAGAGAAAGCCTATCGGGTTTTGAAATTATAGGTCACAGTTCAGACGATTGTAATGATTTTGAGGGCAAAATCGTATGTGCGGCTGTATCAAGCGCCGCGTATATGACAGCCAACACCATCACCGAGATAATCGGCGATGAGTGTGATATAGACGTTGATGATGCTAAAATGCGAGTCAGTGTTAAAAATCCAAGTCAGAGAACGATCGCAGTACTTGAGGGACTTAAGCTTCATCTAACCGAGCTTTCAAAACAGTACAGCAAACGAATTAAAATCACTACGGAGGTGTAGATAATGTTAAAGTTAAACATTCAGTTGTTCGCTCATAAAAAAGGTATGGGTTCAACCAAGAACGGTCGTGACAGCGAAGCAAAACGTCTTGGTGTTAAGCGTGCAGACGGTCAGTTCGTACTTGCAGGCAACATACTCGTCCGCCAGAGAGGAACACACATCCACGCAGGCAACAATGTTGGCCGTGGCTCTGATGATACTTTATTCGCACTTATCGACGGTAAGGTTAAGTTTGAGCGCGTAGGTAGAGACCGTAAGCAGGTTAGCATCTACGCTGTGGAGCAGTAATTTAAAAACAAATTTTAATCGGGCGGCGAACTTTTGTAAAAGTATAGTCGCTCGATTTTTTTCGATTTTAATTTTAAAAAGGTGATATTATGAAAACTTGTCACGTATGCGGTTTTGCCTGTGATAACGATGCCGAAATCTGTGCATTGTGCGGAGCAGAACTTAAAACCTTTGAGGCTTATGAGCAAGAACTTCGCGAGGCAGAGGAGCGCGCGGCGGAAAAGGCCGCCGAAGAGGCGCTGATTATCAAAAAGCCTGTGCTTGCGGCGAGCGTTGACAACGTAGTTGCGGCAGAGATTTATAAGGATGTTCTTCGCGATAACGGAATTCACTTTACCTGTGATGAAAGCGACGACGCTATGCAGATTGTATTTGGCGGCGGATTTAATGCGCAGGAGATTTATGTTAATGAAGATGACCTTGAAATAGCGCAACAACTATATGAAAATGTTGTAAATGCTCAGATGGATTTTGACGATCAAGATTTTGAGGGTTTTGAAGAATTTGAGGAAGAATAATAAACATTATACTTTCTGCTTTAGGAGATAGAAATGTTTGTAGATATAGCAAATATACATTTAAAAGCAGGTGCAGGCGGCAACGGTGCGGTGTCTTTTCACCGTGAAAAATATGTAGCCGCAGGCGGACCTGACGGTGGCGACGGAGGTCGCGGAGGCAATATCGTCTTTCAGGTGGATGACAATTTGTCCACACTGGCCGATTTTCGTTACAAGCGTAAATATTGCGCTGAAAACGGCGAAAACGGAAAAGCAGGACGCAGCACGGGAAAATCTGCGCCTCCGCTTTTAATTAAGGTTCCGCGAGGTACCGTTGTAAAGGAAACCGAAACAGGCAGAATAATTGCCGATTTATCTGATGATGAGCCTGTTGTTATAGCCAAGGGCGGCAACGGTGGCTGGGGTAATACGCATTTTGCAACCTCTACCCGTCAGATACCCCGTTTTGCAAAAAACGGTAACCCAGGTGAAGAGCTTGATGTAACGCTTGAATTGAAATTGCTTGCCGACGTAGGACTTATCGGCTTTCCAAACGTTGGCAAATCAACCTTTTTGTCGGTGGTAAGCGAGGCAAAGCCAAATATTGCAAACTACCATTTTACAACCCTTACTCCAGTTCTTGGTGTAATTAGAATGGGCGAGGGAAGCTCGTTTGTTATGGCGGATATTCCGGGACTTATTGAGGGCGCAAGCGAGGGCATAGGACTCGGTCACGAGTTTTTGCGACACGTAGAGCGTTGCCGTATGCTTGTTCACGTGGTAGATATTTCAGGTAGTGAGGGTCGTGACCCTATTGAAGATTTTGAAAAAATAAATGCCGAGCTTGCGGCTTTTAGTCAAGAGCTTACACAGCGTCCGCAGGTGGTTGTGGGCAACAAATGTGACCTTTGCGAAGAGGAAGATGTAGAAAAAATTGCAAAATACTTTGAAAACAAGGGTTATAAATTTTTTCCTGTTATGGCGGCTATTGCCGAAGGTACACAGGATGTTATAAACTTTGTAGCGGCAGAGCTTGTCAAGCTTCCCGCAATAAAGGTTTACGAGGCAGAGCCTAAACCACAGCTTGATTTAAGCGTTGACAAAAAACGCACCTTTAATATCCGAGTTTGTGACGGCGTTTACTTTGTTGAGGACGCACCGTGGATTATGGATGTTATGAACAGTGTTGACCCTGACGATTATGAATCACTTCAGTATTTTGAGCGTGTTATGCGTCAAACGGGTATTATAGATGCATTACGCAAAGCCGGCGTTCAAGAGGGCGATACAGTAAGTGTGTATGACGTAGAGTTTGAATTTATGGACTAAGGTGCAATATTTATGGATAATGTAAATTTATTAAGCCCATCGGTTTTGGCTTTCGTCGGCGATGCGGTTTACGGACTGCTTGTACGCACACGGCTTGCCGAAATCAACCGTTCGTCAGGCGATTTGCACAGTCTTTCGGTAAAGTATGTAAGCGCTGTAGCGCAAGCAGAGGCCTTTAAAAAAATAGAACCCTTACTTACCGAGAAAGAACTGATGATTTTCAGACGGGGCAGAAATTTTCATACAAGCAACACACCAAAAAGCGCCACAAGCGGTGAATATCATACCGCAACGGGTCTTGAATGTTTGTTTGGATTTTTGCATTTGTCAAATCAAAACGAACGAATTAAAGAACTGTTTGATATAATATGGTAAAAAATGCATATAGAATTAAACCTCCGCACAGAATAATTGTGCGGAGGTTTTGCTATGAAAAATAATATCAGAAAAAACATTACGGATGTATTGTATTTTTTTATAGGCTCTATTGTCTATTCTGTAGCGGTTAATATGTTTCTGTCGCCAAATGGTATTTCGCCTGGTGGGTTTACGGGTGTCGCTACCGTAATAAATCACGTCGCCAACATACCCACGGGTATAATTCTTTTTATTTTTAATATACCGGTGTTGATATTAGGTTATATAAAAATGGGCAAAAGCTTTATTTTGAAAACATCTTTTGTCACAATATTGCTGTCAATAAGCCTTGATGTGTCGGCGCGTCTTTTACCGCAGCTTCAAACCGACGGAATATTAGCGTCGATGTTTGGCGGTATTCTTATGGGTATAGGTTTATCGTTGATATTATTGCGCGGCGCAACAACGGGCGGGGTTGATATTATCGCCAAACTCATAAATAAAAGGCATCGCCACATCAGTGTCGGAAAAATAATCCTTATGGCAGACGGAGTGGTTATCGCTTTAAATGCGGTTGTATATAAAAATGCCGAGAGTGCGCTGTATTCAATAATTGCAATGTATATGGGAACGCGGCTGATGGACGTTTTACTTTATGGCGCGGATAAAGGAAAGATAATATATATAGTTACAAATTCACCCCAAGAAATTTGTAGCGAGATAAACCACACCGTAGGCCGAGGTGTTACAAAGCTTTCGGTTGTGGGCGCATATACGGGAGAAAGTCGCACAATGCTTATGTGTACCGTACGTGTTCACGAGGTTTCTGCAGTTCATAACGCGATAAAAAGGCACGACGAGAAGGCTTTTATAGTAGTGACCGACGCGGGAGAAATAATAGGCGAAGGGTTTAAAATGCACAATGCATAATGCACAATGCGCAATTTTTGCAAAACTCTAAAATAATATGAAGATAATTAAAAGAATTGTTATTCCAAGACATTTTAATACAGGTGTATAAAACACAAAACACAATATCTTGTGACCAATTATTATGTAAACCGCAAAATAAAAAATCACATAAATTTTATTCGTTATATTGCACAAAAATCTACCAAAAACTTCGTTAAAAATATAAGAACTTTTTTTAAAGTTTTTCTTGCTTTTTTGCAACAGTTGTGTTATTATGCTAAGGCACGCTGCGAAAATGCGGCGTAAAACATGCGTTGATGCGGGAGGTGGCCCATCATGAATGGGGAAATTTCCGCGGAGTATGTCCGATTTTAAACCGGGCGAAAGAACTTGGAGGCACTAAGGATTACTTGCGAAATCTGCAGTGTCGCGGCGATGCGAGTCGCTGCTCCGGATTTGCGTTAACCCCAGCAAATGCCGGTTTTATGTTGTGCTGTGATGAAACGCACGGCACGGTGTAAGTTTTGCCCGCCAACTAAACAAGGAGGCGAATTTTCACATGGCAGTGAAAGAAAAAATCCGAATTCGTATTA
>JAFSAR010000013.1 GCA_017442225.1 Clostridia bacterium
AAAAGGAGGTGCAACCAATGGCAAAATGTGAAATTTGCAGCAAAGAAATTGCTTTTGGTATTAAGGTTTCTCACTCACACAGACGTTCAAACAGAACTTGGAAGCCCAATGTTAAAAAGGTAAAGGCTATCGTTGATGGTTCACCCCGTCGCATAAATGTCTGCACCCGTTGCTTACGTTCGGGCAAGGTTACCAGAGCTATCTAATCAAATCTTTGACTTAAAAGTCCCGTGTAAGCAATTTACACGGGCTTTTTTCTATTCAGAAAGGACCACTTATGATAAAAGCAGTTTTATTTGACCTTGACGGCACTTTAGCCGATTCACTTATTGACCTTGCCGACGGCGTAAACCGAGCTCTCACAGAAAAAGGCTACCCCACCCACGATGTCGAAGCCTTTAAATACTTTGTCGGCGACGGTATTCCAAAAATGATAGAGCGCGCTCTGCCCGAGAGCAGTCGCGACGCAGACACGGTAAACGAAATCAAAAGTATTTTTTCTCCTTACTATGCGATTCACTATGCAGACAACACCTATGCATACCATGGTATGCCAGAGCTTGTAAACACGCTTAAGGCAAACGGCTTTATTGTAGCGGTTGTTACCAACAAGGAACAGGCTATGGCAAACGAGGTTGTGACCTCACTTTACGGAGATGTATTCGACCTTATTTTCGGCAAGCGTGACGGTATTCCTGCAAAGCCCGATCCCACAGCCGCGCTTATGGCTATGAAAGAACTTGGTGTTACCCCAGATGAATGCGTATTTATAGGCGACTCAGGTATGGACGTTGCAACGGCTGTAAACAGCGGCGCGGTACCTGTAGGCGAGCTATGGGGCTTTCGTAAGGAAGACGAGCTTCGAGAAAACGGCGCGAGTTACATAATAAGCCGTCCGCACGAGCTTTTAGACATTATAGAGGAACTTAATAAATGACCAAATCTTACAAAACTACAAAAATCGCCTGTTTTATAGGCTTTGTGGTGCAGGCGATTATAAATAACTTTTTACCCCTGCTTTTTATTATCTTTAACACAAGATACAACCTTAACTACGAGCAATTGGGCAGACTGCTGTTTGTAAACTTTTTTGTTCAGCTTATTGTAGATGCCCTCACCCCCGCTCTTGTAAAGAGGATTGGTTACCGCGGCGCCGCTATCGCCTGTCACGGACTTGCAGCGGCAGGTCTTTTTATGCTGGGCGTTTTACCGCTCGTCTTTCCAAATCAGATATACACCTGCCTTGTGGCGTCAATTATTGTCTATGCTTCGGGCAGCGGTATAATAGAGGTTTGCATAAGCCCTATGGTAGAATTACTGCCTGGTGACAAAAAGGGCGCAGATATGGCGTTTACCCACTCTTTTTACTGTTGGGGACAGGCGTTTACCGTGCTTGTATCTACTCTGCTGATATTTTCGATAGGTCAGCAGCATTGGCAGTTTATACCTATGTTTTGGGCGATTATTCCGCTGCTTAATATGATAAACTTTATGCGGGTACCCGTTATAGAACAGCCCGATGACCCCATAAGCAAAACAGCGAATACTCTGTTTAAAAACCGTGATTTCTGGATTTTTGCAGTTATTATGATTTGCGCAGGCGCGAGCGAGATAACCATGGCAGAGTGGGCGTCCCTATTTGCGCAAAAGGCGCTCGATGTCAGCAAAACTGTGGGTGACTTATTAGGTCCTTGCGCTTTCGCTGTTTGTATGGGCAGCGGCAGGGTTATATTCGGACTGTTAGACGGCAAATTTAACCCTCAAAAAGCCCTAATTTTAAATAATATTTTATGCGTGCTTTGCTACGTGGGCGTTGCGGTTTGCAATATACCCGCGCTCTCCCTTATTGCTTGTGCGCTTTGCGGCTTTAGCGTCAGCCTTTCGTGGCCTGGTACCTACTCTATGGCGGCGCGTCACTTCCCCTCGGGCGGTACGCTTATGTTCAGCATATTGGCGCTGTGCGGCGACCTTGGTTGCTCGATAGGTCCGTGGCTTATGGGAATTGTCGCAAACAGCACCACGCTCGAAACAGGATTTTTAGTGTGCTCTGTCTTTCCAGCATTTATGATTTTCACTGTGCCGTTACTACGCAAAGAAAACAGTTGAAAAATGTAATGATATCAGTTACAATGTAGATATGTAAATATTACCTGTGAGGTACAATTATGAAAAGAGATGACTATTTAAACTGGGACGAATACTTTATGGGCATTGCCTCGCTGTCGGCGCTACGCAGTAAAGACCCGTCTACTCAGGTAGGTGCTTGCATTGTAAACAAGGAAAAGCGCATACTCTCTATGGGCTATAACGGTATGCCACACCATTGCCACGACGACGAGTACCCTTGGGATCGCGGCGAAGGTCTTAACTCTAAATACCTTTACGTTTGCCACGCCGAGCTTAACGCAATACTAAACTGCAATACCTCTTCGGTACGCGGTTGCACTGTTTACGTAACACTATTCCCCTGTAACGAATGCGCCAAAGCAATCATTCAGTCGGGCATTAAAGAGATTGTTTATATGTGCGATAAATACGCCGAAACCGATGGTGTGCGCGCGTCAAAGCGTATGTTTGACAGCGCGGGCGTTATCTACCGACAGTATATGCCTACCAACAAAGAGATAACTATCAAACTTTGAACCACAAAAGCACTAACCGAGCGGTTAGTGCTTTTTGTAATTAAGGGGCGACATACCCAGACTTTTTTTAAATATATACCCGAAATATTCTACCGAATTATACCCGCAAGCAAACGCGGTTTCCTTTACCGTAAGGTCGGTGCCGTCAAGCAGATTGCAGGCATATCGCAGACGCACCGTATTAAGATAATCTGAAAAAGATATTCCCATCTTTTTTGTAAACTGAACACCCAGATAATTAGGGGTCACGTTACAGTGCCTTGCCAGATCTCCAAGAGTTAAAGACTCGCGGAAGTTATTATGTATATACGCCACCGCTTTTTGAAGCAGACTTGGTATAACTGTACTTTCGTCTTGTGATGAATTTCTTATAACGGTTATTATAATTTCTGCTATCAGACTTTTTATCAGCATTTCGCTGAAAAGACCGCCGCGGCGCTCCTCATGCTTTAATATTTCAAAAAGTTTAATAATATGTGCCATCTCGTTCTCATCCACCGAGCAACAAAAACGGTTATGACTCAAAAACAAAAAATCATTCAGTTGTTTTGGTAAAACATTTTCATTAAACTGCAATTTAAGTATCTGTATATCCTCTTTTGCCGACAACTCGTGAAAATCATAATACGACATCAAATAAATACTGCCGCGTTCGAGAGTATAGTTTGTATTGTTATAGATATGCTCGCCGCTGCCTGAAAGCACAATTTCAAGCTCGAAATAATTATGCCAATGCGGAGCAAAGTATTCTCCCTTGTTTATAAAGCGGTGTTCAATATAATAATCCTTATTTTTCTGTAGCAATGATTTAAATTTGTTTATTTGTTTTGACATAATAACCTCAGAAGTGTTGATTTTCTTAATTTTATCATAGAATATTTCATTTTACAACACCTTTGTTTGTTATATAATGGGGACAAAGGAGTTGAAGTTATGATAGGCCTTGATATTGGCGGCACGAAATGCGCCGTAAGCATCGGCGAAGAAAAAAACGGCGCTATGTGCATTTTAAATAAAAAGATAATACCCACCGACCACAGCATTTCAGCTTATGAAATGATAGACAGACTGTGTGCTCTGGCACAGGAGATGACTGACGATTTCAGTCATATTGGTATTTCTTGCGGCGGACCGCTTGACAACAAGAAAGGCATTATTATCTCGCCGCCCAATCTACCGCGATGGCAAAATATTGCAATCGTTGATTATCTTAAAGAAAAATACGGCGGGTATGTACGTCTTGAAAATGACGCCGACGCCTGCGCTTTTGCCGAGTGGAAATACGGCGCGGGACGTGGCTCGCAGAATATGATATTTTTAACCTTTGGTACGGGTATGGGTGCAGGGCTAATCCTCGACGGCAAGCTTTATAGCGGCGCAAACGGCAACGCCGGTGAGATAGGACACGTGCGTATGCGTGACTTTGGACCCGTCGGTTTTGGCAAACAGGGCTCTTTTGAGGGCTTTGCAAGCGGTAGCGGCATTGCGCAAATGGCAAAAACCGCAGCGTGTGAAATGCTTCAGCAAGGAAAGTCTACCGCCTACTGTAAAAGCTTTGACGAACTAAATAACGTCACCGCGCAGAGCGTGGCCGCTGCTGCCTATGACGGCGATAAGACTGCTATATCGGTATATCAAAAATGCGGTGAGATGCTCGGCTATGGCCTGTCGATACTTGTAGATATATTAAATCCCGAAAAAATTGTTATAGGCAGTATTTATGCTCGTAGTCAGGATTTACTTGAATATGATATGAAAAAAGTTTTAGAAAAAGAATGTATCCCCTCTTCGCTTGCTTCGGTTCAGATTGTGCCGGCAGAACTCGGTGAAAATCTTGGCGATTATGCGGCTTTATCCCTTGCGTCAGACAACCACTAAAGGAGAAATTTTATGAAACAGTTAATTGATTTAAACGGTAAATGGGAGCTTTATCTTGCAGAACACGCGCAGGTAAAAGAAACCGAATATGAATTTAGCATTCTTAACCCCAAAAAACTGCCTAAAAATATTGATTTTATAAAAATTGATGCCGAGGTACCAGGCAACTTTGAACTTGATATGCAGCGTGCGGGACTGTTGCCCGAAATATTTGAGGGCACAAATCCCCTGCTTTGCCAACATCAAGAAAACAAACATCTATGGTACGTTAAGGAATTTACTGTTGACGAAATTCCCGAGGGCGATACATTTTTGCGTTTTGAAGGTATTGATACCTTTGCCGACATATATCTTAACGATGTGTTTATAGGCGAATGTGACAATATGCTTATTGAGCACGAGTACTCTGTTAACGATTTCCTAAAAAAAGGTAAAAATGAAATTATAATTCATATTTACCCCACCACAATCAAAGCACGCGAATACGAGGAAAACGCTATGGCTGTGTGTCAGCCATATAACGAGGATTCACTACACGTACGCAAAGCGCCCTATATGTTCGGTTGGGACATTATGCCCCGCACCGTATCGGGCGGACTATGGCGCAGTGTATCACTTGTTGAAAAACAAAAAAACCGCATAGAAGATTTTTATATTGGCACTGCAAATATACGTCTTGACGGTCAAAGCGCACAGCTTATGGGTCAGGTGCGAATTCACACCGATGACCTGTTGGCCGATGCCGAATACGAAGCAGTAATAAGCGGTAACTGCGGTGACTCGCACTTTGAACAAAGCGTTCGCTTTTTGGGCGTAACCCGTAATTTTAATATCTGGTTTGGAAACGCTAAATATTGGTATCCTAAGGGCGCAGGCGAACAAAACCTTTACGACGTAGAGGTTAAGCTCTACCGCAAAGGCGAGCTGTGCGATACCTATAAAACCCGTTTTGGCATTCGTATTATTGAGCTTCGCCGCACCTCTAACATAGACGAAAACGGCAACGGAAAGTTCGAATTCTGGATCAACCGCAAAAGAGTATTTATTATGGGCACCAACTGGGTACCGCTTGATGCCTTCCCTTCTCAAAACGAAAAGCGCGTTATAAAAGCACTCGAAATGGTAGAGGATATCGGCTGTAATATGATTCGTCTTTGGGGCGGTAATATTTACGAAAGCGATATTTTTTATAATTGGTGTGACGAGCACGGTATTATGCTGTGGCAGGACTTCATTATGGGTTGCGGCTACTATCCGCAGTATGATGAGTTCTGCGAAAGACTGCGTGAAGAAGCAACCGTAGCTGTAAAGCGTCTGCGCACTCACGCGTCATTGGTGCTGTGGGCAGGTGATAATGAATGTGACTCATTCTATACTTACGCTTGGAAGAACGGTCAGCGCCTTGACCCAAATACAAACGTGCTCACCCGTAAGGTATTACCTGATGTTCTGCGCGCTTACGACGGTTTCAGACCTTACTTGCCAAGCTCTCCATATATAGACGAGGAAGCCTTTGCAAATATAGATAAAAATCGACCCTCCGAGGATCACCTTTGGGGACCGCGCAACTACTTTAAGAGTGATTATTACAAAAACGCAACAGCACTTTTTGCGTCCGAGACAGGCTTCCACGGATGTCCGTCACCCGAATCGCTTAAAAAGTATATAACCAAAGACCATCTGTGGCCGATTATTCTGCCAAACGGCAGACCCGACCCTGAGTGGATTGTTCACGCGGCAAGTATGGAAACCAAGCACATCGGCACCTATGAATACCGCATAGCGCTTATGCTAAGGCAAGTAGCGGTGCTCTTTAGCGATATGCCCGACGGCAACACAGGTCGCGCTACGGCAGAAGAATCCTGCGACTACTTTGAGCGGATGAAAGCGATGTTTGGCGACGGAATACAGGCTATTGACGGCATTGCAAAGGCAAGCCAAATTTTCCAAGCAGAAGCCTTTAAGTTTATGATAGAACGCTTCCGCATAAGAAAAGCCACACACGGTGGTCTTATCTGGTGGAACCTTGTAGACGGTTGGCCGCAGATTTCCGACGCAGTGGTTGACTACTACTTTACCAAAAAGCTTGCCTACGATTATATTAAAAATTCACAGCAACCGCTTTGTCTTATGTTTGACGAACCGGATAAAAATAACAAAATTAATCTTTTCGTTGCAAACGAAATTCCGCAAGACAAAACCTTTAACTACAAGGTTACACGAATAAACGATGGCGTTGTTGTTTGCTATGGTGAAAGCACAGTCGAAGCCAACGGTATTTTGCAGATTGATAGCATAACGGTTGACCCCGATCAGAAAGAAATGTTCCTTATTGAGTGGGAATGTGACGGTAAGACTGGTCGCAATCATTTTGTAAACAATATTCGCGGTATTGACTTTAACACTTATATTGATTTCTTAAACAAAACAAAAATCAGTCATTTTGAGGGATTTTAATATGGAAACTTTACCTGAACTTATAACAAGATATCCTTTGCTTTCAAGTTGCGAAAACGAAATTAAAGAGGCTACTGAACTACTTATAAAAGTATTTGAAAATGGCAACCGACTCTATATTTGCGGCAACGGCGGCAGCGCTGCCGATGCCGACCATATTGTAGGCGAGTTGATGAAAGGCTTTCTAAAAAAAAGACCGCTGACTGAAAAGCAGATAACAGCGTTTGATGACAAACAGTTAGCCGCAGGTCTTATGAAGGGATTGCCCGCTGTATCACTACACTCGCAAACGGCATTTTTAACGGCATTTTTAAACGACGAAGACCCATCTCTTATATATGCGCAAGCGCTTTACGCCCTTGGTAAAAAGGATGATGTTCTGCTCGCAATAAGCACGTCGGGCAGTTCGCAAAACGTTGTAAATGCTGCAAAGGTAGCGCGTGCTATCGGCTGTAAGGTAATTTCTCTTGTGGGAGAAAAAGAATGCAAGCTCGATGCGCTTTCTGATATAATTATCCATGTAGGGCACACCGAAACCTACCACATACAAGAATTGCACCTGCCAATCTATCATTACCTGTGCGCTACGGTTGAAGATTATTTTTTCAAGATTTGAATATAAATACAAAATTTATACTTGATTATTTTCTTTCGTTATGATATAATACAGTGCGTTGCCAATAATGGTACACGCGCTGATAGCTCAGTTGGATAGAGCATCTGCCTTCTAAGCAGAGGGTCGGGGGTTCGAATCCCTTTCAGCGTGCCAATTAAAAAAGAAATCAGTCCACAAGGATTGGTTTCTTTTTTAATTTTTGTGTGGAGAAAGGGATTCGAACAAGGGCGGTTTGCCGTGAGGCAAATTGCAACCTTTCGGTGAACGGTTGCAAAGCCCGTGGGCAACGAACGTTAACGAGGCGATAGCACACGGTAGTGTGCGGAAAAATCCCTTTCAGCGTGCCAAAACGAAAATCCTGTCGATTATTGTCGGCAGGATTTTTGTTTTGTATTATTCATTTTTCATTATTCAATATTCATCATTCATTCGACAGGATTTTCAATGAATATTGAATAATGAAGTCGCTTCGCTGATGAATAATTTTGGTGTCGGCTTTGCCGACGAAATATAAATAATATGTTGCGGTTCAAACACATAGGTCAAAAATTCATAGAGTATCAAATTTGTTTCCGTTTAATTTTTATTTTAAAACTATCCAAATCAATTGATTTTTACATACACCTTTGATATAATATTTGTAATAAATATTTTATGAGGTGTTACTATGCTAAAAACCAAAATCATATCTTCACTTGATAAATGCTTTTTAGACGAAAAATATGAAACATTTGATGAAATAAATAAAATAAATATTTATCGCAATACCGACGCCTCTTTTCAACTTCTTCCCTATAACGAAGATGATGCTAAATACGTTTGCACTACCTACATCGTAAAGGTTGAAGGCGATCTTGCAAAGTATGTTACCCTAAAAACCGTAGAAAACGTTCCAAACTATATACCGTTTTTTGGTACGCCCAAGGTGGCAGAGGAACGAGACCCCCATTACTTGCGCGTAAGACCCGGTCTGTATCCCGATCTTCTAATGCCGATTTCGGTTGTAAACCGTTTTAACGTAGTTAATCAGACACTTCGTACCATCTGGATAGATATTAAAAACGACGGCACTATTTCTCCCGGCGAACACACTCTTAAAATAACACTGAATACCGAAGATGACCGAGTTGCCAGTGAAAACGAAATTACAATCAACGTTATAGATGCATTTTTGCCTGAGCAGGACACAAAGGTTACACAATGGTTTTATGCCGATTGTCTTGCGGATTATTACGACGTAAAGGTATGGAGTAAAAAACATTTCGATATCTGCCGCCGCTTCATTAAAATGGCTGCGGATAATGGAATAAATATGATTTTAACACCTATATTTACTCCCCCGATTGACACAGCAATAGGCGGTGAGCGCACCACCACTCAGCTTGTAAAAATTAATGTTACAGATGGCAAGTACGAGTTTGATTTCTCACTCGTAGATAAGTGGATTGATATGCTGCGCGAGTGTGGTATTAAATATTTTGAAATGTCGCATCTTTTCACACAATGGGGCGCTGAACACGCGCCAAAGATTGTTGCTACCGTAAACGGCAAACGCAAAAAAATCTTTGGATGGCAAACCGACGCGTCAAGCAAAGAATATGTTGATTTTTTAAATAAATTCCTTAAAGAATTCACTGCGCATCTTGATAAATTAGGGCTTAGAGATTACGTATATTTCCATATTTCAGACGAACCAAGCGAAAAACACATTGAGCAATACAAACAAAATAAAAAGAACCTTCAAAAAGTTCTCAAGGGTTGGAAATTACTTGACGCTATGTCGCACGTAGAGTTTTACAAGCAGGGTCTTTGCGAAATTCCCGTTGCGGTAAGCAGCTCAATAGAAGACTTCTTAAAAGAAGATATAAAAGAGCGTTGGGTTTACTATTGTTGGGAGCCGGACCAAGGATATAGCAACCGTTACCTTGGTGTACATTTAGCTCGCACACGTTTTATGGGTATACAAATGTATAAATACGGTATTGAAGGATTTTTACAATGGGGTTATAACTTCTATAACAACCGTTTTTCATACGACAATATAAATCCATTTCTTAATTCGAATGCGGGTTATTGGAGCCTTGGCGGAGATGCAGTAACGGTATACCCGGGAAATTGCGGCCGTCCAATCGAAAGCTTACGTCTTATTTCTTTTAAACAGGGTCTTGAAGATATCCGCGCACTTAAACTTTGCGAGCAATACTACAGCAAGGATGATATTATTAGAAAAATTGAAGACGTCTTTGGCGAAAATATTGTATTCTCCAAATGCGCTGACGATACTGCTACTATGCAAAAAATACGAGACACAATAGACCAAATGATAATAAACAAAATTTGACAACCAACGTTATTTTGCTATATAATCAAATAGGTAAAATTTTACTGTAGATAGGGGAAAAACTATGAATTACAAAGTAAATTACAAGGTTCAAAACGTTATGGAAACCGCGCCTTTAGGCAACTGCTTTTTAGAGGGTGAAATCGGCGCGCGTTTTGACCGCTTTATACTCGAGCGTGTAAGCGGAAAATTTGCCCTCGAAGAAATCTTGCGCGAAGCCGAGGACTTTTTCGCTACGCAATATGACGATATTTATACCTTCGGCTATTGGAGAAGTGAGTTCTGGGGCAAGCTGATGCTTAGCGCTGTTAGATGCTCTCAGTATAAAAACGACGATGTTTTAAAGGAAGAGCTTAGAAAATCTTGCTATACAATGTTATCCTATCAAAGAGAAGACGGTTACCTTTCTACATATAGAAATTCTGATAATATTTACCCCGTTGACGTTGTTAAATCTGCACTTTATTCAGGTTGGGAAGCAAACTACTGCTGGAATGTCTGGGGTATGAAATATACGTTGTGGGCACTTATTGAAGCCGCTATGTATATGGATGATGAAAAAATCCTTACAGGCGCTGTAAAGCTTGCCGACTGGATTGTCGGTAAATTCCAATTAGACGGCACGCGGGTTAAAGACAGCGGCGTTATGGACGGTATGCCCTCGTCTTCTATCCTAAAACCTATGCTCGTACTTTACAGAATTACAGGTGACGAAAAATACCTTACCTTTGGTAAAGATATTGTTAAAGAGTGGTCTCGCGAAGACAACGAAAGACCTAACCTTATCACCAATGCTTTATCGGGTGAGGCAGTAGCCGAATGGTATGGAATTTCCAGCAAAAAACTTACCGAAGGTCACGACCTGGGCGCAGATTGGGTACCAAAGGCATATGAAATGACAAGCTGTTTTGACGGTATAATCGAAATGTATCGCATTACAGGCGAAGAAATTTTACTTGAGGCTTCAAAGGCATTTTATGAAATACTGCTTAAACATGAGAGCAATATATTAGGCTCGGTAGGTTACTGCGAGCGCTATCAGAACGCTGCCCACTACGCCGACTCCGCCACCGAAATCTGTGACGTTTTGCATTGGATGCGCCTATGCTACGAGCTGTTCAGAATTACAGGCGACGTAAAATATATGCACTCTTTTGAAAAGGCTTTTGTAAACGCCTATATCGCGGGCGTTTATGCCGACGGCACAAATGGCGCCTTCTTTGTACGCAGCGCGGGTCGTCACTATACTGCGCTTCCCCAGTGCGAAACAAAATATCAGCACTGCTGTCTTAACAATGTAGGTCGTGGATTTACTAATGCCGCAGAGACTCAAGTAACCAAGAGCGAAAAAGGCTATTTTGTTAATATGTTTACCCAAAGCTACGTGCGTTTCGGCAATACCGAGATCCGCGTTGGTGCCAACTACTTCGACAGCGGTTGGGTTGGCATTTCGGTAAGAAATCCCGAAAAGGACAAAAAACTGTATATCAGAGTCCCCGAATGGAGCAAAAACACCAAAATCCGCGTGGGTTTGGGTGACGAGGTTTCAATACCCTGCGGCGAATATTACGAGATAGACCTCGAGCCTGATACCACCATTATGAAAATACGTTTTGATATGACGGTTGAAGTTATAAACTGTGAATGGCAAGAGCTACCCGATAACGACTATCATAGCTTCCGTTGGAGAGACGGTATGTACGGACTTTGCAACAAAGACTGTATGCTGCCTTGCTCTAAAATCGTATTGCGCCGCGGTCCTGTTATTCTGGCGCGCAGCAAAAAGTTTGGCGCCAAAGAGGAAAACATGTTCTCGTGCGATACCCTTTACGGTAAAAAAATTGAGAGCATTGTAGCTCCCCATATCCCCAATAATACGGGCGTTTTAGTCTCAACAAGGGTTATGATTACCGCTGACGGCGAAAAACACGAATACATTATGTGTGACTTTGCTTCTGCCGGCAACATTGATAGTAGCGACCCCAAGCTTTTCTCGATTTATCTTTAATCTTATATCACAAGAGGCAATAATTTTATGCAGACAAAATATATGACGATAGTTTTCGATGACGGTCCTCTCCCCTTTATGTGCGAAATGGTTGACCTTTTTAACCAATACGATTTTAAGGCGGGTTTTGCCGTAATGGGCGACAGAATTAACGACGATACCGAATATATGCTGAAACACGCTATAGATAACGGCTTTCAGCTTGTCGGTCACTCACATTCTCACCCACGCCTTGAAACCGTAACACACGAACAGGTAATTAAAGAAATGACCGAGCCAATAGCCGATGTTAAAAATCGCACCGGTTATGATATGAAAAATTGGGCAAGGCTTCCAAACCTGTGCCGCGATGAGCAGGTTTTACAAATCTGCAAAGAGTTAAAGCTTATACTGCTTGGTCACGGTATTCTGTGCGGACACGATTGGACACCCGATGCCAATGCCGAAACGATAGCAAAAGAAACGCTGGAGACCGCCTGTGACGGCGCCGTTGCCTGTATGCACGTAAGAGAGCAAACCTACAAGGCGCTTGTCACCATACTTCCCGAGCTTAAAAAACGCGGTTTTAACCTTGTAACCCCCGACGAGCTATTTAAAATCAAGGGCAAAACCGACATCCCCTTCGGCGTACATATACATAATGTAAATGATATATAAATAATAAAGTCATTGCGAGCGACAACAGTCGCGAAGCAATCCGTTATACTTGAAAAGAGAAGCGGATTGCCACGCCGCTTACGCGGCTCGCAATGACTTATTTTTTATCAATTTTGCATTATTTATTACACGTTTCCACGCAATACCACTTGTGTCCGCGTTTCGTTTGCCAAAGTTTTTCAAGTTTTTTCCGACAAAAATTTCAAGAAAAAATTTACAATGGGCACATTATTTACCTTTTATAATCAAAAAACTTCTTCATACAATAATATTGCAAACGCAAACAAAATTTGTGTATGTAAGGAGTGAAATACAATGGCTAAAAAGAACGTAGTACCCGAGGCTAAAGAAGCACTCAACCGTTTTAAGATGGAAGCCGCTAACGAAGTAGGCGTTAATCTTAAGCAGGGTTACAACGGTGACCTTACCTCAAAGCAGGCAGGCTCTATCGGCGGTCAGATGGTTAAAAAGATGATCGAATCTTACGAAAACAGCATGAAATAAGCTGTAGATAAAAACAGCTAACCAAAGGCGCCGGCAGTTTATATCTGTCGGTGCTTTTTCAAAGAAAAGAGTATATTTTTTAAAAAACAGACTCAAACTAATTACAAACAAACTCTAAAGAGGTGAAATTAAATGTTTGATAAAATTTGTCTTATTCTTGCAATCATAGGCTGTCTTAACTGGGGTCTTGTAGGTCTTTTCAGTTTTGACCTTGTGGCTTGGATTTTCGGCGGTACAGGCGCGCTGCTCAGCCGTATTATCTACACCGTAATCGCCCTTGCGGGTGTGTGGTGCATATCTTTGCTGTTCCGCAACGAACACGCTCATCATCAAGTAGCTGAATAATCTTAAAGCCGTAAAGCGTTTTGCTTTACGGCTTTTTTACTATTTAAGCTCAATTTTGCAGGCAAACATAACGTCGCCGTCGGGGTTTAAGCCTTTGGCAGAAATAACGTTACCGTCGGCAGCTGAGTAAACATTAAGCTGTGTGCCCTGCATTACCTCTTTGCGATAATCTATCTGAAAGCTTTCAAGAACGTCGTCTTTTTTTGGATTGATTGCGTCAAGCGCATAGTTTGCATACTTGGTGTTATTAACATGTCCGTTGACATCAAGATCACTGAAGCCTGCGTTTACTGTATACGGCGCGCTCTCGGTTGCAAAATCGCGCACCCTGCCAAGCTTGCCCTCAAACATAACCTCATCGTGAAAGCCGTCGCTGAATGAATATAAATCAGGGTCGGATATAAATTTGCGTTCCTTGCTGTCAATTATCACCCATTCCGAGCTACCGATTATAAGCTTTTGTCCGTTTTCGTCTTCTATGCAGTATTCTCGACGATAGTTAAGTCGGTTTGGAGCCAGCGGCCACGTCTTGACCGTTACGGTCCGGTAACGTCTTGGCGCTGATAAAATCTTAAATTTAACACGGGTCAACACCCATAGATATTCGCGCGCAATCATATCGTCAAAGCCTACGCCTATTTCCTCGACGTGCTGACCCGCCGCATCCTGAAATAAATCAAGTATTGTCGAGGGCATTATCCGATCAAATTTATCAAAGTCCCCTGCCCGTAACGTATATTCTTTTTGCCATAATTTTCTCATTTTATCACCATATTTTTTAATACAGATATTATAATGATTGTTGGAAGTGGAAATATTTTATATTCTCACCTTTAATAACCATTATAGCACATTAAAAATTAGTATGCAACAAAATATCCCCTCACCGTTTTCACAGTGAGGGGATAGATCAAATATCTATCAGATATTATTTACCGTAAAGCTCAACAAGCTTTTCAAGGTGAGCGCGGCGAGCTTTTGCAGCCTCAGAAGCCTTGTCGAAGAGTTCCTCTGCACGCTCTGGGAACGAACGTGTAAGTGATGAGTAACGAGCTTCATTAAGGATGAATTCCTTATAGTCAGCAGTAGCGGGCTTGCTGTCGAGTGAGAACGGATTCTTGCCTTCTGCCTTGAGCGCAGGGTTATAACGGAAGAGATCCCAATAACCGCAATCTACAGCCTTCTTCATTTCTGCCTGACAGTTAACCATACCGCCCTTAATAGAGTGCATTTCGCAAGGTGAGTAACCGATGATGATTGAAGGACCGTCGTAAGCTTCAGCTTCCTTAATCGCCTTAAGAGTCTGGTTCTGGTCTGCGCCCATAGCGATTTGTGCTACGTATACATAGCCATAGCTCATTGCAATTTCAGCAAGGCTCTTCTTGTTAATAGCCTTACCAGCAGCTGCGAACTGAGCAACCTGACCAATGTTAGATGCCTTAGATGCCTGACCACCTGTATTAGAATAAACCTCGGTATCAAATACCATAATGTTTACATTTTCGCCTGTAGCAAGTACGTGGTCAACACCGCCGAAGCCGATGTCATATGCCCAACCGTCACCACCAAAGATCCATACAGACTTCTTGGAGAGATATTCTTGGTTTGCGAGAATGTCTTTCTTCATATCGCAGTCACAGTCAAAGCCCTTGAGTGCTTCAACAAGCGCCTTTGATGCAGCTGCATTCTTGTCGCCGTCATTAAGTGTGTCAAGGTAAGCATTTGCAGCAGCAACTACATTTTCAGGTGCCTTGCAAGCGTCAACTATAGCCTTAACGTCGTCAATAAGACGATTACGAATAGCCTTTTGACCTAAGTACATACCAAAGCCGTGCTCTGCGTTGTCTTCAAAGAGAGAGTTTGCCCAAGCAGGACCGTGACCGTTAGCGTCTGTGGTGTATGGTGATGTAGCAGCAGGACCGCCCCAGATTGATGAACAACCTGTAGCGTTAGAGATGTACATTCTGTCACCAAAGAGCTGTGTAATAAGACGAGCATAAGCAGTTTCAGCACAACCTGCGCATGAACCTGAGAACTCGAGGAGAGGTTTCTTGAACTGTGAAGAAATGAGGTTAGCGCTTGACGCGATACCTTCTTTTTCGGTTACGTTTGCTACGCAGTAATCAAAGCTTGCTTGTTCTGCAAGTTGTGATTCCTGAGATACCATCTTGAGTGATGAAGTAGGACATACGCCAACACAAACGCCGCAACCCATACAGTCAAGCGGAGAAATTGTAAGAGCATATGAATAACCCTTGTTTGTAACAAGCTTTTCTTTTGTAGCAATCTTAATTGTATCAGGAGCAGCAGCCTTTTCGTCAGCAGACAATGCAAATGGACGAATTGTTGCGTGAGGACATACAAATGCGCACTTGTTACAACCGATACAAGTTTCATTATTCCACTCAGGTACCATAACAGCAACGCCGCGTTTTTCGTAAGCAGATGCGCCCTGCTCAAATGTACCATCGGCGTGGTCGGTAAATGCAGATACAGGAAGATCATAACCGTTCATAAGGCCAACAGGCTTCATGATGCCGTCAACCATCTTAACGAGTTTTTCGTTACCCTCTGATTTAGCAGCAGCCTTGTCATCAGTAGCGTTAGCCCAGTCAGCAGGTACGTCAATCTTAACGTAAGCGTTAGCGCCAGCGTCGATTGCCTTCTCGTTCATTTCAACGATTTCTTTACCCTTCTTCATAAACTTCTGAGCTTTTTCTTTCATATAGCCGATAGCCTCTTCGCGAGGAAGAACTTCAGAAAGCGCAAAGAATGCAGACTGAAGAACGGTGTTGGTACGCTTGCCAAGACCGATTTCAGCCGCCATATCGATAGCGTTTACGGTATAAAGCTGAACATTGTTGTTAGCTATGTAACGCTTAGCTTCAGCTGGCATATGCTCGTTAAGTTCTTCAGGAGTCCACTGACAGTTAATAAGGAATACACCGCCAGGTTTAACATCGTTAACCATCTTGTAACCCTTGATTACGTATGATGGGTTATGACAAGCAACGAAGTCAGCCTTGTTGATATAGTATGGGCTCTTGATTGGCTTATCGCCGAAACGGAGGTGAGAAATTGTGATACCACCGGTTTTCTTGGAGTCATACTGGAAGTATGCCTGAACATACTTGTCGGTGTGGTCACCGATAATCTTGATAGAGTCTTTGTTAGCACCAACTGTGCCGTCGCCGCCAAGACCCCAGAACTTGCACTCGATTGTGCCTTCAGCAGCAGTGTTTGGAGCTTCTTCTTCAACGAGTGAAAGATTGGTAACGTCGTCTACGATACCGATTGTAAAGTTGTGGCGTGGAGCATCGCTTGCAAGTTCCTTATATACAGCGAATACGCTTGAAGGAGGAGTATCCTTTGAGCCAAGACCGTAACGGCCACCGATAACGGTGTCAATTTTGCGGCCTGTCTGCGCCAAAGCACCAACAACGTCCATATAAAGAGGTTCGCCCAAAGAACCAGGCTCCTTTGTTCTGTCAAGAACAGCAATCTTCTTACATGTTGCAGGAATAGCCTCAACAAACTTATCAGCAGCAAACGGACGGTAAAGTCTTACCTTGATAAGACCAACCTTTTCGCCTGCAGCGAGCATATAGTCAATAACTTCTTCAGCAACGTCGCAGAATGAACCCATTGCGATGATTACACGCTCTGCGTCAGGTGCGCCGTAGTAGTTGAAGAGTTTATAATCAGTACCAAGCTTTGCATTAACCTTGTCCATATATTCTTCAACAATTGCAGGAAGAGCTTCATAGTACTTGTTGCAAGCTTCTCTGTTCTGGAAGAAGATGTCGTCGTTCTGGTGTGAACCACGCATTACAGGACGCTCAGGGTTAAGAGCGCGCTTACGGAATGCATCAACTGCATCCATATCGCACATTTCTTTAAGGTCTTCATAATCCCAAACCTCAATCTTCTGAAGCTCGTGGGAAGTACGGAAACCGTCAAAGAAGTTAATGAAAGGTACGCGACCCTTAATTGAAGCCAAGTGTGCTACTGCACCAAGGTCCATAACTTCCTGAGTGTTGGTTTCAGCAAGCATTGCAAAACCTGTCTGACGGCATGCATAAACGTCAGAGTGGTCACCAAAGATGTTAAGAGCGTGGCTCGCAACACAACGAGCTGATACGTGGAAAACTGAAGGCAACAATTCGCCTGCGATTTTGTACATATTAGGAATCATCAAAAGAAGACCCTGTGAAGCGGTAAATGTTGTGGTAAGAGCACCTGCTGCGAGTGAGCCGTGAACTGTACCTGCAGCGCCGGCTTCGGACTGCATTTCAACAACGTTAACCTTTGTTCCAAAAATGTTTTTTAGGCCCTGTGCTGACCACTGGTCAACATAGTCTGCCATTGGGCTGGATGGTGTAATCGGGTAAATACCTGCTACTTCGGTAAACGCATAAGAAACGTGAGCCGCAGCGTTGTTACCATCCATGGTTTTAAACTTTCTTGCCATGTTAAAATTCCTCCAAAAAATTTTATTCGAGAGGCTGCACGATTTAATATGGCTAAAAATAGCCTAGACAGTCTCATACGGATATATAATAACACTTTTAAATTAAAAAGTAAATAAGAAAATTTTGTTTTTGTTAAAAATTTGGCAAATTTTTATTTATTTAAGTTATATTTACCACTATATAACATTTCTTTTCAAAATTTTTATTTCAATAAAACAAGCAGTTGCCCGAAAGCAACTGCTTGTTTTAGATATTTTTTACTTTTAAGTCCTAAATTCAACAGATAAATCTTTATTGCTCATCGCTTGCAGTAACTGAAAAATCTTCACTCTTTAAAGTAAGGTTAGGATTATAGTAAGGATCTCCTGCTTTAAGTTCTCTGCTCCATTTTTTCATAAATCTATTAATTTCGCTGTTAAAACGAGCTACTTTTTCAGGAGAATCCTCCTGTCCCCTGCTTTTGGATTCATAATGATAGAATTCGGCATAGGGTGTAAAAACTATCAGATATTTCGATTTTCTTATCTTCATGCAAAGGTCAATATCATTAAACGCAACGGCAAATCCCTCGTCTAGTCCCTGCACTTCGTCAAACACGTCTTTTCTGATAAGCAAGCACGCAGCTGTACAAGCGCTTAGATTTTGAGAAATCACCGCTCTTGATACATATCCATACTCATTTTTATCGAAATACTTGTGCGAATGTCCCGCAACACCACCTATTCCCAAAATAACACCAGCATGCTGAATAGTATCATCGGGGAAATAAAGTTTCGCGCCCACTGCACCAACATCTTTACGCTGAGCAAACATAAGCATTTCTTCTAGCCAGTTAGGTGTAATGACCTCTATATCATTATTAAGCAAAAGAATATACTCGCCACTTGCAAATTTTGCTCCAAAATTGTTAATTGCAGAATAATTGAATGCCTTTTCTTTCCAAAAAACAACCTTTATATTATCATTTTTCCTCTCAAGTTTTTCGTAATACTCAAAGGTTCGCTGTTCATCACTGTTATTTTCTACAATAATTATTTCATAATTTTTATATGTAGATAACGACAGGATGGAATTTACGCATTTTTCAAGATCTTCTATATGGTCTTTGTTTGGAATAATAATTGAAATCTTTGGATTGCCTATAATTTCATAGTCTATTTTATATGTGGTAGGTGCGTAAGATTCCTTTACTGTTCCTTTAAGACCTATTCTTTCAAGATGAGCCGCTAACGCCTTTTCGGCCGCATTTACAACATATGGTTTTGCCGATGAACCCGACGCTACCGAAGCCGCGTGTGAACGCCAAAAATAGAGTAATTTAGGAATTCTAACTATCTTTTGCGCCTTTTCAGTAAGTCGTAAAATCAAATCGTAATCTTGGCTGCCATCGTACTCTTTGTTAAAACCGCCGACCATTTCGTACAATTTTCTTGAAAAACAAGAAAAATGACAAATGTAATTATAACTGCGAAGAGTGTCGGGAGAAAATTCAGGCTTGTGATGTTTTAGTACAATATTAAACTCTTTATTTTCATTAGTAAAGGTAAGTTCATCACAGTAAATAAAGTCGGCGCCAGTATCGTTGATTTCTTTTACATATTCAAACAACACAGAAGGATGCAACAAATCATCGTGGTCAAACAGCGAAATATAATCGCCGGTGGCAATCTTTAAGCATTCATTTGTATTGTCAGAAATGCCCTTGTTTTCGGTTAATTTGACATATTTGATTCTCTTGTCTTTTTTTGCAAGTGTTGTGCAATACTTACCAACATTTTCATGTTTTTCATCACTGCCATCAGCAAGACAAAGTTCCCAATTTTTATAGGTCTGTTCCCTTACAGAATCGATCATCTCCTGTAAGAAATTATCGGGTGTGTTGTAAAGAGGCACTAAAATACTGATTTTAGGACATTTCTTAAACGAATAACGCTCTTCAAACTTGCGCTGCGCGGCACTTATTTTAATCAAATCTCTATTGTTTTTGGGTGATTTAATTTGATTGTTTTCAAGGAATGTTTTATAATTTACAACTCGTCTTTTCCCTTCTTTAAAACCACCGCGCAAAAAACCTTTTGCAAAGACAAATAAGAGCATTAGTTTTCTGTGTCTGGCTATAATGTTTTTCATCTTGTGCGTAATTTTTCTTGGAATTGCGGTTATACGCCAATAAAAACTATTTGTAATATCAATATACTGTGCATTAAGCGCATTATAATTATCGTTAATATTAGCAATCACATTATCTTTATTTAATATAACTTGCTCTTTATTTTTAATAATATCTTGTTGCGCTTCAATTGTAGTTTGTTTTTCTTTAATTAAAGATTCTTTTTCAAAAATAATTTCGGTCTGATTATTTATAATCTCTTGGTATGAAACTATCTTATCCTCCAATACACCAATTGCATTATCAGCGTCATCAAAACGATTTGATATAATATTTTTAAAATTAAACACAATTATATTAAATCTTACATTTAACTCTTTTATTTCGGCATCAATATTTACCCATATTTGAGGATCCCTGTTAAAGAAAAACAGAGTTTCTTTTTTATCATCCATGCTAATGTAATTGCCATTAAAACTTAATTCTTGTCCGTTTGCGACAATGCAAATATTTTTCATTATACAAAATGCGTTGTTAACGGGATCAATTCTTATAGATTTAACATTTTGCGGAAGTTTTACAGAAAAATCATAACTGCCTAAAGTCTCACTTGATTTAATCATCGTTTTGTTTGACTCGGTATATCCATCACCGTAATCATAATATACTTCTGCAGTATCACAACATTTTTGTGAGTCAAAATAAATATATGATGTTTGAATTTTATATAAATCTCTTGTTGTAAAGTTGAATTTTTCAGCGGCAAGTTTTACATATTTTTCTTGTTTAAATAATTCTGCAAACTTATATATACCTAAAACTGGATTACCATTGCAAACGCGAGTTCCCTCAAGCAAAAGAAAGGCTTTTTCAAGTTCAATTTCCTCATGAGTATGCTCGCCTTTAAATCTTAGTTTGTCTGAAAATGCTTTAAAAAACAAATCATCAGGACAAAGGTTTATTGATTTATAAATAATTCTTGCAAATTCATTATCGTGTGCAACCCATTTTTCTTTAGTCATATCACTGTTATTGTCTGAATGTCTTCTAACCAGTGTTAATTTTTCTGGAATAATATATATAGGACTTATGGTAAGCAAACGCATCCAATAATCAAAATCTTGCAAATACAACGTAGAAACATCATAATTCCCGACTTTTTTGATAATATTAGTTCTTATAAGAGCACTACAATGACACATCCTATTAGAATTGTCGAATAAAAATCTATACATTTCGGCATGCGATCTATTTTTTAAAATAAAAATTTTTCTCATTAGATCGAAATTTTGATCTGCAATATTACTGGATTCATCTATTATTTCAGCGTACGTAAAACAAGCACCATATTCAGAATTTTCTTCTAAAAAATTAACCTGTTTCTCTATTTTGTCTAATGTCCATAAATCATCGGCATCCAAATGTGCAACATAATCACCTTTAACATGTTTTAGCGCTTCATTGCACGCAAAAGACATATGACCGTTAAGCGATGTTTGGTAATATTCGATTCTATCATCATTTATTGATTTAATAATATTTAAAGTATTATCTGTAGAACAATTATCAACAACGATTATTTGTAAATTCTTATATGTTTGGTTTATTACTGATTCAATGGTTTGCATAATATACTTTTCAGCATTATATGCATTTATGCAAACACTTACCAAACTTTTTTCTAACATTATCTGCACCGCCTAAACATTAAACTTTATATAAGCACTAACTTAATATACCATAAATTTTATATAAAGTCAAAGTTGATTTACATATATCCTCATTTTACACATACAGTTAAATATTTATAGTTAGATTATCTCTCTTCTCTAAAATAATTAAGACCCAAGCTTGCTGGAGGTTGATGCTCGCGTTTATTCATCATACTTGTAGCAATTAAAACAATTATCGTGATTACATAAGGAAGCATTTTCAAAACCTCACGACCGGAAAACGAAATATTTCCAAACACGAATGCCGCAATATATAAAGCGCCAAAAAGGTAAGATGCGATTATAGAAACACTTGGCTTCCATATACTAAAAATAACAAGCGCAATAGAAAGCCATCCAAACGCTTCGATAGTTGCCGCATTTTCCCAACTTCCTTTAACATAATCCATAATATAAAATACGCCGCCAAAACCTGCTATACCGCTACCTACTAAAATTGCAATATATTTATAACGCGTAATATTAACACCCATAGCATCGGCAGTTGCTGTGCTTTCACCTATAGCTCTAAGATTAAGACCTACCCTTGTGCGATTAAAAATAAAGTTTGTAAGCAAGGCAATAGCAATAGCAAAATACACATAAAAACCATGTCCAAAAAGCACCTTAACTATACCGTTTGAGTTTTCAGCAAAGGGTAAGCTTTTAGCGATGATTTTACCTGCTATTGAAAAGTTACTTCTATCAACATAAGAATGCATTAAAAATTGAGTCAAGCCGTTGCCAAAGGTTGTAATTGCAAGACCTGTAATATTTTGATTACAACGCAATGTGATTGTCATCACGGCGTAAATTCCACCTGTAAGACAGGCAAATAGGAACGCGCCAAAAAGCGAAGATAAAATAAGCATTATCCACGATGCGCTTTCAACCTTTTCCAAGCTATTAAGGTATAAGCTTATAAACAGGCAGCCCCCTACCGTACCTGTACACATAATTCCCGGAATACCGAGATTCAAATGCCCGACCTTTTCAGTAATTGTTTCACCAACGCATCCAAAAAGAAGAACAGTGCCAATAGCAATGGCGCTCATTAAGAAGGTAATTGTCATTTCTTAATTTCCTCCTTTTCTTTTTTTCTAAAAACAAGTCTGTAATTTATAAAGAACGAACAAATAATTACCGCAAAATATACAACACCAACAACAATGTTTGATATTGAATCATTTGTAAACATAAACGTTTTTCTTACCTGCGTCATACCCTTGGAAATGAAAGTAATGAAGAAACTTGTAATGATAATAATCAAGGGATTAAAATTCGCAAGCCAGGTTGCCATAATACCTGTAAATCCCATGTTGTTTGCAGACGAAGTGTTTATTGTATGGTTGATTGAGCCCGCAAGAACAAAGCCTACAAGACCTGCAATAGCACCGGATAAAATCATTGTACGAATAATAACCTTATCAACCTTGATACCCACATATTTTGCGGTATTAATGCTTTCTCCCACAACCGATATTTCATATCCGTGCTTTGAAGAACGAAGATAAATATGCATTACAATTGTGATTAAAGAGAACATAATAATTGGCAATAAATACTTGTTACCTATATCGGGAATGTTACCGTATTGAATAGGCGCTAAAACACCCGAACCTGATTTAACCCATATTGTAATAAACAACGAAACAAGACCTTGTGCTATATAGTTCATCATAAGAGTAAATAGTGATTCGTTAGTATTAAACTTTGCCTTAAAAAATGCCGGTATAAATGCCCATAAAGCGCCTGCGAAAACACTGGCAAAAAACATAATCAATATTATAATACCGTCATCAACCTTGCCGCCAAGATAAAACATACACGCAATAGCCGAAAGACAACCTACAAGTATTTGTCCGTTACCACCCAAATTCCAAAATTTCATTTTAAAGGCAGGAAGTAACGCCATTGATGCGCCAAGCAATAGAGTAGTATCCTGAAGCAAAAGCCAGAATTTGCGATCACTGCCAAAAGCGCCTTCAAACAGTGATTGGAAAAAATCAAACAAACCCTTGTCTGAGAACAGCATAGAAATAAAGCCGCTTAAAAGAAGTCCCCCTATAACAGCGATGGAATAAATAAGAATTATATTTTTAACTTTTATATTATCACGCTTTACAATACGAACAAAGGGTTCCTTTAAATTATTTTTCTTCTTCATTCCTTCACCTCGTTTTTATCAGATTTAACCATCAAAAGACCTATTTCATCCTTTGTGGTTGTTCTGGCATCAACAATACCTGTTACCTTACCATCGCTTAAAACCATAATTCTATCACTAAGCGCCATCAAAACATCCAAATCTTCACCTACAAAAACCACAGCTACTCCCCTTTGCTTTTGTTCGTTAAGAAGATTATAAATGGTATATGATGAATTGATATCAAGTCCGCGAACGGGATAAGCCGTCATTAAAATAGCAGGCGATGCCGCAATTTCGCGACCAACAAGCACCTTTTGAACATTACCGCCTGATAACTTTCTGACTGCCGTATGCGAATCGGGAGTGTTGACCTTTAATTCGTTTATTATTCTATCCGCAAGGTCAGCAGGGCGTTTTCTATCAAGAAAAACCGATTTACCCTTACGATAACTGCGAAGCATAATATTGTCAATAATATCCATATTTCCGACAAGTCCCATTCCAAGACGATCCTCAGGAACAAAAGAAAGGCGGATGCCGAGTTCACGAATTTCTCTCGGTGATTTATCCTTTAAATCAATAACCTCATCCTCTTTGAATATAACCATCTCATTGTTTACGATTTCTTTAACATCTTTTTTAGTCATACCGCGAAGGTCAATATCGTTACCTTTTTTATCCTTAAAAGCATTTTCACCATTAAGCTCCATAACACGCCTATAAGTTTTGTGAAAGAAAGAAACGGGCTTGTCCTTTTTTGGATGATAATAAATCAATTCACCCGACTCATAATTATTAAGACCTGCTATTGCTTCAAGAAGCTCTTTTTGACCGCTGCCTGCAATGCCTGCAATGCCGAGAATTTCACCGCCATAGACATCAAACGAAACATTATCAAGCACTTTATAAGCATCGGAATTTTTGATTGTTAAACCCGAAACGGAAAGTCGCAGTTTTCTATCAACAGGTTCGGTGCGATTAATGTTAAGATCTATTTTTTCACCGACCATCATTTCAGTGAGCTCTTTTTCACTGGTCTCGGCTGTATTTACCGTAGCTATATTGTCTCCCTTGCGCAAAACGGTTACCCTATCCGAGATTTCCATAACCTCATTTAATTTATGCGTAATGATAATAATTGACTTACCATCATCCCTCATAGCACGTAATATTTTAAATAAACTTCTTATTTCTTGCGGAGTTAAAACTGCAGTAGGTTCATCTAATATAAGAATATCTGCGCCTCGGTATAAAACCTTTAAAATTTCAACCGTTTGCTTTTCCGAAACAGACATTTCATAGATTTTCTTATCAAGATTTATATTAAATCCGTATTTGTTTGCCATCTCTTTAATACGGTTATTTACTTCTTTAAGATTGAATTTTTCACCCTCAACACCTAATGCAACATTTTGCGCCGCACTAAAAATATCAATTAATTTAAAGTGTTGATGAATCATACCTATTTTATGCTCAAAAGCATCACGCGGAGAACGAATTATAACCTCTTCACCGTTTATAAGAATTTTGCCGGAATCGGGATAATAAATTCCAGCAACCATATTCATAAGTGTTGTTTTTCCACAACCGTTTTCACCAAGTATAGAAAGAATTTCACCTTTATACACATCTAAGCTTACGTTATTGTTCGCTATAATCTTAGCGCCAAATTTTTTGGTAATGTTTTTTAATTGTAAAATAACAGTTTTATCCATAAGAAACTCCTTAATTAACAAAGGATTGAAATTATTTAAAAAAGGCGAAGTTGTTCCGCTTCGCCTTTTTTAATAGAATAAGTACAAAAAGATTATTCGGTAACAGCAGTGATACCATCAATAATAACATTGAAGTAAGGAGCAGAACGCTTTGCGCTTTCATTTACGAAAGTAATGTCACCGCTTGTCTCAACAACTTCTGTTTCGGGAACAAAATCTCCTGCATCATCAACATCAGCTACAAATGAAGTTAATGCTTTGTTATCTACTGTGAAGGTAGAGCAATCGAATACCTTGAGTGAACCATCAATAAGCTTTGCTTTAACAGCATCAAGTTTTGCCTGAGTGCCTTCTGCAGCAGCTGCACCAACTTCTGTGATTTCAACAGAACCGGTTTCAAGTGTACCTGTCCAGTCGGTATCAATTTTATCGCCGTTCTTAACGCAATCGATGATATACTCAAAATACGGAGTCCAATTAATTCTTGAAGCAACAATAAATGTTTTCGGACATTTTTCAGCGGTTGAACCGTTGTATGAAACGTTAGGAATATTTCTTTCTTCACAAGCTGTAGGAGCGCCCCAAGAGTCAGCGTGCTGAGAGATTAATTTGCAGCCATTGTCAATCAAAGCAAGAGCTGTTGTCTTTTCAGCGGCTTCATCGTACCAAGAGTTTGTATAACGAACTTCCATTGTTGCATTTTCAACAATGTGTTTTACACCAAGATAGAATGAAGTGTAGCCTGAAATAACCTCTGCATATGGGAATGCGCCAACATAACCGATTTTAGCATTTTCATTGGATACCTTGCCTTCTTCGTCACCATAAAGCTCAACTAACTTCATACCTGCGGCAACACCTGCAAGGAAGCGGCCCTCATAGATGGAAGCAAAAGCATTGTGATAGTTTGCAAGACCCTCAGTATGAGCCTTTACACCTGTAGCGTGACAGAATTCAACCTCTGGAAATTCTTTTGCTGCCTGAATCATATAAGGCTCGTGACCAAATGAGTCAGCAAAAATAAGATCACAGGTTTCTGCTAAGTCGGCTGCTTGATCATAACAAGCGGTGCCTTCAGCAATGTCGGTAACAATTGTGTAATTGTCCTCAGTAAGTCCCTTATTTGCACAAGCCTCTTTAAAAGCATCGATGAAGTTCTTATCATAAGTAGAAGCGTCACCGTGTAAGCAAATAAGACCAACCTTCAAATCACTCTTAGTACCTGCATCAGAGTTTGTGTCTTTTGTACCGCAGCCTGCAAAACAGAGCAGCATTGCTACAGCCAAAATAAGCGCGATAATCTTTTTCATTTTCAAGATCTCCTCTTTTTTAAAATTTTATGTAAAAAATTACATACAAAAGTTATTTACGAAACGCTATCCCCTCAGGGCTCATTTCGTCAATTATGGCAAGACTTTCTACACGTATGCCCTGCGCACGCAGACGGTCGCCGCCGCCCTGAAAACCTTTCTCTATTGCGCAAGTAGCGCCAACAAGTGTTGCGCCTGCCTGATTTACTATCTCTATCAGACCCTCAAGTGCCTTACCGTTAGCAAGAAAATCGTCTATTATAACGATTTTATCATCACGGCTTATATAATCCTTAGAAACCACGATTTTATAATCGGTGTTGTGCGTATAGGAATGTACCATAGCGCTGTAAATATCGCCCGATACGTTTGAGGTTTTGTTCTTTTTGGCAAAAACCACAGGCAGATGCATAACCGTGCCCGCCGCTACCGCCACCGCAATACCCGATGACTCAACCGTAAGTAGCTTGGTAACTCCGTCGTTTTTATAGATACGGTCTATTTCCCTGCCCATTTCTACAAGAAAATCAACGTCTAACTGTTGATTTAAAAAAGAGCCGACTTTAAGTACGTGACCCTCAAGCACTGTTCCTTCGCGCAGTACCTTTTGTTCGAGCGCTACCACTAAAATCAACCCCCCTAAAAATATAAAAGCAGACTGTAAAAAGATACAGTCTGCCTAAAAGTAAAATATTGTAAACCAATAGTCGCAACTTATGGCGTTACGGTAGAAACTCTTGGGCCATACATCCAAAATTATATTGGCAAACTGTCGGTATTCACTTACAAGAATATCCTACCACAACAGAATGTGTTTGTCAATAAATTTTGTCACAAAATGTCGTAGTAATATTACACAAATATTATATCTGACAGGTGTGGTTATCTGCACCTGTTATACAATCCGCAACGTATATACCCATTGCGCCCGACTGTGAAAGACCGCGGCAAATTCCACTGCCGTCACCTATAATATACACTCCGTCGATAAGTTCAAACTTTTTATTCATAAATTCAGGACGAATTGAATAATACTTGCTTTCACAACCGTAGAGCAAAGTATCATCATTAGCAGTTCCTGGCGCAACCTTATCAAGCGCATAAATAGTTTCAATAATGTTTGTAAGTATACGGTGCGGTAACACAAGCGAAATATCTCCTGCTGTCGCTTTAAGCGTAGGAGTTACCGTATTTTGTGAAAGACGATGCTCATTGGTACGTCTGCCGCGTATCAAATCGCCGAAGCGCTGCACCAAAACATTGCCATTACCTATCATATTTGCAAGTCGGGATATATTTTCAGCGTATTCAGTGGGCTGGTTAAACGGCTCTGTAAAACGAATACTTGACAAAATAGCAAAGTTGCAGTTGTCGGTCTTTTTCTCCGCCTGAGCATATGAGTGACCGTTTGCCGTGATGATACCGTGATTGTTTTCTGCCGATACCAGACCGCCCTGATTAAAACAGAACATACGACAGCGATCCTCAAAGGTTTTGGTTTTATAAAGAATTTTAGGCTCGTAAATTTTAGAAGAAAATTCACGCCAAATAATATCCTTCATCTCGACTCTTACACCGATATCTATGTGATTGGAACGCATTTTTACGCCGTTTGATTTGCAAAATTCTGACACAAAGTTAGCGCCCGAACGGCCTGTTGCGATAATTATGTTTTTAGCCTCGAAGGTCTCGCCGTTTGCGTAATTAAGAGCGTAACCGCCGTCCTGTTTTTCAATATCAACACAGTCGTAAAAGCTGTAAAGCTCGGTACCTGTCGCGCGGATTACGTTTATAAGGTTTTGCATTGTAAGGTAGTTGTTGTCGGTACCAAGGTGCTTTACGTTCATATCAAGCAGACGCAGATTGTTTTGTATACACTTAAGGCGGAGTTCGTCATTAGACTTAAACACCTTTGGAACGCCTGAGGTGCAGTATTCGTTAAGAATTTTGTCAACCTCATCTATGTAAAGATTTGCAACGTCGTCGCCAAGCTCCTCACCCAAGGTGCCGCCGTAAGCGGTGCCAAGATTAAACTTGCCGTCACTGAAGGCTCCTGCACCCGCATAACCGCTTGTAATACTGCAAATTTTACAGTGAATACAACCGTTGTTTTTACTTGCCGGGCAGTTACGTTTTTCAAGCTCGTTACCGCGCTCGGTTATGGCGATGGTCATATCGGGACTGTTTTTGTGTAGGCGATAAGCCGCCATAAGTCCGCCTATACCGCCGCCAATTATCACAGTATCAAATTTTTTCATAAAATCACTCCGTAATTTTCCGTAAAAAAGGGACCGCAAGTCAAAACGACCGCAGTCCCTGCTGCTTATTTATTTTACATTACAACGTCATAAAAGTCAACAAGCATTTATTTCGCTCTCTATCATCAAAAGTCTATTATACTTGGCTACCCTATCGGTACGGCAGGGCGCGCCGGTTTTAATCTGACCTGCATTTGTCGCCACCGCAATATCCGCAATGGTTGTATCCTCGCTTTCACCTGAACGGTGTGAAATTACCGCCGCATAGCCGTTTTTCTGTGCCATACGAACAACGTCCAGCGTTTCGGTAAGGGTGCCTATCTGATTTGGCTTTACAAGCACGGCATTGCCAACATTTTTATCAAAGCCCATTTTAAATCTTTTTGGATTAGTAACAAAAAGATCGTCGCCTACAAGCTGCAGCTTGTCACCCAGCTTTTCAGTAAGTTTTTGCCATCCGTTCCAATCGTTTTCGCTCAGTCCGTCCTCTATAGATATAATCGGGTATTTACTTATAAGCTCGCTATAATACTCTATAAGTTGTTCGGCGGTGACGGTTTTATCGCGCTTAGGCAGTGTATATTTGCTGTCACGACACCATTCACTTGATGCAACGTCCAAAGCAATTTTTATCTGACCGCTGTAGCCTGCCTTTTCTACCGCTTGTAAAATAAGCTCTATAGCCGCCTCGTCGCTGTCAAGATTCGGCGCAAAACCGCCCTCGTCACCTACGCCCGACGATAAGCCTTTTTCCTTCAAAATTTTACCTAAGTTATGATATATTTCAGCGCAAATACGCAGTCCGTCGGCAAAACTTTTGGCATTATCGGGTATTATCATAAATTCCTGTATATCAATATTATTTGCCGCGTGGGCGCCGCCGTTTAAAATGTTCATCATAGGTCGCGGCAAGTGTGTAGCATTTACACCGCCAAGATACTTATAAAGCGGCAATTTTTTGCAGTTTGCCGCCGCCTTTGCGACTGCCAGCGACACCGCCAGCGTAGCATTAGCGCCAAGTCGAGATTTATTTTCGGTGCCGTCGGCAGATATGATAGCATTATCAATTTCGCGCTGATTAAAAACACATTTTCCCTGTAGTAATTTGTTAATTTCACCATTTATATTATTTACAGCCTTTGTAACGCCCTTGCCCATATAGCGAGCGCTGTCGCCGTCGCGAAGCTCGTGCGCCTCGTACATACCCGTTGACGCGCCCGACGGACTTATGGCAAAGCCTTGACTCCCGTCCTCGCAAGTAACACGCGCCGCAACCGTCGGATTGCCACGCGAGTCTAAAAGTTCAAAACCCTGTACCGATTTAATCTTCATAAAAATTACCTCCATTTTTGTTATTTTGCTCTTTATTTTTTTATTTATGTATGTTATACTTACTTTGAATTATTATGTTCGGGTGATTTTTATGGAACTTAAAATACAAGAAAACCTTGACTCAAAGCAAGGCAACATTATATACGGCAGAAACCCTGTTATGGAAGCGTTGCGTTCAGGACGTGAAATTGACCGCTTGCTTATAGCCCACGGTGTAAACGGCGGCTCGGTTACGGCAATCCGAGCTAAGTGTGCTGCCCGCGGTATACTTATAAAAGAAATCAGTCCGCAAAAGCTTGACTATTATTGCGGTGGTGGTAACCATCAGGGCGTTGCGGTAATGATCGCAAGTCAGGAATACTCTACCGTAGAGGAAATCCTTAAAACTGCGGAACAAAGACAGCAAAAACCTTTTATTATAATCTGTGACGAAATCGAAGATCCACACAACCTTGGCGCTATTATCCGTACGGCTGAGGCATGCGGTGTGCACGGAATTATTATTCCAAAGCGTCGCTCGGCATCACTTAACGCCACGGTTGAAAAAACCTCGGCAGGCGCGCTCGCATATATGAAGGTTGCGCGCGTTACAAATATTGCAAACACAATTGACGAACTAAAAGGAAAAGGTATATGGGTGTTTGGCGCTGATATGGACGGTGCGCCATATACGCAGACCGACTATGATATCCCCTGTGCTATTGTTATAGGTAACGAGGGCAAGGGTATCGGCACGCTGACCGCTAAAAAATGCGACGGCATTATTTCACTTCCTATGTGCGGCGAGATAAATTCGCTTAATGCGTCGGTAGCCGCAGGCGTGCTTATGTACGAAGTGGTACGAAAAAGGAATTTAAAATAAAATGGTGGGAAAATAAATATGGGATTTTTCTCAAAACGAAAAAATGAAAACAACGGCTTTATCATCAACACCGATGACGAGCCTATAAAAATATCGGGCGACAAAAACTTAGCGCCACACGCAATGACCGCAGACGAAATATCAGGTCTTTGGGTGCTTGGTGACGACGAGCAGCCCGTCACAAAAACGAGCGCTCTTGATTCTCTTAAAAAGCGTATGAACGTTTCAGAGCCTGTAACTCCTAAAAATGAAAAGATAGAGTTGCCTGACACGATGGCAGAGCAAGAACCCAAAGCGGAAAGCCAAGACGTGAATGCTCCCGTTGTCAAACCCGACATTATAAAAGAGGATAAGAAAACCCTTGTCGAAAAGGTAAAAAGATACACCATTGACGAGCAGGGTCACGACGTGTCGGAAAACAAAGAGCCGCTTTACGAGCTGCAAAGCGTCGCTGATATTCTTAAAAGTAGCGGCGAGAGTGCTATGAAAAATCTGTCCGAAAAATACGGATTGGATTTTGTTTTTGACGATTTGGGCAAAGACAAGGCAAAAAATTCTTCTCCCAAAACAGAAGAAAAGCCAAAGCCCGAGTCTAAAAAACCAACCGAACCCGCAACCCCTACCCCCGCGTTCGAGCAGATGGTAAACGACGCCGAAACCCGTGAGGCGCGCGCGCTTTACGAAAATCTTTTCCCCGAGGAAAAGCCCGTAGAGCAACCCGATATCAGCGTGCCCGATATTTCTGATATTGACACCCACGAGGTTGGCATTACCACCGACAGCTCTATATCCAACACGGCGACCATCCGCTTTACGCCCATAAAGGATAACAAGGGTAATACCGACCACATAACAATAAGCAGTGTCACAAAGCATATAGATCTTAGTGACCATATACCCGAGAATATTTCAAGCTACTCGTCTCCAAATCTTCACCAATCGGATTTTGAGGATTTTTCACCTGAAGACGAATTCTGTGATATGGCAAGCGGCAAGAAGCTGTTACGTCGACTCGCAAAACAAAAGCGTTCGTTTTTTATAGACGCTTTTATATCGCTGCTCACAATAATTGCATTGTCAGTATTCCTTTTGCCACCCGTATACGACTTTATTATCGCAAGCCCCAAAAGCGCAATGTTTGTCTGCTCTGCCTTTTTGCTGGTATCTGTCGCGGCAAACAGCGATATGTTTTTCGATTTCAAAAATCTGCTGAAGCAGCGCTCACAATTTGACGTGCTCTCCTCCCTTTGCTCACTGCTTACACTCTCCCTTGGTGTCACAGCCGCGCTTACAGAGTCTAACGCATACTACATTATTCTGCTTTGCGCAATTATACTCTTTGTACGTGTAGTCTGCAAATTTAAGAGTGTTTCATCTAAGCTTAACAGTTTAAAACAAATCACAAACGAAAATCCCAAAAATGCGATAACACTTATAAGCGACCCCGCCACCACCTTTGCTATGGCAAAAAACAGTATCGAGGGTGACGTCTTGGTTGCCGCGCACAAAAAGACAAATTTTGTCGAAAACTTTATGAAGCACTTCGAGTTTCACAAGGTTATGTCGGGCAAAATTTCGGCCGTGTTTTTTGTGACACTCGGACTGTCCCTGCTTTGCGGACTTGTGTCCTATTTTTACTACGACAGCATTTTCGACGCGGTCTTCGCCGCCGCAAGTATATCCTGTCTTGCGGCTCTGCCGTCGGTTTTCTTTATAGATACGCTTCCGCTTTCATCAGCGACGAAAAAACTTAACGCGAAAGGCGATATGATAGCAGGTCTTTACGGCGCAGAAAAAATAGAAAACGTAAATGCCGCCGTTGTTCACATTAACGACATTTTTCCTGAGGGCACTGTTACTATGCATAATATGAAGGTGCTGTCAAACAACAATATTGATAATATCTTGCTTCGTGCCGCTTCTCTTACCGCGGCTGTGGGCAGTCCGCTATCTGCTATTTTCCAGCAGATAGCTGGTTCAAATTCTTCTTATTCTATTCCCGATTCCGACACCGTAAAATACGAAAAAAATCTTGGTATTTCGGGTTGGGTAGATAACGAGCCGCTGTTTATAGGCAATCGCTCGCTTATGAAGGCGCACGGAATAGAAATACCCAGCCTTGAGGTTGACAAAAAGATTTTGCGCAAGGGATATTTCCCCGTATACGTTGCGACTGCCACCACAGCCTGCGCGCTTGTGGTAATTCAGTATAACGTTGACCCCACGGTTGCAAAGCAGATGCACAAAATCACCGATCTTGGCGTGATGATGCTTGTAGAAAACTGTGACCCCAACGTCACCGAGGAAATGCTTTGCGACTATTTCGGTCTTTACGACGATTCGGTAAAGATTATGACCAACGCGGGCGTGCATATGTATAAAAGCCTTGTGCCCGATGTGGCAAGTTGTTCGGCTCCCGCCGTATTCCGCGGTTCAGGACTCGAACTTATAAAAATAGTAAACTGCGCATCTGGCATCAAAAAATGTAACCGCTTGCTCACTGTACTCCATACACTGTTCGCAATATTTGGCGCGCTCTACTTTGTTTACGCGGCTTTTTCGGGACTTATGTCTATGCCCGAGCCGTCCATGGTTTTGCTTTACGGCATTGCCACCACCGTTTTATCAATAATCGGTTTTCTCATTCGAAAGCCGTAGGAGGAATATACTATGAATGACAAACAAAAATTTTACATCACAACCGCGATAGCCTACGCATCGCGCAAGCCGCACATTGGCAACGCATACGATATTGTACTTGCTGATATGATTGCACGTTACAAAAAGATGATGGGCTTTGACGTTTATTTAATGACAGGCTCTGACGAGCACGGTCAAAAGATTGAAGAATATGCAAAGGCTGACGGCATCAGTCCAAAAGAGTTTGTAGACAATGCCGCCGCTAATATAAAGGCGGTTTGGGATTCACTCGACACCTGTTATGACAAGTTTATCCGCACTACCGACGACTACCACGAAGATGCCGTTCAAAAGATATTTAAAAAGCTTTATGACCAAGGTGATATTTACAAAAGCACCTACGAAGGCAAATACTGTGTGCCTTGTGAATCTTTCTACACCGAGTCACAGCTTGTAGACGGCAAATGTCCCGACTGTGGACGTGAGGTTATTGACTCAAAAGAAGAAGCTTACTTTTTGCGTCTTTCAAAATATCAGGACAAACTTGTTGAATACTATGAGCAAAACCCCGACTTTATAAAACCCGAATCTCGCAAAAACGAGATGCTTAACAACTTTATAAAACCAGGTCTGCAAGACCTTTGTGTATCACGTTCATCATTCAAGTGGGGCGTGCCCGTAAGCTTTGACGATAAGCACGTTATCTACGTTTGGATTGATGCGCTCTCTAACTATATCACAGGTGTAGGCTATAATCCTGATGGCAGTAGCGAGCAGTACAAAAAATTGTGGCCTGCAGATTTGCACGTTATAGGTAAAGATATTGTGCGTTTCCACACAATCTATTGGCCGATTATTTTGATGGCTCTGGGCGAACCGCTTCCAAAGCAGGTATTAGGTCACCCGTGGGTGCTTGTAGGCGAAGACAAAATGTCTAAATCAAAGGGTAACGTTATCTATGCCGATGAGCTTGCCGCCCGTTTTGGTATTGACGCTGTTCGTTACTACTTGCTTTCTGAAATTCCATTTACACAGGACGGCACCATCACCTACGAAAGCTTTATTACAAAATTTAACGCTGACCTTGCTAATACGCTTGGTAACCTTGTAAACCGCACGGTCGCTATGACAAACAAATACTTCGGTGGCAAGGTAACAGCGCCCGAGTCTCGCGACGAGCTTGATAACGAGCTTATCAATTGTGCGGCTGAAACAATCACAAAGTACTATTCACTTATGGATAACTACCGCAACGCAGATGCTTGTGAATGCGTAATGAATTTTGCAAAAAGATGTAATAAGTATATTGACGAGACAACACCTTGGGTACTGGCAAAGGACGAGGCGACTCTCCCCCGACTTAATGCTGTACTCTATAATCTGCTTGAAGGTATCCGTCTGCTCGGCATTATGCTCACCCCTGTTATCCCGTCAAGTTGTAAGAGTATTGCCGCTCAAATCAACAGCGACTGTACCGAACTTGCATTTGGTAGGGTAAGCGAATTCACCGTAGGCGAAGCAACACCGCTTTTTGCACGCATAGATATGCCGAAAGTTCTTGAAGAAATTGCCGCCGAACAAGCTAAAAAGGCACAAGAAGCCGAAAAGGCTGAAAACATTGTAAAACTGCCCGAAATCTCTATTGACGATTTTGCAAAGGTTGAGCTTACAACCGCAAAAATAGTTGCTTGTGAGCCTATTCCAAAGGCAAAGAAACTCTTAAAACTTACCCTTAACGACGGTAGTGGAAAACCGCGAACGGTAGCCTCAGGTATTGCAAAATATTACACACCCGATGAGCTAATAGGTCGCAACGTAATCGTTGTTTCTAATCTAAAGCCTGCCGTTCTTTGTGGAGTAGAATCCAACGGTATGATTTTGGCAGCCGATTGTCCGAATGATGACGTTAAGGTAATATTTGTTGACGATATTCCCGAAGGATGCAAAATCAGATAATGTATAGCGACGATTTAAAAAACTCCTACCCTATTTTTGATACACACTCACATTATGACGATGAGCGCTTTGACGAGATACGTGACGAGTTATTTGAGGAAATGAATCAAAACGGTGTTTGTGGAGTAGTGACTTGCGGATGTGATGCGGCATCATCAAAAAAGGCGCTTAAAATGGCAGAGGATTATGACTTTGTCTATGCCGCAGTGGGTATTCATCCGGGTAATATAGACTCCGGTACCACTGTTGAGCAAATCCGTGCCCTTGCCGCACACAAAAAGTGTGTTGCTATCGGTGAAATCGGTCTTGACTATTATTGGGTGGATGATAACAAACAGAGCCAAATCGAGATTTTTGAGAAACAAATACTTCTTGCAAAAGAACTTGATTTACCAATTCTTGTTCACGACCGTGATGCGCACGGCGATACGCTTGACATTTTAAAAAAGCACAAGCCAAAGGGTGTGGTTCACTGCTATTCGGGCAGTGTAGAAATGGCGCAGGAAATTATAAAACTTGGTATGTATATCGGTGTGGGCGGTGTTATTACATTTAAAAATGCAAAAAAACTGCCCGACGTGGTAAAAATAATTCCTGATGAATTATTACTTGTCGAAACCGATTGTCCCTATCTTGCGCCCGAGCCATATCGCGGCAAGCTGTGTCACTCAGGTATGATAAAGTTCACCGCGCAAAAAATCGCCGAAATTCGTGGTACAACCACGCAAAACATTTTAGAATTAACATCTAAAAATGCCAAAATTTTATTTAATATAAAATAAAGAATAATCGCCTCGCAAGCAACAAAAACTAATGCCGAAAGCGGGGTGATTTTTGTGAACGATAACAAAAACAGAAACAATAACAACAATCAAAATAAAAACAATCAGAACAATAATAACCAAAATAAAAATAATCAGAACAAGAATGACAATAAAAAGAACGATAACAAGTTCGAGAATAAAGACTAAAAGAACACGGCGCGGATTTTTCCGCGCCATTTTTTGCCATGTGTTTTTTTAAATTAAAAATCGAGCATTTTTAAGCATTCAGACGAAAAACAAAGCAAATTAAAGTTTTACAAAAATTACCGCAAAATTCCTGCCAAAAATTCTACATTTTTTGCAAATTTTACTTGACTTTTTGCCTGTTTAGCCTTATCTTTATTAGTGTTAATATATACATACAAATATTAATTTAACGCATCTGTGTAGAAAGACGATTGGTACTAATGTGTGCCGTAGTTCGCGTTTTGCAGGACTATGAAAAACCCTTTGTCAACAGGGCATACAAAAAGGCAATCGGGGTATCGCGCAGGGGTAATACGGATTTGCCGTAATTTTACTACTGTCGACACTTGGGTGTTTGACAAAGGGGGATGTGGTTAAATGACCAAACAAAATATAATTGAGCTTAAAGACATTTTCGTGTCATTTGGCGAAGAAAAGGTGCTTGACGGACTTAATCTCGCGATTCGTGACAAAGAGTTTATCACACTCTTGGGTCCTTCGGGCTGTGGCAAAACAACCACGCTGCGAATTATCGCAGGCTTTTTGGATGCCGATAGTGGCGAAGTGGTTTTTGAAGACAAAACAATAAATGGTGTGCCGTCGTACAAGCGACAGGTTAACACCATTTTTCAGCGTTATGCGCTTTTTCCGCACCTTAACGTATATGAAAACGTAGCCTTTGGTCTGCGTGTTAAAAAGCTAAAGGAAGACGAGATTAAAGAAATAGTTACCGAAATGCTGCATCTTGTAAATCTTGACGGTTTTGAAAAACGCAGCATATCAACATTGTCAGGCGGTCAGCAGCAACGTGTTGCCATTGCCCGCGCTATTGCAAACAAGCCCAAGGTATTATTACTTGACGAACCGCTTGCGGCGCTTGACCTTAAACTGCGCAAGGATATGCAAAAGGAGCTTCGTCGCATACAGCGTCAGCTTGGTATAACTTTCGTATTCGTTACCCACGACCAAGAGGAAGCGCTGACAATGTCTGACCGCGTGGTTGTTATGAACAAGGGTAAAATCCAGCAAATTGGCACACCACAGGATATTTATAACGAGCCTGAAAATGCCTTTGTCGCTGATTTTATCGGCGAATCAAACATTCTTGACGGCATTATGCGTGACGATTTTGTAGCTGAATTTTCGGGGCATGTGTTCGACTGTCTTGACAAAGGTTTCGATAAAAATGAAAATGTCGACGTGGTTGTTCGTCCTGAGGACGTTGACATTGTGCCCGCTGACAAGGGTATGCTTAAAGGCACTGTTACCTCGGTTGACTTTTTGGGTGTTCATTATGAAATAATTGTAGACATCGGCGGTTTTAAGTGGATGATACAAACCACCGACGAATGTTTTGTGGGTGATAACGTTGGTCTTTACATAGAGCCTGATGCTATACACATTATGAAAAAATCAGAGTATTCAGGTCTTTATGGTGACTACAGCACCTATAGTGAAGAAATGGAGCATCTTTCAGACATAGAGCCGGAGGATGACGATGAATAAGAAAAGCTTTGGCAGCCGTATAGTTGCGGCGCCTTACATAGTATGGGCGGCAATATTTATTATTGTACCGCTTGTTATAATGGTGTATTTCGCCTTTACCGACTCAAACGGCGCGTTTACACTTACTAATTTTGCGCAGATTGGCAGATTCAAAAAAGCTTTTGGTCTATCTATTGTGTACGCCGTGATAGCGACAGTTATAACACTGTTGCTTGCATATCCTATGGCTTACTGTATGACCAAAATGAAAGTAAGCAGCCAACGAATGATTATGCTTCTTATAATGCTTCCTATGTGGATGAACTTTTTAATCCGCACATATTCGTGGATTTCAATTTTGGCTAATACCGGTCTTATAAATAAGTTTTTAGGTCTGCTTGGTATAAAACCGCTTCAGCTTATTAACACGCCTGGGGCAGTAATTTTGGGTATGGTATATGATTTTATTCCATATATGATCTTACCTATTTATACGGCTATGTCAAAAATTGATAATTCCTTACTTGAAGCAGCAAGCGACCTCGGTTCTAATAGTTGGGCACGTATAAAGCGTGTTATTATGCCGCTTACGGTACCGGGTGTAATATCTGGTATTACAATGGTATTTGTTCCATCTGTCAGTACTTTTTATATCTCGCAAAAGTTGGGCGGAAATAAAACACTGCTTATTGGTGATGCTATCGAATATCTGTTTAATACAGGTCCGCAATATTATAATGTTGCATCGACACTTTCCCTCATACTTATGGTGCTGATACTTTTATGCACACTTATAATGAACCGTTTTGGCGATGATGAGGAGGTAGTTGTATGAAAACCCTTTCTCGTCTTTATATTGCTTTAATTCTTTTATTTCTCTACGCGCCTGTTGCAGTTATGATTGCATTTTCGTTTAACTCGGGTGGCAGCGTATGGGTTTTTGAAGGCTTTTCTCTTGATTGGTACAAGGGACTTGCTACAAACACCTCTATGCTTGAAGCGCTTCGACATACTCTTATAATCGCTGTTTTGTCAGCGCTTATTTCTACCATTATGGGTACTGCCGCATCGGTTGGCATTCTTGCACTCCGCAAAAGAGTAAGTCGAAGTACAGTAATGTCTATTACAAATATACCGATGATGAATGCCGATATTGTTACCGGCGTATCACTTATGTTGCTTTTTGTATTTATTGGTAATTTATTTGCCTTACGTGAATCGCTTGGATTTTTCACTGTTCTTTCAGCGCATATAACCTTTAACCTACCTTATGTAATTTTATCGGTTATGCCGCGACTTCGCGCTACCGATATGAGCTTGCACGAAGCGGCGCTCGATCTCGGCTGCACACCCGTAAAAGCTTTTTTTAAGGTTATTTTACCATCTATTTCAACATCTATATTCACGGGCGCAATTATGGCATTTACACTCTCGCTCGACGACTTTGTTATAAGTTATTTTACCTGTGGCCATTATCAAACCCTACCTATCGTCATTTACAATATGACCAAAAAGACTGTTACACCGGATGTTTATGCGCTTTCTACAATCATATTCCTCGCAGTGTTTGTATTGCTAATACTATATAACGCTTTGCAAACCAAGGCTGAAATAAGGAGGGGCGCAAATGTTTAAAAAAGTATTTGCTGTATTGATATGCGTTTCACTTTGTTTTTTGCTTTGTGGTTGTGGGTATGAGTATTTTGACCTTAATTTAAAATCAAATTACACACGTGAATTTGCAGGCACCGAGCTTAATGTTTACAACTGGGGTGAATATATTTCAGATGGCAGTGAGGGCTGTATGGACGTTAACCGTGAGTTTGAGCGCCTTACGGGAATAAAGGTCAACTACACCACCTTTGAAAGCAACGAAACCATGTACTCACAGCTTAAAAACGGTGGTGTCAGCTATGATGTTATTATTCCGTCGGACTATATGATAGCGCGCTTAAAGAGCGAAAATATGCTTAAAAAAATCGACACCTCTTCCCTATCAAATTATCATTATATCGATGAATCTTACAAGGGCCTTTTCTTTGATGAAACGCAGGAATACACCGTGCCTTATAATGTTGGTATGGTCGGCATTATTTACAACAGTGCGCTAATTAGCGAGCCTGAACATTCGTGGAGAGCTTTGTGGAGTAAAGAATACCGCAATATGTCGCTTAATTTTAACAATCCGCGTGACGGCTTTATGACAGCGCAAAAGCTACTAGGCTACAGCGTAAACTCGACCGATCTTGACGAGTGGAATAAAGCGGCAGAGTTGTTAAAGAGTGGTAAAGATGTCTTACAGTCTTATGTAATGGACGAGATTTACGGCAAGCTTGAAACGGGTGAAGCCGCAATAGGTCCATATTACGCGGGCGACTACCTTGTTATGCTTGAGGTAAATCCTGATTTGCGTTTCTTTTACCCCGAAGATGGCACAAATATTTTTATTGACTCGATATGTGTACCAAGCTGTGTTCAGAATTATGAGGCGGCTATGCTTTATATCAACTTTTTATTAGAGCCTGATATTGCGCTTGCAAACGCTGAATATATCGGCTACGCCTCACCTAATACGGCGGTAATTGAAAACCCCGATTATTGTTATTATCAAAACGAAATTTTATATCCTAAAGAAGAGGATTTGCCCGATAGCGAATACTATCACGACCTGCCCGAAAAGGTGCGTATGCACTATGAAAACCTGTGGCTTGATTTAAAACTTTATTAATTTTATATTGCGGATTGCTTCGTGACAAAGATCACTCGCAATGACAAATATTTGGTAACATCTAAATTACTGTCATTGTGTGCCAATATCATTGGCGTGGCAATCCGTTTTTTATTGACTTTACTGTAAATATATAATATAATATTAAAATCTTTAAGACAGGAGGACAATTTTATGTATGAAATCGTAACAAAAAAAGAGCTTAACCCCACCGTTACGCAGATGGAAATTAAGGCTCCTCTTGTTGCCAATAAGGTAAAACCCGGTCAATTTATTATTTTACGTGTTGATGAAAACGGTGAACGAATCCCCTTAACAGTTGCCGCAAGAAATAAAACTGAAGGCACAGTTAAAATAATCTTTCAGATTGTAGGCGCTACCACAAATAAACTCAATCAAAAAATTGAGGGTGAATTTATACAGGACTTTGTAGGTCCTTTGGGTGAGCCTACTCATATAGATGGACTTAAAAAGGTATGTGTCATAGGCGGCGGTGTCGGATGCGCTATTGCTATGCCTATAGCAGAGGCTTTACACAATCAGGGCGCCGAGGTTACAAGTATAATAGGCTTCAGAAATAAGGACCTTGTCATCTTGGAAAATGAATTTAAAGCTTGCTCCGATACTTTACATATTATGACCGACGACGGCTCTTACGGTCGTCACGGCAACGTTTGTGTGCCGCTAAGCGAAATGCTATCAGACGGCGCACAGTTTGATATGGTTATCACCATCGGTCCGCTTATTATGATGAAATTTGTGGTTGAGGCGGCGCGCCCCTACGGCACTCCCGTTACTGTATCTATGAATCCAATTATGATTGACGGCACAGGTATGTGCGGCGGATGCAGACTTACTCTTAATATTGACGGCGAGCGTGTTACAAAATTTGCCTGTGTAGACGGTCCCGATTTTGACGGATATCAGGTTGATTTTGACGAAGCAATGTCAAGGAGCAGAATGTACTCGGATTTTGAGCGTCACGCTTACGAAGACAGTTGCAACCTATTTAGAAAGGCATAAGGTGATAATATGGCAATAAATCCTAAAAAGCACGAAATGCCTACGCAAGAGCCCGCTGTTCGCGCTCATAATTTTGACGAGGTGGCTTTAGGCTACAGCGAGGAAATTGCTATTTCCGAAGCACAGCGTTGCCTTAATTGCAAAAACGCGCCCTGTGTAAATGGTTGCCCTGTAAATATTGATATACCCAATTTTATTTCAAAAATAAAAGATGGTAATTTTGAGGAAGCGTACAATGTGATTTCGCTCTCCTCTTCTTTGCCCGCTGTTTGCGGCCGTGTTTGCCCGCAGGAAACCCAGTGCGAAAGCAAATGTACGTTGGGTATCAAGTTTGAGCCCGTAGGCATTGGCAGACTCGAACGCTTTGTTGCCGATTGGCATAACAACAATTCAAAAGTGCAACCCCAAAAGCCCACCTCTAACGGTCACAAAGTGGCTGTTGTAGGCTCGGGTCCGTCAGGACTTACATGCGCGGGCGGTCTTGCAAAACTTGGCTATGAGGTAACTGTATTTGAAGCATTACACACCGCTGGTGGCGTGCTTGTTTACGGCATTCCCGAATTCCGTTTGCCAAAATCTATTGTTGCAAAAGAGGTTGACACACTTAAAGCTTTGGGTGTAGAGATTGAAACCAATGTAGTTATTGGCAAGACGCTCACCATTGATGAGTTGTTCGATATGGGGTATGAGGCTGTGTTTGTAGGCTCGGGCGCGGGACTTCCAAACTTTATGGGAATACCCGGCGAAAGCCTTAAAGGCGTGTATTCGGCGAATGAATTTTTAACACGCAGCAATCTTATGAAGGCATACATCCAAAACCCTAATACCCCGATTATGAAGGGTGGCAAGGTTGCCGTTGTAGGCGGCGGTAATGTTGCAATGGACGCGGCGCGCACTGCGCTTCGTCTGGGCGCTGAAAAGGTATATGTTGTATACCGACGCTCTATGGACGAGTTGCCCGCCCGTAAGGAAGAGGTTGAGCACGCTATTGAAGAAGGCATTGACTTTAAGCTGCTTTGCAACCCCGTTGAGATTTTAGGCTACAGCAACCCTGATAATCCTCGCGACGAGAAAAACGGTTTTGTAACGGGTATGAAATGTATAAAAATGGAACTTGGGCTTCCTGATGAAAAAGGCAGACGCAGACCTGTACCCATCGAGAATTCTGAATTTGTGATTGATGTTGACACAGTGATTATTTCAATAGGCACTTCACCAAATCCGCTTATTAAAAATACCACCGACGGACTTGAGGTTAATTCACGCGGAGGCATAATCGTAACCGAAGACGGACTTACCTCTCGCGAAGCTGTATATGCAGGCGGTGACGCAGTAACAGGCGCCTCAACGGTAATCTCGGCAATGGGCGCGGGCAAAGTAGCCGCAAAATCAATTGATGAATATTTGAGCAATAAATAGTAAAAAGGCTTGAGGATTATTGACCTCAAGCCTTTTTTCAATTAATACTTAATCTCAGTCATTTGCCAACATTCAAATTTTGGTATGGTGAATTCTATCTTACCGTCGTTATATTTGAATTTGAGCTTTTTATTTTCGGGAACAAGTTTTACAGATTTTGGTTTTTTGTCCGACTTCACCGATACGGTTGTATCATAAATCGGAATGATATCTTCTATTATCTGTGTCTTTTCGCCGCGGAGTACAGGTGACGCGTAAAGGGTATGTACAATCTGACGGTCACCTTTTTCTGTAAGTGTTATAACTCCTTGTGCTGCAAGATTGGTATTAATAGTTTTATCATCACCTATTAAAGCCTCAATAGCAGCGCGGACAATTTCTTTTGTATAGATACTACCGTGTGTATAATACTCCAAAAACACCTTGTGAGCAAAATATGCGGTGTTTTGGGTCATAATTACCGCATCACCGTATCTCTCATTGCTGTTTGGGGTATGCAAATGCGAACAAAAACGTTCGAGTGTTCGGTTAAAGTATGGTTTATCTATAATTGCTTTTGACTTGCCCGTAGTAGCCGATACCTTCATTGCGTCTTCATATATAACATATGATGCTTGGCATAAGCTTTCAATATCGTCATTGGGACGAATATACGTAGGCTTGTATTCACTGTTACCCTCAAGCCTACAACCAAAATCAATAGCGAAATCAGTCTTTTCTTGATTCAGTCCCGATTCATAGCTTGCAAGCACCTTGCCGCCTGCCGCTAAATAATCACTTATCCTTTTAGCAAGTTTTTCATCCAAAGTGCAAATATCGGGCAAGATAAGAAGCTTATAACCCGAAATATCGGTTTCGGTATCAACAACATCAAACAGATAGTTGCTTTCAAGCAAGATACGCGCGCAACCTGAATTCCATTTAAGTGATTGGCTGTGATGAAGCGCTATTCCGTTGGAGTTATGGATTGCCTCAGTTGAAAGTATCGCTATGTCAGATTTGTTTTTATATCCATCAAGCCAAGACTCTCGTTTTTCAACTGTTCTATAAGCCTCTCCAATCAAAGTATATGTAGCGTTATCCATAAGTCCTGTTGGGTGCAGCTGGTCACCTATCGAACTGCAAGCGCCGTTCGCAGCAGACAGCGCCACCTCATAACGCAAAGCATTTGGGTGCTTATAGCCGCCAAATTCACCCCACGATTTATGGAATTTTCCCGTCATACCAAGATAGTCCATACCAAGAGTACGCGCATAAGCCGCCGACATTGGAAAATGGTCATAACCCCAACCGCCTGTTGGCAAGCTTTCAAGCTCAAGGTGGGTATTAGCATGGGCGAGGTCCCGTCTTCCATGACGAATGTGTCCGCCGTTATGAAATACGGGAAGTCCAGGTTTTACCGAGTCGATAGTCTCGCGAACACGTCTAACGTAGTTTGCATAGGTTTCTTCTGCAAGAAGCATAACATCGTCAGGATTATTAACATCTAAACCGCGTTTTGCCATCTCGGCGCGACAGGTCTCACAATAGCAAGGGTCAACGTGAACTATATCAAGGAAAATACCGTCGGCATCGTAGTTTTCACAAACCTCTTTAATTTCAGCCAAAAGTTCATCTAAATAAGGTGTGTTAAGGCACAAAAGATGATACCCAACATATTCCATATTAATACCGTTTTGGTATTCATCAAATCTGTAATTTAACCATTCGGGATGTTCGTACATAGCCTTGTTATCAAAGCCTGCCGAAATATAAACAGGTGTTTTGACACCGATTTCGTGAGCCGCCTCTATCTGCGCGCCTAATAGGTCGAAGTTTAAATGTGGATGCATTTTATTAACCTTTGTAGGATGATAAGACCAACCGTGATGGCATTTTGAAAATACTGTTATAGAGTCTACATGCCCTTTTTTAAGCATTTCTTGAAAATTTTCTTTAGAGAATTTACTACCTATGCCCTCTATTTTTTCGGATGTATGAAAATCAAGATGTACCTGTCTGCGTCTCATAACGCACCTCGCCAAGTTTATTTTAATTCATTATACATTTAAGTGCATAAAATAACAACCCGTATTTTAAATAAATACGGGTTGAAATTTATTTAGATAGTAGCGGCAATAACCGCTTTAATTGTATGCATACGATTTTCAGCTTCGTCAAACACGATTGACTGCTCTGACTCAAATACTTCTTCGGTAACCTCCATACAATCAATGCCGAATTTTTCATAGATTTGCTTTCCTATTGTAGTATCAAGGTTGTGGAATGCCGGTAGGCAGTGCATAAAGCGACATTGTGAACCTGCCTTTTCCATTAACGCCTTATTTACCTGATATGGCATTAAGTCTTTAATTCTTTCTTCCCAAACGGAATCGGGCTCGCCCATAGATACCCAAACGTCAGTGTAAATAACATCGGCGCCCTTTACGGCATCGGTACTTTCGCTAAATTCAATTATAGCGCCCGTCGTCTTTGCAATTTGGAGACATTCGTTTACAAGTTCACTTTCGGGGAAATATTTTTTGTTGGTGCAGGCCACAAAATGCATACCCATTTTAGCACAACCCACCATAAGAGAATTGCCCATATTGTAACGCGCATCACCCATATAAACGAGCTTTTTACCCTTTAGCTCACCAAAATGCTCGCGAATAGTCAAAAAGTCGGCAAGAATTTGTGTTGGGTGGAATTCATTTGTAAGACCGTTCCACACGGGGACACCTGCGTGCTTGGCTAATTCCTCAACAATATCCTGTCCAAAGCCACGGTATTCAATACCGTCATACATACGACCAAGCACACGAGCTGTATCGGCAATGCTTTCTTTTTTACCAATTTGTGAGCCCGTGGGGTCAAGGTAAGTAGGATGCATACCAAGGTCTGCAGCAGCCACCTCGAACGCACAACGGGTACGTGTGCTTGTCTTTTCGAAAATAAGCGCAATGTTTTTGCCCTCATAATGTTTATGCGGTGTGCCGCACTTCTTTTTTTCTTTAAATTCTGCGGCAAGGTCTAAAAGACCTTCAATTTCTTCGCTTGTGAAGTCAAGTAGTTTTAAAAAACTTTTTCCCTTTAAATCCATTATTTTGCAACCTCTTTAATTATATCTATAGCATTTTTCAAATCATCAAACGGAATGTTTAATGCCGGCAGAAGTCTTACTTTATCCTTTGCAGTAAGACACAAAACACCCTTTTCCATAGCGGACTTTACAACCTCTACGGCAGGTTTTGTTGTTTTAATACCAATCATAAGACCCATACCGCTAACATATTCAATACCATCGGCACCGTTCAATTCATTAAATATATACCTGCTTTTCGCCTTAACCTCGTTTAAAAGCTCGTCGGTTAAGCGATTTATAACCGTAAGCGCACCCGCGCAGCATACGGGATTGCCGCCATAGGTAGAGCCGTGGTCACCGAAACCTAAGACGCTTTCTACCCTTTCGCCTAACATTGCCGCACCGATTGGTAACCCGCCGCCAAGACCCTTTGCGGTAGTAACGATATCGGGTGAGATATCATAATTCATATATGCGTATAACTTACCTGTTCTGCCGTTGCCTGTTTGAACTTCATCAATAATAATTAAAAAATTATACTCTTTTGCAAGAATACCTACTGCCTTTACAAAATCGGCATCAAGAGCTATAACACCGCCTTCACCCTGAACGCACTCAATCATAACAGCGGCAATATTATTGCTCTTAACGGTGTTTTTAAGTGTTTCAATATCATTTGCAGGTGTATGTATAAATCCGTTTGTAAGCGGTTTAAAATGCTCGTGATAATGCTCTTGTCCAGTTGCCGCTAAAGTAGTAATAGTTCTGCCGTGAAAACTGTTTTCAAGAGTTACTATGGTATAACAATCATCACCTTTATTTTCAGCTGCCCATTTACGAGCCACCTTAATAGCGCACTCATTTGCCTCGGCGCCTGAGTTTGAAAAAAACACCTTTTTAAGCCCTGTCTTTTCACATAAGACTTTAGCAAGTTTAGCGCAAGGCTCAGTATAGTAAAGGTTAGAAGTGTGCTGTAATGTTGCGGCTTGTTTTGAAACAGCCGCTGCCCACTCGTCATCCGCAAATCCAAACGCCGTAACACCAATGCCTGTGCCCATATCAATATATTCTTTACCGTTTATATCAACAATATGGGAGCCTTTACCTTTTACAAGCTCTATTTGAAAACGGTTATATGTATTTGCAACGTATTGTTTATCTATAGATATTAAATCAGCCATTGCTATCCCTCATAACCATAGTACCAGCACCCTCATCAGTTAGAAGCTCCATAAGAATTGAATGCGGAACACGACCATCCATAATAACAACGTTTTTAACACCCTTGTGTATTGCTTCTACACAACAATCAACCTTTGGTATCATACCACCAGAAATTACGCCCTCGCTCTTAAGTTGTTGGATTTCACTTATAGTAAGCTGTGGAATGATTGTGCTTGGGTCATCTTTGTCACGCAGAATACCGTCAATATCAGTCATCATAATAAGTCTTTGCGCGCCCAAAGCCCCCGCAATAAATGCCGCCGCAGTATCACCGTTTATATTATAGGCATTACCCTGTTTATCACAACCAATAGTAGAAACGACAGGAATATATCCCTTTTCAAGCAGGTCAAGGATTGGTGAAATATGCACCTTTGTAACCTTGCCCACAAAGCCTAGACGTTCGTCTTTAATCTCGGCTTCAATAAGTCTTCCGTCCATACCCGAAATACCCATAGCCTTGCCGCCCTTCATTTCAAGAAGGTTTACAAGTGTTTTGTTAACCTTGCCTGCAAGTACCATTTGCACAATATCAACGGTTTCTTTATCGGTTACACGAAGACCGTCTACAAACTCTGCCTTTTTACCAAGCTTGTTCATAAGGTCGTTGATTTCAGGTCCGCCGCCGTGAACAAGCACAACCTTTACACCGATAAGCCACAGAAGAACGATATCTTCCATAACCTGTTGCTTAAGTTGTTCGTTTATCATAGCGTTGCCGCCATATTTTATAACAACAATTTCATTGGTATGTTTTTTAATATACGGAAGCGCCTGAGTAAGCACCTCAGCGCGCTCGGCATTAGAAAAATGGTTGTCCATAATTTTCTCCTTATGTTCTATAGTCACCGTTAATTTTGACATAATCGTAGGTTAAATCACAACCCCACGCGGTTGACGAGAATTCACCGTCATTTAACTTTATATCAATAACGATTTCACGTTCTAACAAAATTTCTTTTGCCTTTTCTTCTGAAAAATCTACGCCCGCGCCGTTTTGACAAACAAGTATTTTGCCCTTGTCTGAAACAAACGAAACATCTATTTTTGTAGTATCAACTTGTGCGCCGCTATAGCCTATTGCGCAAAGCACACGTCCCCAGTTGGCATCGGCGCCAAACATAGCCGCCTTTAAAAGACTTGAACAAACAACGCTTTTTGCAACGGTTTTTGCAGTATCAGGTGTGTCGGCGCCGCTAACCTTACATTCAAGCAGTTTTGTAGCGCCCTCACCGTCACCTGCAATAACACGGCAAAGATTAACGGTTACTGTGTTAAGCGCCTTCATAAAGGTGTTAAATTCTTCACCATCATCGGTAATTTCTTTATTATCTGCCATACCGTTGGCAAGCACTGTTACCATATCGTTGGTAGAGGTGTCGCCGTCAATACTTAGCATATTAAAGGTGTTGGTAATATCACCTGATAATGCCTTTTGCAGCATATCCGAAGATATTGCCACATCGGTGGTAATAAACACAAGCATTGTAGCCATATTAGGATGAATCATACCGCTACCCTTTGCAATACCACCCATATGACATACCTTATCACCTATAGTAAACTCAACAGCAATTTGCTTATCGACGGTGTCGGTGGTCATAATAGCCTCAGCGGCATCCTGACTACCGTTCGCTCTAAGTGTTTTTGCTAAAGTGGGAATACCCTCGGCAATAGGCGCAATATCGAGCGGCTGACCGATAACACCGGTTGACGCCACAACAACGTCGTTTGCGTTTATATTAAGCTCTTTTGCTACCAAATCACTCATCTGCTCGGCAATTTCTATGCCGTTTGCGTTGCAGGTGTTGGCATTACCGCTGTTGCAGATAACCGCCCGAGCCTTGCCGTCAGATATATGGTTTTTTGTAACTGTAAGCGGCGCGCCCTTTACAAGATTAGTTGTATATACCGCCGCAGCGTTACAAATAGTATCACTTACAATAAGTGCCAAATCTTTTTTTGTTTTATTTTTTCTGATTCCACAGTGTACACCGGCCGCCTTAAAGCCTTTTGCCGCGCACACACCGCCGTTTATTAACTTAATATCCATTGTTAAAACACCAAACCTATAGTTTCGTCTACACCCATAAGGATGTTCATATTTTGAATAGCCGCGCCCGACGCGCCTTTTCCAAGGTTGTCATAGCGAGCTACAAGCAAAATGCGTTCGTCATTACCGTTTACAGTTAATTGCATATCGTCTTTGCCTGACAGCGCCGCCGCAGATAAAAATCCACCCTCGTCCACCGCATCACAAAAACGCACTAGCCTGCCATTATAATAATTTTTGTATATTTCTTTAATATTATCAATGCTTGCCTTGATATCCTTCTTAAACAGGGTAACTGTTACTTCCATACCGCTATAAAAATCGGCTACCACGGGACAAAACGTAGGCGCTGTTTGAAGTCCTGAAATCATCTGCATTTCTTTTAAATGCTTATGCTGTTGGGTAAGACCGTACTGTCGTGGCGCTTTTAGCAAATTAGACTTGTCGGTGTTCTCATAATCAGCAATCATTTTTTTGCCGCCGCCGGAGTAACCTGTAAGTGAAAAACAACTAAGAGCCGCATTAACATCTAACACACCCGCTTCAATAAGCGGTTTAATAAGGGCAATAAATCCGCTTGCATGACAACCTGGATTTGCGATGCGTTTAGAATTTATTATCGCCTCGCGTTTGCCTGTAAGTTCTGGAAAACCGTATACCCAACCGTCACATACGCGATGTGCAGTTGAAGTATCGATAATAGCTGTTTTATCATTTTTTATAAAGCTTACCGCTTGACGCGCCGCATCATCAGGCAAGCATAAAAATACTATATCGGCTGAGTTAATCGCATCAGCGCGCGTATTATCGTCTTTTCTTAAATTTTCAGGGAGTTTGATAAGAGAAATATCTTCTCTTGTGCTTAATCTATCATAGATGCGAAGACCTGTTGTACCCGCACTACCGTCAATAAATATATTAGTCATAATACACTTAACTGCCCGACCGCAAAGTCGGGCAGAATAATCCTTTTATTATTTTTTACCGTCAACCATAGCCTGAACCTTAATCGGCAGACCGTAAAGGTTAATAAATCCAGCTGAGTCTTTCTGATCGTAATCACTTTCGCCAAAGGTTGCGATTTCTTCACTATAGAGTGAATAGTCACTCCAGATACCTGCTTTAATAATGTTGCCCTTGTAAAGCTTAAGCTTAACGGTACCTGTAACCTTTTCTTGAGTCTTGTCAACAAAAGCGGCAAGCGCCTCGCGAAGAGGTGTAAACCACTGACCGTTATAAACAAGTTCAGCATAGGTTATAGCGAGTCTTTGCTTTTCGTGCAGAGTCATCTTGTCAAGGCAAATGCTCTCAAGTGCCTCGTGTGCGCGGTAAAGAATTGTACCGCCAGGAGTTTCGTAAACGCCGCGGCATTTCATACCTACAAGACGGTTTTCAACAATATCAATAATACCGATACCGTTTTTGCCACCCAGCTCGTTGAGCTTGAGGATTATGTTTTTGGCGCTCATTTTTTCGCCGTCGATGGCTACGGGAACACCCTGTTCAAAGTCGAGTGTTACATATGTAGGCTCATCGGGTGCCATTGTGGGTGACACACCCATTTCAAGAAATCCGGGTTTATCATAAAGCGGCTCATTACCTGTGTCTTCAAGGTCCATACCCTCGTGTGACAGGTGCCAGAGGTTTTTATCCTTTGAGTAGTTTGTTTCTCTGTTAATCTTTAGCGGAATATTGTGAGCCTCAGCATATTCAATTTCTTCTTCACGGGATTTAATATCCCACTCACGCCAAGGCGCGATTATAGGCATATTGGGCGCGAAATGCTTAATTGTAAGCTCAAAGCGAACCTGATCGTTACCCTTACCCGTGCAACCGTGACAGATGGCGTCAGCGCCTTCTTTTATTGCGATATCAACAAGACCCTTTGCAATGCATGGACGCGCGTGGCTGGTGCCTAAAAGATAATCCTCATAAATAGCGCCTGCTTTTACGCAAGGAATAATGTAATCGTCAACATATTCTTCGGTAAGGTCAAGCACATAAAGCTTTGACGCGCCTGTCTTGATTGCCTTTTCTTCAAGTCCCTCAAGTTCATCATTCTGACCCACATTACCAGAAACTGCAATAACCTCACAGTTGTTGTAATTTTCTTTAAGCCAAGGAATGATTATTGAAGTATCAAGACCGCCCGAATAAGCAAGTACTACCTTTTTAATATCTTTTTTATCCATCGTTTTTTATCTCCTTTAAAATGGTAATTCATTTAATATGCAGACATTATATGCCTAATTCAGCCGTTTGTCAAGCATTTTTTGAATAAATATTCATAAATTTTAATTTTATGCAAAATCTTTGCATATTTTCTATAAAATGTCGGTTATTTGCATAATTTGCGTAATTTCATAGGTGGGTGTATGCACGCCTACCTTACCATTTGGGTTAAGCCAGCAACTATCAACCCCAAAATTTATGCCGCCCAAAATATCCGATGACAACGAGTCGCCTATAACCAATATCTTTGACTTGTCCTTTTCAGGAGTACGGGACATAACGTACTCAAAATATTCTACCTCAGGTTTTTGATGCCCTGCATCCTCGGATACAAATATGTAGTCAAAGTATTGCTTTAACCCGCAGCCGTCAATTCGGCGGTACTGTGTGCGCGACATACCGTTGGTTGTAATACAAACGGTATATCCCTGCTCTTTTACGTATTGCAGCGCCTTTTCAGCGCCGTCCATAGCATCAAAGCCAAAAGATAACAATTCAAAATAATCATCCGCCATTTTTTGCGGATTGCCCTCAAAGCCGTAAAAGGCTAAAAACTCTCTAAAACGACCGGCGTATATTTCTTGCTTTTTAATCTCGCCCTTTTCAAAGCGTTCCCACCAGGTCTGATTTATGGCAGAATACCTTGAAACTATATCATCACTTGCGGGCAGATTATGCATTTTTAAAAGCTTACAAATTGCCGTATGCTCAGATGCAGTAAAGTCAAGTATCGTATTATCAAGGTCAAAATAAAGCGTGGTATATTTTTTCATCATAGCATCCCCAACGTATAAGCAATAATTGTCGGAAGATAGCTTACGGCAAAATAACCAAAAACAGCCGCTGCCATACTGATACCGCCCTTTTTGCGATATAACTCACCCTGATCTTCGCTTTCAAGCTTTATTTCGCTTACCTTTGTTATAACGCGTTTTTTATAAATCAAATCGCCGAAGATTGCGATCACAATACACATAATGACTTCTAACGCAATTGCAATAAGACCGGCATATATAGCAACCTTACCTATATTAGAAATCTCAGTAAAAATTGCGTTATAAATCTCAATACGATTACTTGTATCCGGTACTTCGACCATTTGATACGCAATTCTTAACGGCATCGACACTAAAGAAAACGCAATTTCAAGAGCTCCGATAACAGCGCCTAGCAAATACATTTTACGTGACATAAGCCATCCGCACGGCGTTAAAAAAGCCAACCAATTCCAAGAGGCCTTTTTGCCATTTTTAAAGCCCAAAAACTTTGGTATATAACGTTGTGTATTGCTTGCCACAAATTTTTTGGCTTCGTTTGCGGTAACACCGTTTCCCAGATCGGTATTTGCGGGCACACCGCCCAAAAAGTCAAAAGTTACAAATCTGCCGCCCATTTTTGAAATATTGGGCGCATTGCAGTTGGGGCAAACGTCTTCCGTCGTTTCATATTTTTCGCCGCACATACCGCAGGTTATAATATTGGTTTGTACGGGCTGCACCTCGCGGTTTTCCTCTTGCTTTACAGGCTCGGGTTTTCTATACTGCTTGTCTGTGCCGTGAAATTCCTGCAAACCGCAGTGACCGATAGCGCTATAGCAATCTCTGTGATGCGGTGCGCCGCACTCGGGGCAATATACCACGTCATCCTCTTCGAATAAATACGCGTTACACACAGCGCACTTTTCTACTGAATTGCTAAGACTCATGCCCTCACCCCCAACAAATCGTCAATTTTTTGGAATACCGTGTCAAAATATTCCTTACCGTAGTTGTGAAATTTGCCGCCATCAATCATACCTTCAAATTCACCACGGCTTACCCAACGCACCTCGGCTACCTCATCTTTTTGCAGCCTTAGCTTGTCACTTTCAATATCGGTATTTATAAACCATATATCAAGCAATGAATTTCTGCGCTTTATGCGCGCTATTTTTTTTAACGTCTGACGGCTTGACGGTATACCAAGCTCTTCATAAAGCTCGCGGTTAGCGGCTGTATACGAATCTTCGCCCGATATCGCGGCGCCACCCGTAGCCGCCCACTCACCAGGCATAAGCTTTTTGTTGTCCGACCTGCGCTGGATTAAAAATTCACCGCGTGAAGATACCACCCATATATGAACTACAAGATGGTATTCACCTGGTTTTAAGTTGCAACGTCCGCGCAATGTGGTTTTGCCTGTAAGCGCACCGTCGGCGTTTAAAATGTCCCACTTTTCCATAATTCTTAATTTTTCCTCACAATGTCGCCGCGACTTTTGTAAATACTGTTTGGCGCCACGTAACCCCTCACCATTGACAGCGGATAGATGTTTGTGTTTTTACCCACCACAGTACCGGGATTAAGCACCGTACCACAGCCGACCTCTACACAGTCGCCTAAAATCGCGCCGAATTTTTTAAGATTTGTATTATACTTTTGTGTGTCTAGTGTGATGGATACGTTTGTTTTATCAGACTTAACGTTTGAAGTTATAGCGCCCGCGCCCATATGCGATTTATAACCTAAAATACTGTCGCCGACATAATTATAATGGGGTACCTGAACCTTGTCAAAAAGTATAACATTTTTCAATTCGGTAGAGTTCCCCACCACAGCTCCCTTGCCTACAATAGCATTGCCGCGTATAAACGCGCAATGTCTGATTTCGGCTTCCTCGTCAATAATGCAGGGTCCTGCAATGTGCACGCTATCGGCAACCTTTGCGCTTTTGGCAACAAACACACCACTGCCTAAATCATCAAATTTTTCACGATTTATTGTTTTAGAAAGTTTTTTAATAAAATCGCTAATTTCAGGCAAAACCTCAAATGCGTATTTTTTACCCTCAAAAATATCGCTTGCGATTGTGTGCTGTGTGTCCAAAAGGTTCATAGTTTCAAGTCTTGTCATAACAAATCTATCCTCTCATACTACAAAAATTTTAACATTATATAGTATAATACGGATAATTGAAACTATTATAACAACATTATAAATAAATTTCAATATTTTATATAATTTTAGTGTTGCAAATATTATAAATTTAAGTTATAATATTAAACAGCCTGTATATTTGGTCGTGCGAATGGGCGGGTCCTATACGGCGGAGGGCTGTGAACCATGTCAGGCGGGGAACCGAGCAGCATTAAGCAGTTTTTTCCGTGCGAATAGTCAATCGGTTCATTCGTACGACCAAGGATACAGGTTTTATTTATGCAAAAGCTAATTTAACGGGGTGAAATTTATGGCATATCAGGCTTTATACCGCAAATACCGTCCTGCTACCTTTAGTGACGTTGTGGGTCAGGACCATATTACCAAAACTCTTAAAAACGAGCTCGACTGTGGCAAGGTTGTGCACGCATACCTTTTTACAGGCACGCGCGGCACGGGTAAAACGAGCTGCGCTAAAATTTTAGCCAAAGCGGTAAACTGCTTAAATCCCATAAACGGCGACCCCTGCGGCGAGTGTGAAATATGCCGTATGGTAGCCGCTGATGAGGCTACTGATATTGTAGAAATGGACGCCGCGTCTAATAATGGTGTCGATGATATCCGTGAACTGCGCGAGCAGGTAAACTTTTCCCCCGCCGCTTGTAAATACCGTGTGTATATTATAGACGAGGTTCATATGCTTAGTGGCGCCGCGTTTAACGCGCTGCTTAAAACGCTTGAAGAACCGCCCGAGCACGTTGTATTTATTCTTGCTACCACCGAGGTGCACAAGCTGCCCGCTACTATTCTTTCGCGCTGTCAGCGTTTTGATTTTCGCCGCATAGACAGCAGCGAAATTGTAGGTCGCTTAAAGTATGTTGCCGAAAAGGAAGGTCTTAATCTTACCGACGACGCCGCAACGCTTATAGCCTCCGCCGCCGACGGCGGTATGCGTGACGCGCTGTCAATCCTTGACCTTTGCGCTTCGCACAGCAGTGATATTACCGAGGATACCGTCGCAAGCGTTTGCTCTATGGCAGGTAACGATTATCTTATAAAAATGGCAGACCTTATAAAAAATCACTCTGCCGAACAAGCGCTGATGCTGATTGACGAGCTACACAATTCATCGGTAGATATGCTGCGACTGCTTTCAGAGCTTACCCAGCATTTCCGTGACCTTATGATAGTTAAGGTTGTGAAGGGTGACAAAAAGCCCCTCGTTTGCTCTACAACCAAAATGAAGGCTCTCGAAACCCAAGCGCAAAGCTTTGATATAAAAGAAATAATGGCAATACTAAGTGTTTTGCAGTCCTCTGCTTCCGCTATGCAAAACGGCAATCGCCGCTGCGAAATGGAAATGGCGCTCATCCGACTTTGCAATCCGCAAATTAGGCAAGACATTTCGTCACTCGAAAGACGAATTTCAGCACTCGAAAGCAATCCTCCTACAATTGTTACAAAAACCGAGCCCGCAAAACCCGATAAGACAGCCGAAGAAGAGGAGGAAATACCTCTACCCGAATATTATGAGGTCCCAGCGCCACAGGAGCCCGAGGAGGATATCTCCTCGCCTGCCGACGCGTTGCCATCACCCACTACTGCCCCCGACGGCATAACACCCGTTACTCAGTGGGGCGAGATAATCGCGGTGCTACGTGGCACCTGCCCGATAATCGCGGGTGTGTTGCAAGGCTCTTCCGCATATATCGAGGGCGACCGACTGCTTATTGACACTCAGAATTCACAGTTCCGCACCCTTGTAAACGGCAACAACTCGGTATACCGCGACTCTATACGCAAGGCGGCACAGTCTGTGCTTGGCAAGGTTTACAAGCTTGGTCCCTATCACGCAAAGCCTGCCGGAGCACAAGACGTCGACCCACTTCAGAGCTTTGCTGAAAAACTTAAACAACTTGAAAACAATTAATCTTTAGGAGAGTATATAAAATGAAAGTACGTATTCCAAATTCGGGTGGCCCCGGTAATATGAACCAGATGCTCAAACAAGCTCAGAAAATGCAGGAGGATATGGCAACTCTGCAGACAGACCTTGAGGCGCGTGAATACACCGCAACCTCGGGCGGCGGCGCGGTAAGCGTTACCGTTGACGGCAAGCATCTGATAAAATCTATTAAAATCAATCCCGATATCATTGACCCCGATGATGCTGAAATGATTGAAGACCTTGTAACCGTCGCAGTAAACGAGGCAATCAATAATGCAATCAAGACCGCAGAGGAAGAGATGTCGGCTATCACGGGCGGACTTAACCTCCCCGGTATGTTTTAATTATGAATTATAATATTGTACCATTGACTGAGCTTATCAATCAGTTTTCACGCCTTCCTGGAATTGGTAAAAAAACCGCGCAGCGATTGGCTTACAGCATTTTAGAGCAACCGCCCGAGCGCGCCAAACAGTTTGCCGAAGCGCTTATTAACGCGCGCGAAAAAATACATTTTTGCGCCACGTGTCAGTCGCTTACCGATTTAGACATTTGTCAGATTTGCTCTGACGAGCGCCGCGACAAGAGCGTCATCTGCGTAGTAGAAGACCCACGCGACGTTATGGCGTTTGAGCGCACTCGCGAATTTGGCGGCGTATACCACGTGCTACACGGCGTTATTTCGCCGCTTGACAACATTGGCCCCGATAAGCTGCGTATAAAAGAACTTATGTCACGCCTTAGCGACGGCGCGGTAAAAGAGATAATAATGGCTACTAACCCCACAGTTGAGGGTGAGGCGACCGCCAGCTACATATCACGTCTTGTAAAGCCGATGGGTATAAAAGTAACGCGTCTGGCTTATGGCATACCCGTGGGCGGCGACCTTGAATACGCCGACGAATACACTTTAGCCCGCGCATTAGAGGGCAGAAATGAGATTTAGACTATGGAACAAAGCAAAATCGACCGCATAAACGAGCTGGCACGCAAGCAAAAGGCAGAAGGCCTTACCGAAGAAGAAAAGACCGAGCAAGCAGCCTTGCGCCGTGAATATATTGAAGGCTACAAACGCAGTCTTATGGCTCAGCTTGACAATATGTATATCGTAGAACCCGATGGTTCAAAGAAAAAGGTTGTGCCGAAACAATGATGAAGATATTACTATCTGACTGTTCTACCCTTGCTCAAAATAATGACTTGGATATCACCGTATTCCAGCAATACGGTGATGTTGTTTATAACAAGAATATATCGCGTGACGAATTGCTTGCCACAGTACACGAATACGATATGATTTTGTGCAACAAAACAATAATTGATAAAACTGTAATTGAAAAGGCAAAAAAGCTTAAATATATAGGCCTTTTTGCAACGGGTTACAATAATATTGATATTACCATTGCAAAAGAACACGGCATCACCGTTTGCAACGCGGGCAGTTATTCTACAAGCGCCGTAGCACAACAGGTATTTGCCTATATTTTAAATCATTATAATGCTGTAAATCGTTATAACGATTTTGTTCAAAACGGTGGTTGGCAAGGCTCCCCTACCTTTTCGGTGCTATGCTTTCCTACCGACGAACTAAAAAATAAAACCATAGGTATTATAGGCTACGGCAGTATAGGACGTCGCGTAGCAGAAATCGCACTCGCTTTTGAAATGAATGTTTTAGTTTATACAAGAACGCCAAAAGATGATAACCGCGTAAAATTTGTATTCCTCGATGAACTATTAAAGACAAGCGATATTGTAACACCACACTGTCCGCTCAATGAAGACAGTAAGGAAATGTTTAATAAGAAAACTTTTGCTAAAATGCGTGACGGCGCATACTTTATAAACACGGCGCGCGGGGGTGTTGTAAATGAGCAAGACCTTGCCGATGCGCTTAAAAACGGCAAGCTGTCGGGCGCGGCAATTGATGTTTTAAGTGAAGAACCAATGTCTAAAAACTGTGTTTTAAAGGGTGTACCAAACCTTATTATCACCCCCCACACCGCATGGGCGCCGCTTGCAACACGCAAACGTTTGCTTGGTATTGCAGAGGATAATATAAATGCGTTTTTAAACGGAACACCAAAAAATCAAATCGTATAAAAGTAAAAAGTCTTTGGAAATTCCAAAGACTTTTTACTTTATTGAATTATAATAATCCTTCATCCGTTTTACATCCTCGGCTTGCGTGCCGTCTGATTCGCAGATAAAGGTGGGGCTACAATTTTTTTGCACTACTAAATCAATCACGGGCTCAAAATCAGGACCGTAAACGGTGTCGGCAAAAGTGAGATGC
>JAFSAR010000014.1 GCA_017442225.1 Clostridia bacterium
TGGAGCATATGACAATATAAAAACATATAATTGGGTTATTCAATTTGACGAAAAAGCAATTGGTTCAATAAGTGTTGTTCGAATCAGTGATAAGTGCGAATATGCTGAACTTGGTTATTGTTTGGGTTATTCTTATTGGAACAAAGGATTTATGTCAGAGGCAGCAAAAGCAGTTATTGATTATCTGTTTTCTGAAATAGGTGTTAATCGTGTAGGCATATCTCATGCTGTTGAAAATCTTGGTTCGGGTAAGGTCGCCCAAAAATGTGGTATGAGTTACGAGGGAACTAAACGAGAATATTTTAAAACCTCAACAGGTAAATTTGTTGATATAGCAGACTACGGTATTTTAAGAAGTGAGTGGAGAATTAATAAATAAATCTTGGTTTTCAGGCACATTTAATTCGTGCCATTAAGTTCAAAACTCCCAAAAATCCTGTTCACGTAAGTGGGCGGGATTTTTACTTTTTACCTTTTCACTCTTCACTTTTCACTAAAGAAAACTTTACAACGGGATTTTCGGAAAGTAAAAAGAAAATTAAATATTATAAATATCACCTAAAACGTAACAAAAGCACTTAGAATTTTCTAAGTGCTTTTACTGTTATCTTTCTTTTCCCTTTGGTCTTGTCATAAGTTCTTTTACCGCTAAGTCAGGACGATAGCCTTCATACAACACCTTATAACAGGAATTGATTATTGGTAACTCTACCCCATATTTTTGACCTAACTGATACGCCATTAGGGTTGCATAGTAGCCCTCAACCGTACCAACCTCAGCTAATGCCTGCTCTACGGGCACACCATTACCAACCTTATTACCAAAGCGGTTATTACGGCTGTGCTGTGAAGTACAGGTTACAACCAAATCGCCAATACCCGTAAGACCCATAAAGGTACGTTCGTCTGCGCCCATACATACGCCAAGATTAGCCATTTCACTAAGACCGCGTGTAATGAGCGCGGCTTTGGTGTTATCGCCGAGACCAAAGCCATCGCTTATACCGGCACAAACAGCGATAACGTTTTTAAGTGCGCCACCAATCTCGACTCCAATCGTATCATTTGAAGTATAAATTCGTAAATTTTCACTAGAAAGCACGTCTTGAACAATTGAAGCTGCTGTAAAGCTTTTTGAGGAAGCAACAAGTGAGGTTGGTATCATACGTGCCACCTCTTCGGCATGTGACGGACCCGATAAAACACAAATTTTATCATTTGGTAATTCCTCGCGAATAACCTCAGAAAGCCTTTTTAGAGTCTGTTTTTCAAAACCCTTTGCAACATTTACAACAATTCCGTGATTTTCAACACTTGCCAATTGATTTGCGACGCTGCGAACAGCAACAGAAGGACAAGCGATTATTGAAATCAATGAATTATTAGCACAACTTATATCAGAAGTAATAGTAATATTATCGGGAATATTAATATTGGGTAGAAGCTTAACGTTTTCACGATATTGATTAAGAGAGTTAACCTCTTGCTCAAAAGGTGACCAAAGCGCAACCTCGTGACCGCAATTAAATGCTGATATCGCAAGAGCCGTTCCCCAACCGCCTGAGCCTAAAACAGTAATTTTTGCCATATTATTTTTTACCTCCGATAGAAAGCTTCTTTTCGGTGCCGTTTATAAGTCGCTTGATATTTTCGCTGTGTTTTGAGATAACCAATATACCCATAGCTATTGCAAGTACTGCCTGCGGCCAGAAAAGAGCTGGGTCATTTATATAATGGAATATCATTGTGCAGCTAACCACTGTAATCGCTGCAGCAATAGAGCTTACAGATACAATACGGGTAATGAAAACTCCTAAAGCAAAAACTGCAAGACCAATTAAGATAGCTGGCCAACAACAAACGGCAAAAATGCCTACGCTTGTAGCAATACCTTTTCCGCCTTTAAATTGAAAAAATATTGGAAAAACGTGACCTAACATACAAGCAAAACCACATAAAAAGGCGCCGTAAACTGCCCACTCATCACCGTTTTCAAACACATTTTTAAATACGAGTTTACCAATATAACAAGCAATGAAACCTTTTAATACGTCACACAAAAAAGTGAGCGCACCAAGCTTGAATCCGCCAGTTCGCATAACATTTGTAGTACCCGCATTACCGCTACCAAGCTCACGAACATCCTTCTTCATAAAAATTTTCGAAAAAACAACAGCAAAGCTGATACTGCCTAGTAAATAGGCTAAAATCACGGTTAAAACTGCATACATCATTTTGCGTTTTTGTCTCCTCTCTCACGGATAACAAACCTTACGGGTGTACCCTCTAAGCCAAAGGTTGAACGAATTTGATTTTCAAGATAACGTTGATATGAAAAATGGAACAATTCTGCATTGTTGCAGAAGCATACAAAGGTAGGCGGACAGGTTGAAGCCTGTGTCATATAGTAAATTTTAAGACGCTTACCTTTATCGGAAGGCGGTTGTACACGCGCTGTGGCATCTGCCAATATGTCATTGAGCTTACCTGTTGAAATACGCATCGTATTTTGTGTGCGCACATAGTTTATAAGCTCAAAGAGTCGATCAAGACGCTGACCTGTTTTTGCGGAAATAAAAATTATAGGGGCATAAGGCATAAACGAAAAATCAATCATCAGCTTCTTACGGTAGTTATCCATAGTCTGACCGTCTTTTTCAACAATATCCCATTTATTTACAGCGATAATACACGCCTTGCCCTCTTCGAGAGCAAGACCTGCCACCTTTGAGTCCTGTTCGGTAAATCCATCTTTGCCGTCAATCATAATTACACAAACATCTGAGCGCTCAATAGCCATTTTGGCGCGTATTACACTGTATTTTTCAATTTTGTCTTCAACCTTACTATTTCGGCGAAGACCCGCTGTGTCGATAAAGTTGAACTTACCGAATTTGTTTTCAACAAGTGAATCGATAGCGTCGCGCGTAGTACCTGCAATATCAGAAACAATTACACGTTCTTCTCCTGTTATTTTGTTTACAAGAGATGATTTACCCGCATTTGGCTTGCCTATAACCGCAACATTTATAACATCCTCGTCATCTTCATCACTTATATCGGGTAAAAATTCATAAGCCGCGTCAAGTAAATCACCTGTTCCGTGACCGTGTACTGATGATACGGCAATTGGGTCTCCGAGTCCAAGATTATAAAATTCATAAAATTCGGGCGGGACATCGCCGATTTTATCGCATTTGTTTACACACAAAATAATAGGCTTGCCGCTTTTAAGAAGCATAGAGGCAATCTCGGCATCGGTCGCAGTAACACCCGTCTGCATATCACAGACCATAATAATTACATTTGCGGTGTCGATAGCAAGCTGTGCCTGTGAGCGCATACCCGACAGTATAATATCATTTGTTTTTGGCTCGATACCGCCTGTATCAACGAGCATAACCTTTCTGCCCTGCCACTCGGTATCACCGTAAATACGGTCACGTGTAACACCAGGGGTGTCGTCAACTATCGAAAGGCGCTTGCCAATAATTTTATTAAATAAAGTGGATTTTCCAACATTCGGTCTGCCGACCACCGCAATAATCGGTTTTGCCATCTCTATTACCTCCCTAATATTCCATCTACCAATTCAAAGCCGTTATTATCAATCGGCATTATACTTACGTTAAGTTTTTCTGACAGTTCTTTTACCGTGATGCTGTCAAGGAACATATCGCCCTCGGCGCGAAGCATACTTGACGGTATAAGTAAAGTATCGCCCAAATTCTTATCTTTTAACTGATCGTAAATATCTGCAGCTGTAACAAGTCCCGCAACGGTAATTCTTTCGCCAAAAAAGTTGTTTTTTATATCGTACACGTCGCATTTAAGTCCGCTGTATTTTTGTTCGCACTTATTTGCAATTTCACGCAGCAAAGGATATGCCGCAACACCTGTTGCAATAGAGATATGACGGTCACAACTACCTTGCTCTATGTAAGCAAGCGCTTCCTCAACCTCAGATTTAAGCAAAGCCCACAGGCCGACACCGTTTTCAAGCTGTAAAAAACCACCGTAAAAGTCGGCAGACGGGATATCCCTGCCTGACAAAAGATAAAACTCATCCGAGCCGTAAATGCGTCGCTCGCCATATTTTTGCGTCGATTTTTCGGCATATTCATCAATAATGTCAAGCACCTGAGTAGCGGTGCCCTTATTAAACGGCACAAGCTCTGTCAGCCCATCACGGTATTTTGTAAGCCCTACGGGCACCGCGGCGATACACTCCATATTTTCAAGCTCCAACAAATCATCAAGACTGCGGCGAAGTTCGTCACCGTCATTGTAATCGGGGCACAGCACTAGTTGGCTGTTCATTTTTATACCCGCATCATTAAATCGGCGCATAACGTCTAACACCTTGCCCGCGTTTTTATTGGTCATCATTTTTACGCGTAGTTCGGGATTTGTGGTATGAACAGATATATTTATCGGGCTTATATGCATTTTTATAATGCGTTCAATTTCGTGCTCGGTAATGTTGGTAAGCGTGATATAATTACCGAATAAAAACGAAAGGCGCGAGTCATCATCTTTAAAATAAAGGCTCTCACGAAGTCCCTTTGGCAACTGGTCAATAAAACAAAAAACACACTTGTTTTTGCAGGAACGTTTTTCGTCCATCAGATAGGTATCAAATACCATTCCAAGCTCGTCATACTCGCCTTTTTTTATTTTAATGGTTTTTACTTTACCTTTTGAATTGATTATTTCAGCAATAACTTTTTCGTTATTCTGGTAAAAGCGATAGTCGAGCACGTCCATTATTATATTACCGTTTAACGACACTAACGTATCGCCCGATTTTATACCCGCTTTGTGCGCAGGACTTTTCTTTTCAATATCTTTGATTATAACAGACATACCTTCACCGCCTTTAAATATATATTATAAGTTACTTTTACACAAAAAACAAGAGGAGGATTTTGCTCCTCCTCTTAAAAAACAAATTATTCCGCGATTTCAACAACCTGACGACCGTTATATTTGCCGCAAGCAGTGCAAATTCTGTGGGGACGCTTGTAAGCGCCGCAATCAGAACATCTTACCAATGTAGGAGCGGTAAGCTTCCATAAGTTGTTTCTTCTCTTGTCTCTTCTTGCTTTAGAAGTTTTTCTCTTCGGTACTGCCATTTTCAGCACCTCCTTAACTTAGTAATTATAAAGAATCAATTATCAAGTAATTCCATAAGCTTGGCAAGGCGTGGGTCTACTTCTTTTGTAGAACAACCGCACTCACCTTCGTTTAAGTTTTTGCCGCATTTAAAGCAAATGCCTTTGCAATCTTCACTGCACAGATGTTTGCTGGGCAAATCCAAAATGACTTCAGAATACACAAACTCGTCCACATCTAATTTCATATCCGGCACAGTGATAATTGTGTCACTTTCCTGTCTCTCTATAGCAGTGGCAAGCAATTTATCAACGATAACGGTATGGTTGTGCGCGGCATCAACACCGCAACGGTCACAAGGAGCCGCGAAGGTATATTCAACGTTTAAATTCAAAGACACAACACTTGCTTTGTTTGACACGGCACCGTTAATTTTTACGAGTTTTTTGAGCGGATAGTTACCCATAAAATCAACGTCACTCATATCAAGCGAATGCTCAATACTCAGTACCGAGCCTTCGTTGGCAAAGATGCGTTTTAAATCAAGAATCATACTGCACCTCACAAAATGACCTTAAGTCACGAACTATATTATATATATCCGCACCTATTTTGTCAAGCACAATTTCCATAATTTTTATAAAATTTTCTGGATTTAACAAGATTAAGTAATTGACATTTACAAACAAAAAAGATATAATTGAAAAATATAAAATTTAAGAAAGGTGTTGTACGCAAATGGCTTACTACTTTAACGAAGTTTCGCACACTTTTAACGAGTATTTATTGGTTCCCGGTTATTCGTCATCAGAGTGTGTTCCTGCAAATGTATCACTTAAAACTCCCCTTGTTAAATTTAAAAAGGGCGAACAACCCGCAATATCAATGAACATACCGATGGTATCTGCAATTATGCAGGCCGTATCGGGCGAAAAATTGGCGGTAGCGCTTGCTCGCGAGGGCGGCGTATCCTTTATATACGGCTCACAAACCGTAGAGGACGAAGCCGCTATGGTGGCGCGCGCAAAAGCGTATAAGGCGGGTTTTGTTGTAAGCGCATCAAACGTAACGCCCGACAGCACCTTGCAGGATATATTAAACCTTAAGGAAAAGAATGGTTTTTCAACTGTAGCCGTTACATCCGACGGCACCGCAAACGGCAAGCTTTTAGGTATTGTTACAAGCCGTGACTACCGTGTAAGTCGTATGGACAAGTCTACATCTGTAGCTGATTTTATGACGCCTTTCGATAAGCTTGTTGTTGGTGACGAAACCACAACACTAAAACAAGCAAATGACATCATTTGGGATAATAAGTTAAATTCATTGCCTATCGTTGACGCTGACGGTAATCTTAAATACTTTGTTTTTAGAAAAGACTACGATGCGCACAAAGAAAATCCCAACGAATTACTTGATAGTAAAAAACGTTACATCGTTGGCGCAGGTATAAATACACGTGACTATGCCCAGCGTGTTCCCGCCCTTATAAATGCGGGCGCAGATGTGCTTTGCATTGACTCGTCCGAGGGCTTTAGCGAATGGCAAAAACTTACTATCGCCTGGATTCGCGAGCATTACGGCGACAGCGTTAAGGTTGGTGCTGGAAACGTCGTTGATGCCGAGGGCTTCCGTTTTCTTGCTGACTGCGGAGCCGACTTTATTAAAGTAGGTATCGGTGGTGGTTCAATCTGTATCACACGCGAAACAAAGGGTATCGGACGCGGACAGGCTACCGCGCTGATTGAGGTTTGTAAAGCGCGTGATGAATACTTTAAAGAAACAGGCGTATACGTTCCTGTTTGTTCTGACGGCGGTATCGTTCACGACCACCACATTACGCTCTCACTTGCTATGGGCGCTGACTTTGTTATGCTTGGTCGTTACTTTGCCCGATTTGACGAAAGCCCCTCTAACAAGGTTCGCCTTAACGGTAGTTATTACAAGGAATATTGGGGCGAAGGCTCTGCCCGTGCGCGTAACTGGCAACGTTATGACCTTGGCGGTGATAAAAAATTATCTTTTGAGGAGGGCGTTGACTCTTACGTTCCTTATGCAGGCGCTTTAAAAGACAACGTTGCGTTATCACTCAGCAAGGTAAAATCTACAATGTGTAACTGCGGCGCACTCACAATTCCCGAATTTCGTGACAAAGCAAAGCTGACCCTCGTATCGGCTACAAGTATTGTCGAAGGCGGCGCGCACGACGTTATCCAAAAAGAAACTTCACTCGGCACAATTAAATAATATGCTATGTAAAGACCCCGACCGATTGGTCGGGGTCTTATGTATTTATACATTTTGCTTCTTTATACCGAATATCATTCGCAAAATTCCACTTAAAATTTTCGGACTCTTAACAAGTACTACTTTCATTAAATAACCCTCCATTAGTGCTTACAGCAGGATATACCGAGTATGATTACCCAAATTGCAAGTATACCGACTAAAAATTTAGGAGGGCAAAAACAGCTTATCAGTAATCCCACAGCGAAAACAATCGCTATAATCCCCTTGTTTGCGTTGTTACCTTTTCTACGCATTTTCATCCCTCCGTTATTACATAATAAGCTAAAAACGAAAAAATGTTACAAAAGCCAAAAAAACGGCCTGATTTTATCAATCAAGCCGTTTTTTTTTGAATTATTTAATATTATTTTACCATGCTTGCAACTTCGGCTGCGAAGTCGTCAACGCGCTTTTCAATGCCTTCGCCCTTTTCCATACGAACAAAGTCAACAAGCTTAACGTCAACGCCCATTTCTTTAGCGCAGTTTGCAACATACTTGCCAACATTGATGTCGCCATCCATAACGAATGCCTGCTCAACAAGGCAGTTTTCTTTGTAATATTTGCCGATTTTACCCTCAACAATTTTACCGAGAACTGCATCAGGCTTGTTAGCCATTTTGGGATCCTCTTTCATTTGTGAAATAAGGATTTCTTTTTCTTTTGCGATAACCTCTGCAGGAACAGAAGCCTCATCAAGATAACTTGGGTTCATAGCAGCAATCTGCATTGCAACATTTTTACCCATAGTGATGAATGCGTCGCTTGAAGCGTCAACATTACCATCAAATTTAACAAGAACACCGATTTTGCCGCCTGCGTGAACATAGTTTACAACGTTACCTTCAAAGCGAACAAAACGACGGATTTTTATGTTTTCACGAACTTTAAGGAAGAGTTCCTGAACCATTTCTTCAACGGTCTGACCGTTTGATACGCAAGCGTTAAGCGCGTCAACATCAGCAGGATTCTGCTCAGCGATAACCTTTGCTACCTTAAGTGCCAATTCCTTAAACTCGTCACCACCAGCAACGAAGTCGGTTTCTGCATTAAGCTCTACAGCAACACCTACGCCGTTTTCGCAGATAGCACAAACAGTACCCTCGGCAGCAATTCTGCTTGCCTTTTTAGCCTGAGATGCAAGACCCTTCTCACGAAGATAGTCAACAGCTGCATCCATATCGCCATTGCACTCTACGAGCGCCTTTTTGCAGTCCATCATACCGCAACCGGTTTTTTCTCTTAAAGCCTGAACGTCTTTAGCAGTAAAAGCCATAGTATTATATCTCCTTTAGAGTAGTATTTCAAATTATTCAGCAGCTTCTTCAGCTACTTCTTCAGCAGCCTCTTCAACTGCAGCAGTGCCCATCTCTTCACCCTGTCTGCCTTCGATAACGGCAGCAGCGATAGTCTCAGCAATGAGTTTTACAGCGCGGATAGCGTCGTCGTTACCAGGAATAACTGCGTCGATTTCATCAGGATCGCAGTTTGTGTCTACGATAGCGATAATCGGAATACCGAGCTTCTTTGCTTCAGCAACAGCGATTCTCTCTTTACGTGGGTCAACGATGAAGAGCGCGCCGGGAATCTTGTTCATATTCTGGATACCGCCGATGAACTTTTCAAGCTTTTCAATTTCGAGAGTAAGTGTTGCAACTTCCTTTTTAGGAAGAAGGTCGAATGTACCGTCATCACGCATTGCACGAAGCTGCTCAAGACGAGCGATACGGGTACGGATAGTGCTGAAGTTTGTAAGCATACCGCCGAGCCAACGAGCGTTTACGTAAGGCATGCCGCAGTGCTCTGCTTCTTCTTTAACAGAATCCTGAGCCTGTTTCTTTGTACCTACAAAAAGGATATCGCCGCCTGCTGCTGCGATGTCGCGAGCAAACAAGTAAGCCTCGTTAAGCTTCTTAACGGTCTTTTGAAGATCGATAATGTAGATACCGTTTCTTTCTGTGAAAATGTACTCAGCCATTTTCGGATTCCAACGTCTTGTCTGGTGACCAAAGTGTACACCTGCTTCAAGAAGTTGTTTCATTGATACAACTGCCATAATTTTTTCCTCCTGAGGTTTTTCCTCCATCATGTCACGCACCAGGTATTGACCTTTGTATCAGCGGTCACACCTCTACCTGCATAAGACATAATGTGTGTAATATTTTGCCACCTTTACAGTAGCCGATATAGTATAGCACAATGCTTTATAAAATGCAAGTGTTTTTTGCTACTTTTTATAAATTTCTAATATCTTCTCTGCCCTGTTTTTGATTTTATCGCGCAGTTCGGTGGGGATTATGACCTCGATATTTGCGCCATAATTCATAATCCACGTAGCAAGAGCGTCACTTACAGCTGCCTTGGCAGTAAAATCAAAGGTTTTATCGGTTACGTTGGTAATAAAAATCTTATCGCCGAAGCGGTCGGTTACCTGCTCTAACATTTTGTTACTGCAACGCAGTTTTATTTCCTGCATATTGCCGCCAAACATACCGAACAGCTTTTTTGTATAATCGGCAACGTCAAAGGTATCGCGATAATCACTGACCTCGCTAAAATGGCGCATCGGCTCGTCAATTATCTCAACTGAATGAATACGGTCAATACGCAAATTCATAAGGTTGTCGTATTTTTCATAATTGCCTATAAGATAATAATAGTCAAACTGCCACGTCATAGCGTATGGGCTGACAGTGCGGGTTTTAGATTCTGTAGTAATCTGTCTGCCCTCGTGCAGCACGCGCTTGCTGTAGGTGAATCTGATTTTTTTACCTTCCTCGATAGCGGTATTGATACGGTCAATATTATAAAACAGTTCTTCGTTTTTGGTTTTATTACTGCTGTCGATATAGATTGCGCTGATATTGCGTTTGGTTTGGTGTTTGCTTAACAATCGGTCAAGCTTCGAAGTAAGCTCACGAGTTTTCTTTTCACTGATAAATTTTGCTGTGCGTACAGCATCGCCAAGCAAAAAGACCTCGGGCAATTCAAAATCACGGCTTGCTAAAAAGTAGCCGTTTTTTGGCACGCGGGTCTGTATAATATCGTAACCGAAAGATATAAGGCACTCGATATCGTCATAAATAGCTTTACGCTCAGCCGTTATATCATAGGCGGAAAGCTTTTCGCATATTTCGGTTGCCGATAAGGGATGCTCCTCGTCGGTAAGCTCGGTTAAAATTTTTATAATATAAAGCAGTTTTACCTTTTGCCCTCTTCTTGCTGCCATAATTCCACCGCCTTAAAAAATTCATCATATTCAAAAATTGCATTTATACAGTCTAAAAAAGCATTTCCCGACATATTAGTCGGCAAATTAAGATACAGCGCAAGGTTTTGACGCTTTTGAGCGCTATTTTCTCTGCCAGAAAGTCCTAAGGCATACATATCGGTTTTGGTAATTTTCCTAACCGATTTAGTCACAATATCACTGCCTGTTATACCGCTACGCGCAAGCGCGTCAATTAGTGTTTGTTGCGACATTCCCTCAACACCCAAAAAGCCCTCTTTAGAAGACTTGTTTTTACGTTTTTCTTTACCGATAAGCTGCGGCACGTAAACGTTGATTATACTGCCCTCGTGGCAAATTTGCTTTAAATGTGAGCGGATAACCGCGCCCGCGCTGTCCGAATCGGTAATAACCACAATACCATGTTTTTGAGCAAGTAATCTTATTAGTTCGCGCTTTTCGGTATCCTTAAAAATAGCAAAACCGTTTGTTGCGATAATGGTAGCGTCTATAATATTTTCGAGCGTGATCTTATCATACTTGCCTTCAACTATTACCGCTTGACTAAGCCTAATCAACTGACTCACCCTTTGCGATAATATAGACAAGCTTTACCGTAAGTTGCTCAAGCACGGCGCGAGGCTCTGCGCCAAAGCTTTTAAGCGCTTTATCGGCGTCCGCAAGCGCTGAGAGACTTAGCCGTAGTTTTGCGCTGTTAAAGCTTTTTAGGTTTTGCGCAGCTCTGTCAATCAAAAAAAACTTATTTTTTGGATATTTAAAATCTGCGGCGATATCCGCTTTTGAAACACCCTTGATATTGGCGGTATAGGCGCGATATATATCTACGTAGCTTGACGCCGCGGTGCTTAAAATAATCATAGGCTCTACGCGCATAAAAAACATATCGTCGAGCATTGTAAGAGCTGCCGACACGTTACCGCAAAGTATCTGCTTTACGTATTCATAAACCGAAGCGTCAACCGATTTTACAGCAATTTGCTCTACAATTTCCTTGGAAATATCTCCGCTACCCACAAAGGCGCAAAGCTTGTTTAGTTCGTTTTGCAGAGTGCATAAATCGTTGCCCGATATTTCGATTAAATATCGCGCGGCAATCTCACCGAAATTGCAACCGCGTTTTCTGGCGCCGTCAGACAGCATTTTAACAAGAGCAGTAATACTGCGGTGGTTAACCTCCGCAATTGTACCGCCAACCTTTTCAACTGCGGCTAGTATCTTTTTTTCTTTAGCGCCGCGTTTAGCGTCAAAATCTACGGTATCAAAGCAGATTACCAGAACGCAGGTGTCGTTGGCGCACGATATCAACTCAAGCAGTCGATCAAAATCGCTTTTTGCAGCATGTTCAAAATCGAAATCAGTCAGCGTAACACACTTACGCTCTGCCATCATAGGAAACTGATTTACAGCGTCAAAAACCTCCTGCAAATCACAGTCACACTCAAATTTTTGCAAATTAAAGAACGGGTCGCCGTCGTATGATTTTTTTGCCAAAGAGTCCTTATAATAATTTTTAAGATATGAATCGTCGCCAAAAATAAGATATACAGGCGCAAAATGTTTTGCTGATATATCTTTTCTTAAAACTTCCTCATACACTATTGGCATTTAAATCACTTCTTTTCTTTTTAAATTCGTAGTAATACATATAGCCGATAACCGCCGCAATAACAAGCAACGACCATAAGAATGCGCTTTGTGGCAGTACAGCGACGGTTACTGGTAATTCTGCAAGCGTGTTTATCAATAATACGATAAAGCGCGAACACAAGCCCGCAATCCATAATAAAAGTTCGCCAAGTATTTTTACAATAGGTATAACCGATATTATCAGCACGACTATATTTAAAATCAGCGCTATCATCACGGGATATGAAATCACCAAATTTGTAATCGGCGATATAATCGACACGTATCCAAATATTTTTATCGTTACAGGCAAGGTAAAAATTATAGCAAAAACCGAGCACAAAACCGTGCTTAGTAAGGTTTTTACGATTTTTGACGAAATATTAAACCGCTCGGTAATAACACGGTAATAGAATGGTACCGCCCAAATAATTGCAAGGGTGGATAAAACAGACAATTGAAATGATACGTTAAAAATTGTAAACGGCGCGCCAATAAGCACCGCTGTAACCGCAGTTAAAAGCGAACTGAGCGAATCATTCTCACGGTTAAACACAGGCGCAAGACCCGCGATAACAAACATAACCCCTGCTCTTGATATCGACATTGTAAAACCGCAAACAGCAGAAATCAATACAACCGCTGCAACCGATAACAAACTACGTATATATTTATTATAAAACATTCGGTCTACACACCAAAATATCGCCATCATAATAATGGACAGATGCATACCCGACACAACAATTATGTGGCTGATACCCGTGGTTTTTACGTTTTCTGAAAACTCATCGCTCAGCAAGGTTTTATCACCCGTTGTAAGCGCCACCAAGAGCCCCGCAGTATCACCTGAAAAAAGCGAAGACACCGTTTCTTTTGCGTAGGCGCGTATGTTACCCGCAATTTTATAAAAGCCGTTGCTGTCCCCCGATTTTTCAAGCGCGACAACGCTTGCCGTAGCATATATGCCGTTGCTGTAATCATAAAGTCTGTACTCGTCGTATCGATCAATAGCGCTAAGTTTTATAGTAGCGTCAACAATATTGCCCATTTTAAGTTCTGTTTGCTTATAATCAAACACAAAATACTTTGTATTTTGGGGTAAGATGCTGTTACCTTCAACCTTTAACGTCACGGTGTTAAAATTTTCGTAAGCCTCGGGCTCTGATACAACCAGAAATCTGCCGTCTATCTTTTGGTTATCATATCGGTTTATATTATCAATATGATTAAACTGAAAATACAAACTAAGAGCAAATATAACAATCGCCGATGCGACCGTTATGTATTTATATTTTTTATAAAATATGGCAGTTGCAAGCATTATTAACGCTATTGCGATAACAACAAACGCCAGCAAATTTACAAAAAGGGATATTGCGGCCGCAACACAACACGTAAGCGCCGCAAAAAACATAGGTCTTTTCAGAATATCCATTACAGAATTAATATACCTAAATGCTCAAGTAATATCTTTGCGCCGATAAGTATTAAAATAACACCGCCTGCAAGCTCGGCCTTTGATTTGTAAACTGCGCCGAACCTGTGACCGATAAAAACACCGACAGCCGATAAAATAAAGGTCGTGACACCGATAACCAAAACCGACCAAAGAATTGATGCAAGAGTTTCTATTCCGTCTATTGCAAAAGCTATACCCGCCGCCATTGCATCTATGCTTGTGGCGATAGCCATTATAAACAGTTCTTTAATGTCAAAGTCGCCGCAATCGTCATCGTCGCCCTTAAATGATTCATAAATCATTTTGCCGCCTATAAATACCAGCAATGCAAAGGCGACCCAATGGTCAAAGCTCTCGATATATTCCTTAAAACTGTGACCGAGCATCCAACCGATAAACGGCATCAACGCCTGAAAACCGCCAAAGAATAACGCAATAAGTCCCATTTGCTTATAGTTGAGTTTCTGCATTTTAAGGCCTTTGCAAATGGCAACGGCAAAAGCATCCATAGAAAGCGCCACACCCGTTAAAAATACGGTAACAAACATAAAATCATCCTAAAAATTTATTTTTGCTTAGTATTCCAAGCGGTAACGTCTTTTAGTTCAGTCATTAAAGCGACGTAACTGTCGTGACGTGATTTTTGAATATCTCCGCCTTTTACCGCTTGCAAAACGGCGCAACCTTTTTCCGTAGTATGAGAACAAGACGTAAATTTGCATCCGTCAACGTAGTCGCTGAAATCGGGAAAACAATAAGCGAGCGACTGCTTAAAATCATATAAATCCTCATTTGTATCTACGGTAGAAAAACCAGGTGTGTCAACAACGTACGCGCCGTCGCCAACAAAAAAAAGTTCGGTATGACGGGTTGTGTGTCTGCCGCGACCAAGCTTGTCGCTTACCTCGCCTGTTTTTAACTGTAATTTTGGAAACAACGCGTTTAATATACTTGACTTACCAACGCCCGAATTGCCCGAAAAGGCGCAGACGCTGCCTTTCATTTCGTCTTTTAGCCGAGCAATACCGATATTTTCTTTTGCCGAGACGATAAACGTTTTAAAGCCTGCCGCAGTATAGATTTTATAAAATTCATCAAAACTTCCCATATCGGATTTATTAAAAACGATTATAGGCTCTATATTGTTATACACTGCAAGCGCCGTAAGCCTGTCAATCATAAGTGTATCGGGCGCAGGAGTGCTGAAAGCAGACACAATAAACAGCTTATCAATATTGGCAACTAATGGTCGGTTAAACAGATTTTTTCTCTCACATATACCTTCAACTATGCCGCGTGTATTATCGGTTAACGCAAATTCTACTGTATCACCCACAACAGGGGAAACTCCCGCTTTGCGAAAGTTTCCCCTGGCTTTACATTCGTATACATTACCGTCGCAAGCGACGTAGTAAAAGCCGGAAATTGCTTTAATCAGTATACCTGTCATATTTTACTCTGCATCCGGACACGTATGTTCAGCATCTTTGTGATATACCGTGTCGCAATCTTCACAGGTCTTGTGGTCTGCATCAGTATGAGTTTTACCGTCGGTAAGTTCAACACCGCAAACATCACAAACGGTCGGTTCTATGTCAGATGATGTTGTAGAAACATACTTTTTATAATCGGTCTTTTTGTTTATCTCGGTAGTTTTATCCTTTGAAGCATCCACCTTAACAGTAGCATAGTTATAGTATTCTTCATCGGTTCCAAAACGAACTTTAACCGTATATTCAAGTTCCTTTTCTGTGCCTGTCATCTTTTCAAAAGTGTAAGAACTCTTCTCAGAAAAAGCAAGTTTTTCGCTCTCTTTTATCATCTTGCCTTCCGACCAGAGTGATACGTAACCCGTTGATTCATAATTGGTAAAGTCACTTCTTATCGCAACGGTTGGCGCAAAGGTGTAATTGGTAACGCCTGTGCTTACGTAAATCTTGATAGTCGTACCCTCGGGCACCTGCTCGCTCGAGTTAGCGTCAGGCTCTTGAGCAATAACGTAACCCTTCGGATACTCTTTTTCGCTGGCAGTAAGGTCGCGCGGCTCGCTTTCTACTACAAGACCTAATTTTTCAATATCGGCCTTTGCCTTCTCTTCGGTAAGACCTACAACGTTGGGTATGTCAAGCATCTTGGTTGCTTTACCTGTACTTACGTAAACCGTAATTTCGGCGCCCTCTGCCATAACGGTAGTGCGCGCAGGCTCGGTTTTTATAACAAGACCTGCCTCAACCTCATCGTCGGCTACTTCTTTTACATTGGTAACAAAACCTTTTGACTTAAGCTCAGACACGGCGTAAGATTCGGTTTTACCGTAAACGTCGGGAACCTTAACGTTAGTCTGACCCGTGCTTACGTAAAGCGTAATTGCAGCGCCGTTTTTAAGTTTTTTGCCTGCGGACTGTGACTGGTCGCAAACAACGCCAATCTCATATTCCTCGCTTGCGGTATATTCCCACTCAATCTCAAAGGAATTAAAGTTTTCGTGCTGCTTTACATCTTCGATTGTCATACCGATAAACTTAGGACACTCTATCTCAGCGCCCGTGCCCTTGAATAACTTTGGCACAAAAATTATTGCAAGAATGATAATCGCAATAATAAGAGCAGATGCTATACCCGCGAGTATCGGTATCATATTATTCTTTTCTTTAACCTCTTCTACCTCATCATCTTCTTCCTCGACAACAGCTGACGCAGGGGTTGAAGAGATAAGAGTATCTACAAATTTTGTGGGTGCATTATCCACAAAATATGAATAATCAAAGGTTGATTCGGGGTCTTTTTTAAACTGCTCTAAATCGCAAAGCAACTCAGACGCCGACTGATAACGGCGTTCGGGTGTTTTTTGCATAGCGTGCATTGTAATCTGTTCAAGGCCTACAGGAATAGCAGGGTTTATCTCGGTAGGCAACTTAGGATCGCGCTGAAGCTGCATAATAGCAACCGACACTGCGCTTTCAGCCTCAAACGGCAACTGACCTGTAAGCATCTCGTAAAGCATAACGCCTACAGAGTAGATATCTGCCTTTTCGTCGGTCTTTTCGCCACGAGCCTGTTCAGGACTGATATAATGCACAGAGCCTATTGCCTTATCGGTAATGGTGCGCTGTTCATTTCTTGCAAAACGCGCGATACCAAAGTCGGCAACCTTAATGGTACCGTCGGAAAGCACCATAATGTTCTGCGGTTTAACGTCACGGTGAACGATGCCCTTATCGTGAGCGTGCTGCAAGCCCTTTAAAATCTGAATTGTAAAGTATACGGCATCTTTCCATCTGAGGCTACCTTGACGCTCGATAAACTCTTTTAGGGTGATACCGTCTATGTATTCCATAACGATATACTGAATAAGGTCGCCAAAGCTTACATCATAAACCTTTACAATATTTGGGTGTGAAAGCACCGCAATCGCCTTTGATTCGTTTTTAAATCGACGGATAAACTCTTCATTGGAAACAAATTCTTCTTTAAGAATTTTAATGGCAACCGTGCGATTTTCAACGTTGTCGTGCGCTTTATACACAACAGCCATACCGCCAACGCCTATAATTTCCTGAATTTCATATCGTCCGTCTAAGCGCTTACCTACAAATCTATCCATATTATAGCACTATCCTTTCAATCAGTGAGATATCACGGCTGCGGTTATATTATCTCTGCCGCCGTTTTGGTTAGCTTCTTTAACTAATAAATCTGTTATTTTATCTGAAGCATTGTCATTTACAATGCGTAAGATACTGTCCTGTGTCGCATAATTACTGAGTCCGTCGGTACAAAGTAAAATTTTGTCGTTTTCACCTAAATCGACGCAGTAACCGTCGCTTAGAACGTTTCCTTCAACACCAAGCGCGCGGGTTATAACGTTTTTTTCGGGATGAACTCGCGCTTCCTCGGGTGACAATTTTCCGCTTTCTACCAAAGATTGCACAACCGAATGATCACGCGTAAGCTGAACAAGGTTATCGTTTACAATATACGCGCGGCTGTCACCTACGTTGCAGATTATCGCCTGCGCCTCGCGTACTACAGCAACCACGGCGGTAGTACCCATACCTTTTAACTGTTCGTCCTTTTGCGATAAGGTAAACACCTCAAGGTTTGCCGAAGATATGGCGTTATCTATAAGTCGTGTTATATCATCGGAGGTCATAGAAGAATTATAGGCATTAAGAACGTATTGCGATATTATCTCAACAGCGGTTTTGCTCGCTATATCGCCCGCGCTTGCGCCGCCCATACCGTCGCACACAACGGCCAGAACTGCGCCGTCGGACAAGGTGTTGATATAAAAAGCGTCCTGATTGATGCTGCGCACTTTACCCTTATCGGTTTTAGCAAATACTTGCACCGTCTATTTCCTCCTTTGTTTTCTTTTTAAGCTGACCGCAGGATGCGTCAATATCAGCGCCAAGCGTACGCCGTATTGTTGCAGTAACACCAAGCAATTCAAGTTTTTTCTGAAAAGCAATAATAGCCTTGCGGTCGGGTTTTTTAAACGTATTCTCTTTTACTGGATTGGCAGGTATTAAATTAACGTGACACATTATACCACGAAGTCTTTGCGCCAACTCTTTAGCGCAGGCGTCACTGTCGTTGATACCCTCAATCAATGCGTATTCAAATGAAATTCGTCTTGTAGTCACCTTTTGATATTCATAGCACGCGCGAAGCAACTCGTCAATATTCCATTTTTTATTAACAGGCATCGTTTGGTTTCTTATCTCGTCATTGGGCGCGTGAAGCGATATTGACAAGGTAATCGGCAGATTATACTCTGCAAGCTTTTTTATTCCGCTTACGACACCCGACGTTGAAAGTGATATATGACGAAGTCCGATATTAAGCCCGTTTTCATCGCTTACAAGTTTTAAAAAACGTATGCTGTTGTCAAAATTATCAAGCGGCTCGCCCATACCCATCATAACAACGTTTGATATGCGGATATTGTTATCTCTCTGCGCGTAGGTTATCTGTGCCAACATTTCAGAAGCAGTAAGATTTCGTGTGAGTCCATAAAGACCTGATGCGCAAAACTTGCAACCCATACGACAACCAACCTGTGTTGAAATACAAACAGTATAACCGTGTTCGTATTTCATAAGGACTGATTCAATCAGTTCGCCGTCGTAAAGCTCGTAAACGTATTTTACGGTGCCGTCAATTTTCGACACATATTTACGCAGCGGAGTAACAGTAGCAATATAACAACTCTCGCTTAAACGCTCACGTAAAGAAAGAGGTATATTGGTCATCTCATCAAAACTATCTACTCCCGACTGCAACCATTTAAAAATCTGCAACGCGCGGAATTTTGGTTGAGATAAATCAAGTACCAGTTGTGTTACAGCCTCTAAATTCATAGAGCGGATATCAAGTTTATTAGAAATAATATCACCTGCTTTTTTGCAAGAGCGCACAGTAAAAACCGTCGGTGCCGTCAATGTGCGGCATAAAGGTATGATGGTATTTTAACTCATATTGGGGGTGTTTGTCAAGAAAACCCTGTATAACGTCCTCATTCTCGCACTTTCTGAGCGTGCAGGTAGAGTACAAAATGCGTCCGTTTTTCTTTAAATATGACGCCGCATTTGCGAGAATTTTGCTTTGTATAAGCGTAATATCTATATACTCACTCGTATCCTTATACTTGATTTCGGGTTTACGACGGATAACGCCAAGTCCTGAACAAGGCGCGTCACACAGTATTGCATCAAATTGACCGAGCATCTCATTTTTAACCGTAGCGTCATTTTGCTGTACAGCAATATTGTTGATCCCTAAACGCTTTGCGCCTTTTTTTATTAGTTCCACGCGCTTTTCATATAAGTCACAAGCGACTACTTTGCCGCTGTTTTTCATATATTGCGCCATTGTAAAGGTTTTACCACCTGGGGCTGCGCAAATATCAAGCACGTTTTCATTCTCACGTGGATTAAGTATAGATACTGCGGTTTGCGAAGCCAAATCCTGAACGTGAAAAAGCCCGTCGCGATAACAAGAATTTTTTGTTACATCAATACCGCCCACAATCTCTAAAGCATTGTCAAGCGATGTCGCTTTAGTAGCAATACCCTCAAGCAATAACTTATCTGCGAGTGAAGCCACGTCGGTTTTTAACGTGTTTACACGAAGTATAACGGGCGGTGTAAGCAAAGAATGCTCTAATAAAGATATTGTATCGTCAATGCCGTAATCGTCTGCAAAACTTTCTATTATCCACTCGGGACAGGAATATTTAACACACAAAGAATGAACGTCTCTACCGTCGGGTATCGTATATCCCTCACGCAAAATGCTACGAAGCACTCCGTTTACAAAGCCCGCAAGATGCTTTTGTTTGGAATTTTTAACGAGCTTTACCGCTTCATTTACCGCCGCGCTGTCGGGTATTTTTTCCATAAACATTATCTGAAAGAGCGCCATACGCAAATTTTCAAGCGCTGACGGCGCTACCTTTTTAAGCGGTGTTTTGATATATTTTTCCAACACAAAATCAAGCGTAATCGTGCGTTCAAGCACACCGTAAAAAATTGCGGTTACAAGCGACTTATCCGCCGCTGACAAATTCGCCTCACTTAAAAATTTATTAAGCGTTATATTTGAATATGCGCTTTGGCGTACTTCGAGCAGTGCGTTAAGCGCAATTTTTCGAGCGTTAGCCATTTTATTCTACAACCGTTCCAAGTTCAATTTTATGACCGTTGAGCATCATTTTAGCACTCATTGGCTTTGCGCCCTCGGGTTGTACCGTTATAAGCTCAACCGAGCCGTCTTTACAAGAAATGACGAGCTTATCGTCTGTTTTAATTACGATACCGCATTCTTTTGCCGTAAGGTGTGATTTTGTAGCCTTTATTACCTTTATACGCTTACCGTTTATAAAACAGAACGCACAAGGCCAGGAATAAAATCCGCGCACCGCGTTACAAATTTCGTCTGCTGTTTTTGTAAAATCAAGATGCGCCATTTCTTTTTTTATAATTGGTGCGTAGCTTGCTTTACTTTCGTCCTGTTCAACGGGGGAAAGCAGTCCCTCCTCTGCTTTTTTAAGGGTAGATATCATTAAATCAGCAGATATAACGGACAGTCTATCAAACAATTCTTCGGCGGTTTCCTCGTCACCGATATCAACAACAGCAGTCTCTAAAATGTCGCCCGTATCCATACCCTCGTCCATCTGCATAGTGGTAACACCCGTCTGCTTATCACCGTTTACAATTGCCCATTGTATTGGCGCAGAGCCACGAAACTTTGGCAGTAACGACGCATGACCGTTAATACAACCAAAACGTGGCAAATCTAAAATTTCTTTTGGTAATATTTTACCGTATGCCACAACCACAATAACGTCAGGATTTAGTTCTTTTAAGACTTTGTAAGCCTCGCCGTCGCGCAGGTTTTTGGGTTGAAAAACAGGGATACCGTATTTTCCTGCCAAGACCTTAGTTTCGGGCGGGGTTAAAATTTGCTTTCTACCAACGGGCTTATCGGGTTGCGCAAAAACTGCCGCTATTTCATATTTTTCATCAATAAGTTTTTGAAGAGTTACAGCCGCATAATCGGGCGTACCCATAAAAACAACTCGCATAAATTTAGTTTCTCCTTTTTGCGTGGTCAATATAAAGCACGCCGTCAAGATGGTCGATTTCGTGACAAAGTGCGCGAGCTTTTAACCCCTCTCCTGTAACAGTAAAGTTTTCTCCGTATCGGTTTTGCGCGCGGACTGTCACCTTCATTGGACGAGTCACAATCTCGCTTCTGTCGGGAATTGAAAGACAGCCCTCGTTGCCCGTCTGAACTTCCTCGCTTTTTTCTGTAATTACAGGATTGATAAGCTCGATAAGCCCGTCACCAACGTCGATTACGCAGTATCTGCGTAAAACGCCAATCTGCGGCGCCGCAAGACCCACACCCTCTGCGCCGTACATAGTTTCCTTCATATCGTCAAGTGTCTGATGTAGTCTTTCATCAAAGTTAAGCTGTGTGCGGCATATCTTGCGCAGCACGTCGTCACCAATTTTTACAATATTGCGTTTTGCCATAAAAATCCTCTTTTTTAAATAATATTTTCGGGGTTGATATCAACACCGATATATGTATCTTTCTTTAACTTAATATCCGTAGCGGCGCGAATCATATCACGAAAACGCGCGCTGTTTTTTGTCTTTATAATAATTCGGTATCTGTATTTGTTGTTGACCTTTGGTACCGATGCGGGTGCAGGACCTAAGATAATAAGTTTTATGTCATTATACTCGTTCGCTACCGCCTGCTTTATCTTTGCAAAAACCTGATTTATCGTATCAGCAGCAATATTTACATCAAAAGACTGTACGTAAATCATACAGATATCGCAATATGGTGGAAAAATCATAAGCTTGCGGTTTGCAATTTCTTCTTTAAAAAATGCGTCGTAATCCTGCTGCTGCGCGAGCGAAATTACGTTGTTATCAGTATCGTTGGTCTGTATAACCGCAACGCCGGCGTCATTTGACCTACCCGCGCGACCAACAACCTGCGTAAGCAGAGAAAAAGTGCGTTCATAACCGCGATAATCGTCGCTATACAACGCGTGATCGGCGCCTATTACGCCAACAACCGTCACTCGCGGAAAATCAAGTCCCTTTGCCACCATCTGTGTGCCAAGCATTATATCGTACTCACCGTTTGCAAAAGCGGTAAGGTAGTTTGAATACGAATCGCGCGCGCCTGTGCTGTCGGCATCAAGACGTAAAATACGCGCACTCGGAAAAAGTGATTTAAGCTCCTCCTCAAGTTTTTGTGTGCCCGAGCCTGAAAAATGAAAAAACTCTCCGCCACATTCTGGACACTTTTTCGGTATTTCGTACGAAGCGCCGCAATAATGGCACATAAGGCGGCGATTTGCAGAATGGTACGTCAGCGATATACTGCAATTATCACAGCTTGCTACCCAACCGCAGCTGCTACAACTGACGTATGTATTATGCCCGCGGCGGTTAAGCAAAACTATTGCCTGTTTTTTATTGTTTAAGGCTTGCTCAATTCTAACTGCAAGCTCGCGGCTGATATCTGATGAATTACCGTCGACCAATTCCTTACGCATATCTACAAGATTAACCTCAGGCAGTACCGCTTTGCCGTAACGTTCTTTTAATGTAAAAAGTTTATACTTACCCGAAATCGCGTTACTGTAGCTTTCTACCGAAGGCGTAGCCGAAGCCAAACATAAAAGGCAATTATGATATGCCGACCTGAACCGCGCAAGGTCACGCGCATGAAAACGCGGAGACATTTCTGATTTATAGGTGTGCTCCTGCTCTTCATCAATGATTATCAGACCAAGCTTAGAAAAAGGCGCAAATACGGCGCTACGAGTGCCTATTGCAATAAGAGCCTTGCCCTGCTTTATGCGATTATATTCATCCATTCGGGCTCCCAGCGACATAGCGCTGTGAAAAACCGCAATTTTGCTGCCGTAACGCTCGCTGAAAATTTTTATCATTTGAGGCGTCAAGGCAATTTCGGGCACCATTATAATAACTCCCTCGCCCCGAGCCGATACCTCGTCAACCAATTTTAAGAACACTTTTGTCTTTCCGCTGCCCGTAACACCGTAAAGCAAGGCGGTTTCTCCGCTTGCAGACTGTGAAAGCGCAGATAAGCCGTCAAAGGCTGCTTGCTGTTCATCGGTAAGTTTGATTTCCTCGCGGTTAATTTTTGCGCCGCTTACATAAGGCAGACGAAATTCCTGCTTTTCAAAGGAAATTAAAACGCCCTTTTTCTCGAGAGTATTAATAACCGACACGGAAACACCCGTAAAGTATTGCAGTTCTTTAACCGATACGCTTCCCGCCGCGTCTACAATATCGTATATTTCCTGCTGACGCTCTGTAAGCTTTACCGTATTGGTGTTTTCGACGTTAATCTTTACCCAGCGACGCGTAATATCCTGCATACGGCGTGTGGGTACCTGATTTTTTATAACAGCCTGCTTTTCAAATAACGAGTTTAGTATATCAACAGCATCATCAAAAAACTGTTCAAGCTTTTTGAGAGGTTGCTCGCCCGACTCTGCCAAAAATTCAAAAATATCTCTTTCAGTCTCGTTTAAAAGAGACATAGAGCAAAACTCACAGTTTACCGAATAATAATCTGTAAGGCGGTAATTGAGTCCTGCGGGCAGCATGGTATGTATCGCGTCAAAATATGTGCAAAAAACATTATTTTTAAGCCATTTGCACATTTTAAGCATTTCATCACTCAATATGGGCTCATTATCGGTAACGGATAAAATTTCTTTGGTTTTAGGGGTAGTTTCACCCTCAGAAACACTTAAAATCATACCTTGTTTTTTTATGTTTCCCTTACCAAAGGGTACTGTAACTCTACAGCCTGCCTGCGCTTTTTCTTTTAAGCAATCGGGCACCAAATAAGTATAGCGCTTATCAAAAGAGCCGGCAGCACCGTCTATTACAATTTCTGCAACTAAACGATACATACCGAACCCCCCTTAAAAATATAAAATTTGATTAGATAAGCTCTTTTTCTTTTGCAATTTTGTTTATTGCAATACTAACGGGCTTTTCAAGCAAAATTTCCTCATCAGCCTCTGCTTTGTTTGCAATTTCTCGCGCACAGTTTGCAATCTCAGTTACAAGACCGTAGCGGTTTTCATAGTTTTCGATAAGTTTTCCAATTGCGGGGTTTAACATAGTATACATTTCCTTCCAAAATTATTTATTTAAAATTTTATTTATTAACTCAAAATTGCGGTCGGTTTTGAATTTATCAACCGACATTATCTTGACAAAATCATCTGCCGCTGTTTCAAGGTCATCGTTTACAACAATATAGTCGTAATCTTTAGCACTTGCAATTTCACGAAGCGCTTCGTTTAAACGTTTTTCTATAACCTCGGCGCTGTCGGTACCTCTGCCCGTAAGTCTTTTCTTTAAAACCTCAAGTGAAGGCGGCATTATAAATATGCTTACTGCCTCAGGCATTTTTCCGCGTATCTGCTCAGCGCCGTTAACGTCAACCTCAATCAACATATCTTTGCCGTTTTCGATGCAGTTTATAACAGGCGCTTTAGGTGTGCCATAATAATTGCCGACAAACACGTTGTGTTCAAGTAGTTCGTCATTTTTAATCATCTGCTCAAAACGCTCGCGTGAAATAAAGTTATACTTTTCGCCCTCTACCTCACCGGGACGCATATCGCGTGTTATAGAAGATATCGAAAAGGCAATATCTGGCTGCTTTTCAAAAACCTTTTTCATAACGCTGTCTTTGCCCGAGCCCGACGGACCCGAAATAATATATACTCTGCCTTTATTCATCGGTATCCTCCTCATCACCAACAGCATTTTCATCGCTTAATCGGTTTGCCACCGTTTCAGATTGCAAATAGGTCAAAATTATATGGTCGCTGTCGGTAATAATTACGGCGCGTGTCCTTCTACCGTGGGTAGCGTCAATAAGTGTGCCGCGCTCTTTAGCATCCTGAATAATACGCTTTATGGGAGCCGACTCGGGACTCACTATCGCTATCATTCTGTTAGCCGATACTAGATTACCAAAGCCTATATTTACAAGTCGCATAAATTACCCCTTATTCTATATTCTGAATTTGTTCGCGGATTTTTTCAATTTCAGATTTAATGTCAACCACAACCTTGGTGATTTCCATATCCTGACATTTAGAACCGATTGTATTGGTCTCGCGATTCATTTCCTGAACAATAAAATCAAGCTTTCTGCCAATAACGCCGCCCTCATCAAGCATAGAACAAAGTGACGCGATATGACTGCGAAGTCGTACGGTTTCTTCGGCAACGGCGATCTTGTCGGCAAAAATAGCGGTTTCAGTTATAAGACGTTGCTCGTCAATCTGAACGTCGCCGATAAGCTCTCTCATTCTCTGCTCGATTTTTTCGCGATATTCACGCACCGTCTGCGGTGAACGTTGTTCGACAAAATCGACCTGAGCGAGTATGTAGTCGGCTCTGCTTTTAACGTCGGTGACAAGTCGCTCACCCTCAAGCGCGCGAGCCGCAACAAAGTTGTCAATCGCCTCTGCAGTAGCCTCGGTTACCGCCTTTTTTATCAGTTCTTCGTCAAGATCACGTTTTTTTACGGTAAATATCTCTGTGTTGCCAACGATTGATGAAGCCTTGATATCATCTTTAAGCTTATAATCCTTAGCAAACTTGTGAAGCGCGCTGATATATGCATCGGCATACGCCTCGTTAACGGCAAGCTCAATCGATTTTGCAGAGGTATCCTCAAACTGAACGTTAAGCTCTACCTTACCGCGAGAAATTTTTTGCTGGCATAGGGTTTTCAACGTATCGTCCAAAAATTGAAAAGAACGGGGCATTCGTGAGCTGTACTCAAAATACCTATGGTTTACTGATTTAATCTCAACAGTAATATTAAAATCTTGCTCTGTTGCTTTACCGCGACCAAAGCCTGTCATACTTGTTACCATATTTTCCACCACGCATAGCAATCGTATTTTAATTCATTGTATTATATCAAAAAAAAGTGAAAAAGTCAAATAATATATATAATATATTTGTGCTTAAAAATAAAATTTTTATAAAACTCTTGACTGATTAAAGTTTTTGTGTTATTATATACCCCGCAACACACGCAGGTGTAGTTCAATGGCTAGAATTCCAGCCTTCCAAGCTGGCTATGTGGGTTCGATTCCCATCACCTGCTCCAAAATAGAAGCTATGCCTTTAGGTGTAGCTTCTATTTTTTAGTTTTTCTATTTTAGTCCTATTCCCTTAAGAACCTCGTTTGTAGTTATGCCTCTATAATTATAGTAAAGTTCATCAATAGTAAATGGCAACCGAGCCGAAGCGTCAAGTTTGATTAACTTGTAGTTTGTATTTAGCCTTTCGGTGTTTCTGATTACCGACTCTTTTATTAAGGGCTTTTGGATACTGTCTGCGTTTGCAAGTATATTTTGCAATGTGCCAAACTGCCCGAGCAGTAATGCGGCGGTTTTTGGCCCTATCTTATCAGCGCCCTTGATATTATCTGCCGTGTCGCCTGTAAGCGATTTAAAATCGGCATACTGCGTAGGCTTAATACCTAACCTTTGGTTTACATATTCGGGTGTGCAAATAACGGTATTATCACCGCGGTATCTGAGCACCGACACATTATCAGTTATAAGTTGAAAGAAATCACTGTCAAAAGAGGAGATAAAAATCTCATTTTCCTGACCGTAGGTATAAGCGTACGCCGCGATTAAATCGTCGGTTTCGCTTGTCGTGGTTTCGGTGTGCTTTATACCAAGATAATCAAGCGCCGCATACACATCGGAAAGCTGTGAAAAGGGGTTTTCAGCTTCGGGAAGATCGCTGTAATCAGTTCTGTTTGCTTTATAGCCGCTATCAAGCGCGGTGCGGTCGTTTTGATGCTCGCCGTCAAACAACACTACCACGTGAGAGGGATTCGTCATACGTATTATTTTAAGCAACGCGCCAACAAATCCGAGTGTTCCTTGAATAGCAATACCACGCTCGTTTACTATTCTTGCCGGCATACCAAAAAACATCTGAAAATGCAGGTTACTACCGTCAACAATCAATAATCTGCTCATAGCAAAAACTTCTCCGCATCATTAATTACTTTACTGCAACCGTTTGGTAGGGTTTGTTTGGCTTTTTCGGTGTCGAGCCACTGAAAACTTATTATTTCATTGTGGTCGATATTAAGCGCGCCGTTATATTCCGCAAGGAACAATACCACCGTTTTTTGTTTTTCGCCCGACCTTGTTAGAAATTTATAATTTATTTCGGCTTTAAATCCGTCAATAAGCTCGGTCTTTATACCCGTTTCTTCAAAAAGCTCGCGCAAAGCGCAGTCCTTTTCGCTTTCATATGCTTCAATATGCCCTTTCGGCACGCTGTAACTACCCGACAGATTTTGCAAAAGGCAAAGATATTCCCTTTTTTCGTCTTGTGTTCTAAAAACCACAACCCCACAGGATTTCTGATAAATTGCCTCAACGTAGGTTTTATAATATTTCTCTTGAAAATGTATAGCTTCGGCGATTTCGGCTTGATTAAAAATAATGCTTTCTGGCGCGGCAATCAGCTTGTCCTCTACGTCATTTTCACGGTGAACAATGCCTATAACCTTAGCGCGATATTCACTGACAGGCTTGTCCACGCCCAATAGATAGACGTCAAGCTCTTCCCCGTCGCCGCCTAAAACACCCTCGATATATCCGTAATTTATAGGGTATGTCAAGCTGTAATTTTCTTTTTGGTGCACGTAGCCTATCGGCCTGTCAATTTTCATATCCACAGTTTTGCCAAGATAAGATTTAACAAGCGCTTTACGGAGCGTGTAAACTATAAAATCGTGCTTTCCTTTAAGATATTTTTCTCTGCCATTGTCAATTGGCGCTTCTGCGACAAGGGACACCTTTAAGTCCTCATACTGTTTTGCAATATCGGGGTTTTTGTTGAGATAGTCACGGAAGTTTATATAATTTATCCAGTCCATACTGCCACTCATTACAATATGTATAAAATGGGTCTGTAAATCTCCTGTGCCGTCGTAAAGACTGCCACTTGCAAATAGCAGCTGCTCGCCAAGGTCAGAATTTGGGCGGTAATAAAAGCCCGCCGCCTCTAACTGTTTTTTGTACACAAGAACATCGTCAAAACAATCAACGGCAATAGCTATATCAATTATCGGCTTTGCCTTTATGGTTTTTATTGCGGTGCTGCCAACGTGCTGAATATCACGAATTACAGGACCTAATATTTTTTTAAGACGCATAATTGTGTTCTGCGCCTCTGTTTCCCACTGCTTTTCGTGGTTGCAAAGCACGACCGTACCACGTTTTAAGCCTATCATACCAACACCCCCCTGAATATGCTTTTAATTTTAGCATAACTTTAAAGGTATTGCAATGCGAATTATAATTTTTGTCGTAGGGAACAACCTGTGTGTTGTTCCGTAAAATTATGCATTCTAAATTGTGCATTGTGCATTTAATAAATAATACTTGCAACTTTTGGTATTTCAATTTATAATATAAAAGATATCTAAAGGAGATTGAATTATGGAAAGAGATGCATCGGGCGCGGGTGTTGCGCGCGGCGGCTTATTCAGCACAGCCGAAATTAAAATTTTGATATGCTATATTTTAAATGCGATAAACGAGCCTGTCCCTGTGGATATGCTTGCTAATGTTTTACATTATGAGGGTATTGCCAACGCTTTTGAGGTAAGCGACGCTATTGTGTCACTGTCTGCAAGAGGACAGATTGCCGCTACCGACGTGCTGGAGCAAACCTACGTTATAACTGACAGCGGTCGCGAAACTGCCGAAACGCTGAAATCCTCGCTTTCTTCGGTCGTGAAAGAACGCGCGTACTTAGCCGTTATGAAGATGTTTGCCAAGTTTAAAAACGCAAAGGACAACATTTTTGAAATCACAAAAGAAAATGGCGCGACATATTTAAGCTGTTCGGCAATTGACGGCGGCAAGCCTTTTATTACGGTAAAATTGCTTATAACCGACGAAGAACAGGCTGGGTTTATACGCGAAAGATTTTTAGAAAACCCCGCAAAAATTTATTCTAAAATTATTGAAATGTTGACGCAATAAACGGGAGGGATTGCCCCTCCCGTACATTTTATTATATATACTTTTTATGTTTGTTTTTATTAACCCCCGTTATACCACCGACAAGTGACGACAACATCATAATAATAAAATGAAAGAGTGTGTTAATCGACAGTCCGTTACCAAGTATTAGTGACAGCGCGGTAATCACCGTAAACACAACGCTACCGATAATCAGCCCCACAAGATACCCCTTATCCCCTATTTTTTTAGCGGTGTGACGGGCGGCAATGAAGCAACCGATCGCCACGCTGACAGTCGCAAAGGGCGTGGCATAAGCGCGATCAATATTTAAAAACAATAAAACGGCAGAAAAAATCAGCATCATCACAAGGCTTACCAGCACACCGAGTATTGCGCCTGATAAATAGGCTATTTTTTTATTTACAGTATCTTTTTTTGAAAAATCATCAGACATAAAAATCCCTCCGCTTAAATTATATAAGCAGAGGGAACTTTTTATTACTTATTTAGATACAGTATCATCGTGGACAGTAAGGTTTTGCTGCATTGCCCAACGAGCAATCGTCATTTTGCTGTGGTCGCTTTTTGACTCGATTACGATGGAGTCCTCTTTTAAAGAAATTACTCTTCCGTAAATACCGCCGATTGTGATAATCTCGTCGCCAACCTGCAAATTCTCACGCATTTTCTTTTCTTCCTTTTCCTTTTTCTTCTGAGGACGGATGATAAAGAAATACATAGCCAAAAACATAACGCCAAACATTATAATCGGCATAAGCAGACCGCCTGCGCCACCCGGTTGCGCATCACCTGATGCTGTATTAGCCGCAGCATCTAATAAAATCCAATTGAAATTCATAACATTTAAACCTCCAAAAATATTAACAAAATGTATTATACATAATGTAAACTATAAATGCAAGGATAATTTTGTAAATTAAATTCTTCTACCTAAAATTTCTTCTTGTTCAGCTTTAAACTCAGCAAAACGACCTTCATCAAGCGCCTTGCGAATATCGGTCATAAGATTATTATAAAACCATAAATTATGCATAACGAGTAATCTTTGAGATAACATTTCCGTGCTTTTAAGCAGATGACGGATATACGCCTTACTGTAGCGCTGACACACTGGACAGCCGCAGTTCTCATCAATTGGAGTCATATCGTATTCATACTTTTTGTTATTGATATTTATAATTCCCTTTGATGTAAAAAGATGACCGTGTCGTGCGTTGCGGCTGGGCATTACGCAGTCAAAAAGGTCAACGCCGCGCTCTACTGCGTTAAGAATATTAAGCGGTGTACCGACACCCATAAGATAGCGTATCTTATTTTGTGGCATATGAGGCGTTACGTGTTCAATTACGTCGTACATAACTTCGGCAGGCTCACCCACGGCCAAGCCGCCTATTGCATAACCGTCAAGGTCAAGATCGGCAATTTCTTTCATATGGTTTATACGCAAATCGTTATAGGTGCAGCCCTGATTTATACCAAATAGCATCTGCTCGCGATTGATTGTACTTTCAAGTGAATTAAGCTGATGCATTTTTGTTTTGCAACGTTCGAGCCAGCGTGTAGTGCGCTCACAAGATGCCTTTGAATAACTATATTCGGCAGGATTTTCAACGCACTCATCAAAAGCCATTGCTATAGTAGAGCCAAGATTTGACTGAATTTGCATACTTTCCTCGGGACCCATAAATATTTTCTTGCCGTCTACATGGCTGTGAAAGGTTACGCCCTCCTCTTGTATATGACGTAAAGCGGCGAGTGAAAACACTTGAAATCCGCCACTGTCGGTAAGAATAGGACCCTCCCAAGTGGTGAATTTGTGCAGTCCACCGCAATCGCGCACAACCTCGTCACCAGGGCGAATATGCAGATGGTAAGTATTGCTTAACATTACCTGACAGCCTATCTCTTTTAAATCCTCTGCAGATACGGCTCCCTTTATTGCGCCCGCTGTTGCAACATTCATAAAAGCGGGTGTCTGAACGGTACCACGGTTGGTAACAAACTCACCTCGCCGCGCGCCGTTTTTATCACTGATTAGTTTATACATAAAATCTCCTAGGTTTTATTTTGTAGGGGTCATTCACGAATGACCCGCGGACGATTCGTGAATCGCCCCTACGAATTATAATTATTATAAAATGAGCATTGCGTCGCCGAAACTGAAAAATCTGTATTGTTCTTCTACAGCGATTTTGTATGCGTTCATTGTGTTTTCATAGCCTGCAAAGGCAGAAACCAGCATTATAAGTGTGCTTTCGGGTAGATGAAAATTAGTAATTAGACCGTCCATACACTTAAATTCATATCCAGGATAAATAAATATTCCCGTATCGTCGCTACACTCGCACATTTTGCCGTGCTTCTGGGCAACACTCTCTACCGTGCGACAGCTTGTGGTGCCGACGCATATTACTCTACCGCCGTTTTGTTTGGTCTGATTGATTATATCGGCGGTATCGCGCGGCATATAATAATGCTCGGTGTGCATTTTGTGCTCAGTTATATCGTCAACCTTAACAGGTCTGAACGTGCCAAGACCTACGTGCAGCGTAACATATACCACTTTTACACCTTTTGCCTTAATTATTTCAAGTAATTCAGGGGTAAAATGCAGTCCCGCTGTAGGCGCTGCGGCAGAGCCAAGCTCTTTTGAATATACTGTTTGATAACGCTCGCGGTCAGCAAGTTTTTCCTTTATATAAGGCGGCAAGGGCATCTGCCCTACCTTGTCAAGCGTGGCAAAAAATTCGCCCTCACACTTAAACTCTATAACGCGGTTACCGTCGGGTAAAACCTCACGCACCGTGGCGGACAGTACATCACTAAAAATAAACTCGCGATCAACCTTTGCTTTTTTACCCGGACCTGCTAAGCACTCCCAAGTATAAAGGTCATATTGTTTAAGTAAAACAAACTCAACCACTGCACCCGTATCGGCGGCTGTACCGTAAAGACGCGCGGGCAGTACACGAGTGTTGTTAAGCACGAGGCAGTCGCCCTCGCGTAAAAAATCTGGCAGACTACTGAACTTATCGTGAGCAACCTCACCACTTTTACGGTCAAGGCGCAGCATCCTGGAACTGTCACGCGGAAAAATCGGCGTCTGTGCAATAAGACTTTCGGGCAAATCGTAATAAAAATCGCTTTTTTTCATATAATTTTACCAATAACTTTCTTGTTTTAAATATATATTTTGGTTTGACAAATAGATGCATAAATGCTATTATTTAATTGAATTATATTATATTGCAAAATTATGTCAATTTCAACACAAATTTTGCTTTTTATCAGGAGGACCCTAAAATGAAAAATTACAATGTAGGTATTATAGGCGCTACAGGTATGGTAGGTCAGAGATTTGCTCTACTTCTTGCTGACCACCCTTGGTTTAAGGTAACCTGTCTTGCTGCAAGTCCAAGAAGTGCCGGTAAAACATACACCGAAGCTGTCGGCAACCGTTGGGCTATGACCTCGCCTATGCCCGAGAATTTAAAGGATATGATGGTTTACGACGCAGTAGCAGATATAGATACAATAGTTTCAAAGGTAGACTTTGTTTTCTGCGCCGTAGATATGAAAAAGGATGAAATCAAAACATTTGAAGAAATGTATGCTAAGCACGAGTGCCCTGTTGTATCCAACAACTCGGCTCACCGCTTTACATCAGACGTTCCTATGGTTATCCCCGAGCTTAACCCCGAGCATCTCGATGTAATTGAGGCACAGCGCAAGCGACTCGGCACAAAGCGTGGTTTTGTGGCAGTTAAGTCTAACTGCTCACTTCAAAGTTACGTTCCCGCCCTTTTCCCGCTTGATAAAGAATTCGGCGTTGAAAAATGCCTCGTTTGCACGTATCAGGCAATTTCTGGTGCAGGCAAAACCTTTGAACGTTGGCCTGAAATGGTAGATAACGTTATCCCCTATATCGGCGGTGAGGAAGAAAAGAGCGAAAAAGAACCACTTAAAATCTGGGGTAAAGTTGAAAACGGCGAGATTAAACTTGCAGATAGTCCTAAATTCACAGCGCAGTGCCTGCGTGTTCCTGTTTCTGACGGTCATATGGCGGCTGTGTTTGTAACCTTTAAGAATAAACCTACCAAAGAGCAGATACTAAAAGTATGGGAAAGCTTCTCTGGTGTTCCACAGGAGTTGGAATTACCCCACGCGCCCAAGCAGTTCTTAAATTACTTTGTTGAAGATAATATGCCGCAGACTAAAATTCACCGCGACCTTGAAGGTGGTATGGCGGTATCTGTCGGTCGTTTACGTGAGGACAGTCAGTACGACTACAAGTTTGTTTGCCTTTCGCACAACACCTTGCGTGGCGCGGCAGGCGGCGCGGTGCTTCTTGCCGAGCTTCTTGCAGCAAAGGGTTATATGGACTAATATACAAACAAATCTTAATTTAATGAGGTGTTTTTAATGAAAAAAAGAATTTTCACGGGAGCAGCCACCGCATTGGTTACCCCTATGAACGCTGATGGCAGCGTAAATTTCGGACGTTTAAAAACACTTGTTAACGAGCAAATTGACGGCGGTATTGACGCGCTTGTTATCTGCGGTACTACGGGTGAAAAATCGACGCTGCGCTATGACGAGCATCTTCGCGTTATCGAAGAATCGGTAAATGCCGCCGACGGCAGAGTGCCGATTATTGCAGGCACAGGTAGCAACGACACCGTGTATTCGGTAGAGCTTTGTGACGATGCAGCAAACGTTGGCGCAGACGCATTTTTGATGGTAACGCCGTATTACAATAAAACCTCACAAGCAGGTCTTGTAGCGCATTATAACTATATTGCCGACCGTGTTAGTAAGCCTATAATTCTTTATAATGTACCCTCCAGAACGGGCGTTAATATAAAGCCCGAAACCTATAAGGAGTTAAGTAAACATCAGAATATCGTGGCTACCAAAGAAGCAAGCGGTGACCTGTCGCTGATTGCCGAAATCAAATACCTTTGCGGTGACGATTTAGATATTTACTCGGGCAATGACGACCAGACCGTGCCGATTATGTCGCTTGGCGGTATTGGTATTATATCGGTGCTGTCAAACATTGCACCTAAGGTAATGCACGATATTTGTGAGCTATATCTTAACGGCTACACACAGGCGGCGGCTGAACTACACCTTAAGCATATTGGACTTATGAACGCTATGTTTTGCGACGTGAACCCCATACCCGTTAAAGAGGCGATGAATATGTTAGGACTCGACGTTGGTCCTTGCAGAATGCCGCTTTACCCGACAAGTGAGGCAAACAAAGCACTTTTAAAAGAAAAGCTTGCAGAGTGCGGGTTTATGATTTAAAAAAACAATTTTGGATGTGAAAAACAAATGATAAACATTTTACTTTCGGGCGCTTGCGGAAAAATGGGAAATGCCGTAGCGCGCTGTGTAGCAGAGGATGAAGACCTTAAAATTATTGCGGGCGTCGATAAGGCAGAAATGCTTTGCGACTTCCCTATCTATAAATCCTTTGATGACGTTAAGTCTATTCCCGACGTTATAATTGACTTTTCACACGTTGCGGTGCTTGACAGTCTTATCACGTTTGCTGTAAAAAACAACGTACCTGTTATTCTTGCAACAACAGGCTACAACGCAGAGCAGATTGAAAAAATCAAAAATACAGCAAACAAGATCCCCGTATTCTTTACCGCAAACATGTCGCTTGGCGTAAATTTGCTGTGTTCCTTGGCAAAGAGCGCCGCAAAGATTTTGGGCAGCAACTTTGATGTGGAAATCATTGAAAAGCACCATAATCAAAAGATCGATGCGCCGTCGGGTACCGCTTTAATGCTGGCAAATGCAGTAAACCAAGTTTTTGACGATAAATATACATACGAGTATGACCGTCACTCAAAACGTCAGAAGCGCACAAAAAGCGAAATTGGTATCCACGCAATACGCGGCGGCACAATAGTCGGCGAGCATGACGTAATATTTGCAGGTCACGACGAGGTAATTACCCTATCGCACGCGGCTCAGTCAAAAGAAGTGTTTGCCGCCGGCGCTGTAAAGGCAGCAAAGTTTATTGTTGGAAAGCCCGTTGGTATGTATGATATGGGAAGCATATTAAATTTAAAGTAATGCACAATTCAAAATGCACAATACACAATTATATAAGCATAAGCACCTACCAATCACTATAGTAGGTGCTTATGCTTTTTACATAATATTTATCTTTTGAATGAAAGCCTCCTCTTTAAGCAGAGGCTTTAGTGTTAATCAATTGTGCATTATTTTCGGTAGTAGGTATAATACGCTGTGACTGTGTCATAATTACCGCTGACGGTGTTTTGACCTTCAACAGTGACACCGTCGCCGCTCATCAAAAGATAATACTTCGAGTCGACTACAGGGCAAACGAAAACATCAATAACACCGCAAATGATACGTATTTTATCGTCTACTACGGCTATTCTGCCAGCCTTGCCTACAATATCATAGGTAACGGTGCCGTCAGGGTGTGAGTTACGTTTGGTTACATATTTAACCTCTCTACCGTCAAAGGTTTTAAGCAACTGTTCGTTTTTCGGTTTTTTCTTAAAAAGTCCCATTATTCAACCACAAACTTAATTATAACCTTTTTGCCCTTTTTCACGATAATACCGTCAGCAAAATCGTCGGGTGTGAAGGACTGTGATGGATTGGTTGCTTTTTCGTCGTTTACAGCAACACCGCCCTGCACAACAAGTCGACGTGCTTCACCGTTTGATGCCGCCATACCGCCCTTTACCATTACTGATAAAAGACCTATTTTGCCGTCTGTAAAATCATCGACAGTAAGGGTTACCGTAGGCATATTTTCGTGGCTTCCTACACCTGCAAACACGGCGCGAGCCGTCTCCTGCGCTTTGTTTGCCTCTTCCTCGCCGTGAACGAGCTTTGTAAGTTCAAAAGCTAAAATCTCTTTAGCAGTATTTAACTGACTGCCTTCCCAAGAATCCATTTCATCAATCTGCTCAAGCGGCAAGAAGGTAAGCATACGGATGCACTTAAGCACGTCGGCATCGCCTACGTTACGCCAATACTGATAGAAATCGTAGGGAGATGTCTTATCGGGGTCAAGCCAAACGGCGCCACCAACGGTTTTGCCCATCTTTTTACCCTCTGAGTTAAGAAGCAAGGTGATGGTCATAGCGTGAGCGTCTTTGCCTAACTTCTTACGTATAAGCTCGGTACCGCCCAGCATATTAGACCACTGGTCGTCACCGCCGAACTGCATATTGCAGCCATATTCGGTAAAGAGATGATAAAAGTCATAAGACTGCATTATCATATAGTTAAATTCAAGGAAAGATAGTCCCTTTTCCATACGTTGCTCATAGCAACGGGCGCGAAGCATATTATTAACCGAGAAATGCGCGCCAACCTCGCGAAGCATATCAATATAGTTAAGCCCAAGCAACCAATCGGCATTGTTTACCATAATCGCTTTATCGTCGCCAAATTCTATAAAACGCTCCATCTGCCGCTTAAAGCAGTCGCAGTTGTGCTGAATTGTTTCGGGTGTCATCATAGAGCGCATATCGGTTCTGCCCGAAGGGTCTCCAATATATGCGGTACCGCCGCCTATAAGTACTACAGGACGGTTACCTGCCATCTGCAAACGCTTCATAAGGCAAAGCGCCATAAAATGACCAACGTGCAAACTGTCAGCGGTGGGGTCAAAACCTATATAAAAGGTAGCTTTACCGTTGTTTACCATTTCTCTGATTTCTTTTTCGTCGGTAACCTGCGCTATAAGTCCGCGGGCTACGAGCTCTTCATAAATACCCATTTTATTTTTTACTCCTATCAAGCAATTCCTTTGCGGAATTGTATAAATTTTCTGTTATATCAGTACCCGACATAATACGGGCAATCTCACGAATACGGTTTTCATAATCGAGCGACGCGACGTTTGTATACGTGCGGTCGTTTGAGACGCTCTTTTCAATAAGCAGATGATTCTGAGCGTATGCCGCAATCTGCGCTAAGTGTGTGACGCAAATTACCTGACGGTTGTCTGCCACCCCTTGCAGTTGAAGACCGACTTTGTCTGCCGCTCTGCCGCTGATGCCCGTATCAATCTCGTCGAATATAAGCGTATCAACATCATCCTTGTCGGCAAGCACGCTTTTTATTGCAAGCATTATACGCGAAAGTTCACCGCCCGAGGCAATTTTGTGTAGCGGTTTAACGTTCTCGCCCGCGTTTGCGCTGATTAAAAACTCTACCGCATCACAGCCGTGTTTTGAATACCTGTCTTTATTTACGTTGATTGCAAATTGAACATTCGGCATATCAAGCTGACACAACACTTCACTTACCTGTTTAGAAAACTGCTCTGCCGCTTTTACACGTGTCTCGGTCAGTTTTTCTCCAAGAGATATAAGCCGCTCGGTAGAGGCATCAAGCTCGTCACTTAGCTCTGCTATACGCTTATCCGAGCAAACGATTTTGTCAAGCTCTGCCTTTGACTTTTCTAAGAAGACAAGCATTTTTTGCTCGTCATTGCCGTATTTTAGCATAAGGCGGTGCAAGGTGTCAAGCCTTTCGCGCAATTTATCGGCATCTAAATCGCGATAGAGGTCGTTATCGGTAAATGCGCGAATTTCGGCTGAAATATCCTGCAGATTAGCAAGCGTCTCTGCAAGACGCGCGCCTAAAGCGTAAAAGTCATCATTTTTTGCGCCGTCGATATATTTTTGCGCATTTCTTACAAGCGATACCGCGCCGTCGGCATTTTCACTGCCGTCAAGACAAAAAGCAGCGTCATTTAAACAAGCTACTGTTTTTTCGTAATTGTCGGCAATAGTTAACTTGCGTTTAATATCCGCTAATTCCCCTACGGTGATATTAGCATCTTCAAGTTCCTTAATCTGATACTGTAAAATCTCGGTGCGGCGCAGTTTTTCGCCCTCATCAGTCTCCTGTGCGTTAAGCTCACGACGAACCGCATTAAAGTGCTTGAATTCGCTATAATATTCCTGCCGCTCTGCCTGATTTTCAGCAATTAGGTCAAGATAGATATAATAATTATCGGGGTCAAGCAGTCTCTGATTATCGTGCTGACCGTGAATATTGATAAGATTTTTCGCAATCTCTTTAAGCACGGTGGCAGTCACAGGTCTGCCGTTAATCTTGATTGAGCCGCCGCCCAAGGTAAGGATTCGGGTTATAAGCAGATTACCGTCACAGTCAAGCTCATAGCCATTGTCTGTAATCAGGCTTTTTGATACTTCCGACAAATCGCCGAAAACTGCCGATACCACCGCCTTGTCACAGCCTGCTCTTATTAAATCCTTGGAGGTGCGCTCGCCCAGAACAGCATTTATTGCGTCTATTATAATAGATTTTCCCGCGCCCGTCTCACCCGTTAACGCGTTAAATCCATCTTCAAAATCAATATCGGTTTTTTCAATTACCGCGATATTTTCGATATGCAAAGATTTTATCATATTAAATCCCTTACATCATTTTTTTTAGTTCGTTTGTAAGCATTCCTGCCTGCGCTTCACTGCGGGTTACTATAAAAATTGTATCGTCGCCCGCTATCGTGCCAAGCATCATATCGTTATACATAGCGTCAAGCGCCACGCAAACGCTTGATGCCATACCCGCCATACACTTGATAACAATATCGTTAAGCGCGTAGTCAACACTTGTGGCATAACGTGAAAAGATTTCACGAAAATGCGCAAAGGATTGCTTATCGGTATCACGCAGCTCACTGCTTACGTAACGGTAATTTCCTGACGCGTCGTGACCTTTTATAAGACGAAGCTCTTTTATATCGCGGGATACAGTAGACTGCGTTACCTTAAAGCCTGCCGCAAGCAACAGATTTTGTATATCGTCTTGTGTAAGAACTATGTTATTGGCAATTATTTCAAGAATTTTTTGCTGTCTTTTTCTTTTCATTTTTATTTACTGCTCCTTGCGTCACGGAATTTAAGGGATAGCGTTTTATAAAAAGATCGGTCATTTATGCGCACAAGCTTTACCGCATTTTTTGATCGTGTAATATAAATTTCGGTAAAGGGCTTAATGTTTGTAACCTTTCGTCCGTCAACCGATAAACAAATGTCGGTCCTTTTTTTAGAATATGCCTTTAATTTTACTTGCTTTTCGCCGTCAATTAAAATCGGTTTTGCCGCCAATGAATGCGAGCAAATAGGCGTAAGACATACACACTTCATCGTCGGGTCAATAACGGGCCCCCCCGCCGACATAGAATACGCGGTAGAGCCCGTAGGCGTTGCTGCGATAAGACCGTCGGCATGATAGGTTATAACGTCTCCGCCGTCTACAGAAGCGGTGACGTCGATTATTCTTGAGAGGTATCCGCTACTGATTACCGCATCGTTAAGCGCCTCATATTCACCGATAACGTTGCCGTTTTCTTTTACGGTAATATTTAGCATCATACGTTCTTCAATGGTGTATTCCCCTGTTTTTAACTTTGAAAGCAGATTGTATTCGTTTTGTTCAATATTGGCAAGATACCCTACTCTGCCTGCATTTATGCCGAGCACCGCCTTACCGTCATGCGCGGCGCGCTTTGCAAAGCGGATAATTGTTCCATCACCGCCAATTGTGATAATAACGTCGGCAATTTTATAGAGTTCGTCCTGAGGGGCGTGTTCATAGCCCGCGCAACAAATATCGTCGGGTAAATAGGCGGTAATACCGCACTCTTTAAAAAACTCAGCCATTTTCTCAACCGTTTCGGATGAGCCGCGTTTATCAAGATTTGGAATAACAGCTACTATCATTACACACCCTCCTTTAAAGCGCTGTAGGATGCTTCAACCACCGTAGTTGCATCATAATCGGCAACCGAGGGGTTATCATCCTTTTGAATATAGCACAGATATTCTATATTGCCTTCTGGACCCTTAATAGGCGAAAAATCGAGTCCTAAAAGCGAAAAATTGTTTTCTTTGATTATATTGATAATTTTTTCAATTACGGCTATATGTACCGCCTTGTCGCGTACAACGCCTTTTTTACCAACGTTTTCTTTCCCCGCCTCAAACTGCGGTTTTATAAGACAAACAGCTTTACCGCCATCCTTTAAGAGCGTTCTCATAACGGGAATTATAAGTGACAGCGATATAAACGAAACGTCAACCGAAGCAAAATCCAATTCGTCGGGAACCTGCTCGCGCGTTACATATCGAAAATTAGTACGTTCAAGGTTTATAACACGCTTGTCGGTACGAAGCTTCCACGCAAGCTGACCGTAACCTACGTCAATAGAATAAACCTTTTTAGCACCGTTTTGCAGCATACAGTCGGTAAAACCGCCCGTTGAGGCGCCTATGTCCGCGCAGATAAAACCGTCAAGAGCGAGTTCAAAGCTTTTCATTGCCTTTTCAAGCTTAAGACCTCCTCGACTTACGTATTTAAGCGTTTCGCCACGTACCTCTATTATATCGTCGGGTTTAATATTTACGCCCGCTTTATCGGATTTCTGATTGTTTACATAAACAATACCCGACATTATAATTGCCTTGGCTTTTTCACGGCTTTCTGCAAAGCCGCGGCTTACCAGCGCGCAATCTAATCTTTCTTTTTCCATTATTTACCTACTATTTCTATCATTGACTCAGTGTCAAGTTTATATTTTTTAAGCGCTGACGGTATTGTAGAAGCTCCCACAAATTCGTTACCGATAGCATAAATGTTATATTTGCCGCTGTAACCTCTTTGCAAAAGTCGGCTACCGATATGCTCGCCTATACCGCCCGAGAGGATCCCCTCTTCAAAGAAATAAATTTCTTTGTAATTTATCAAATATTCAACAACTTTTTCTTCAATTGGATATATCTTGTTTAACTTTATAATATCGACGTTATCAAGCGATTTTTGAGCCTCAACGGCAAAGTTAAAAATTCTGCCATAGGTTACAATTGCCTTTTCGCCGCTATTATCAAGAACGGTATAATCTCCGCCGATTTCACCGTCAAAGTTATTATTTTCTACCCCTCGGGGATAGCGGATAACGCTTAGTTCTTTTTTATCGGCAGTATCAGCAATCAGATTTTTAAGTTCCCTGTAATAACAGGGTGAATAGATATTTACGTTTGGTATGGTCGACAAGTATGCCACATCAAAAACGCCCTGATGGCTTTCTCCATCATCGCCTACAATACCCGCGCGGTCAACGAGTAATTTTATCGGCACGTTTGCGATTGCCGCATCATGAAGTACCTGATCATATCCACGCTGTAAAAACGTAGAATAAACTGCAAAATACGGTATCATACCGCCTGAGACGAGCCCCGCCGCAAAGGTTACAGCGTGTTGTTCGGCGATGCCAACGTCAAAAAATCTTGACCTGTATTTTTCCGCAAAATCAGAAAGTCCCGTACCCTCAGTCATAGCGGCAGTAATTGCACAGACCTTTTTGTTATTCGCCGCAAGCTCGCACAAAGCCTCGCCCGCAACGTCAGAATAGGTTTTACATTTTGATACATCTTTGCCCTTGCCAATATCAAATGAGGATACGCCGTGATAATCCTTTGGCTGATTTTCGGCGTAGGAATATCCCTTACCCTTGGTTGTCACAACATGCACAAGAGTAGGTTGGTTATAACTTTTTGCAATGGTAAAAAGTCTTTCCATAGCCTCGGTATCGTGACCGTCAACGGGTCCTAAATAATTAAATCCAAGACTTGTGAATATATTATTTTTGTAAACAAGACTTTTGAAAGCCTCTTTAACAGAAAAAACAAAATTGTGAATGGGTTTGCCGATAAGCGGCAACTTTAAAAGCAAGGTGCTTACCGCAAATTTCATTTTGTGATAGCCCTTGCGGTTGCGCATTTTTGTAAAAGCACGCGGCATTGCACCGACGTTTCGCGAAATAGACATTTTGTTATCGTTGAGTACCACGATAAAATTACCTTTTTTAGCGCCCGCGTTGTTAAGCGCCTCATAAGCCATACCGCCCGTCATTGCGCCATCGCCGATAACGGCTATCGCGGTTCCACCCTCACCCGACAATACTTTTGCCTTATATATGCCGTACGCCGCCGAAATTGAATTACTGCTGTGTCCCGTTACAAATGGGTCGTGTACGCTCTCCTGAGGACGCATAAAACCTGATATACCGCCCTCTTTACGCAGAGTAGCAAAGCGATGGAGTCTGCCTGTTAAAAGCTTGTGAGCGTAAGACTGATGCCCAACGTCAAAAATTATAGCGTCGTGTGGTGAAGAAAATACCCTGTGCAAAGCGACCGTCAACTCAACAGCGCCGAGGCTTGACGCCAGATGACCGCCGTTTTTTGAAACAACGTCAATTATTTCGCCGCGTATTTCATTACACAGCAAATCAATCTCACACTTATTCAATTTTTTAACGTCTTCGGGAGATTTTATATTATTTAAAATTTTGTGTTCCAAAATTCAAACATCCTTTAATAGTTGCGTTCAAGTAGGTATGCGGCTAACTCTTTAAGATTTGTAGTGTCGCCGTCGAAATGCTCTAAACACTCGTATGCTTCATCGGTATATTTTTTTGCAAGCTCGCGGCAGTATTCCACACCAAGTCTTACAACAATGGTATCTTTATCATTCTTTTCGTCGCTACCAACAGGCTTGCCAAGTATTTTTGCGTCACCCTGACAGTCCAGAATATCGTCGATTATCTGAAAAGCAACGCCTAATTTCTCCCCAAATTTTTCTGCTATGCTAACAAGCTCATCCTCTACGCCCGCAAGAATACAACCGATAGCGCACGCGGTTTTAAGCAACGCGCCTGTTTTGAGTCGATACATATCAAAAAGCACGCTGTCATCAGCATCTTCATCCAGCGACATATCAATCATCTGACCGCCGATCATACCCGAAACTCCTGCAGATGCTGACAAATGCGCAAGCGCTTTTACCACACGTTCTGACGGTATGCCCATTGTTTTTGCCGCTACAGAAAAAGCCTCGGTAAGCAGAGCGTCACCGCAAAGAAGCGCCGTACTCTCGCCAAACGCCTTATGGCAAGAGGGTTTCCCACGACGAAAATCGTCATTATCCATACACGGCAAATCGTCGTGAACGAGTGAATACGAGTGTATCATTTCGAGCGCGCAGGCAAAATTGTAAGCGCAATCATCATTACCTCCGCAGAGCTTATAAAACTCTAACATCAGCACAGGTCTTATACGCTTGCCACCGTTTAAAACAGAATAATGGCACGCGCGCAAAACCTTGTCATAAAGCTGACCGCTTTCAGATAGTATAATATCCAGACGTGAATCAAGACGCGCCTGATATTCTTTAATTAGTGATTCAACCATTATTATCACGCTCCTCTTCCGCCTCAGTCAGCGCCACAATTTTTTGCTTTGCCGACTCAAGATACCCAGAGCAATCCTTTGAAAGCATTACGCCCTTTTCAAAAAGAGCGATTGACTCATCAAGAGATATCTGCTCATTTTCCAGACTGTTCGCTATTTTTTCTAACTCTTTTATTGACTTTTCAAAATCAAAATCCTTTGAAACCATAAAACTTATCCTTTTGAGTTTATTTTTTCAACCGCGCAATCAAAACTGCCGTCACAAACCGTTACGGTAATGTTATCACCGACGTTAAGGTTCTTCACGCTGTCTACAACTTCTCCGCCCTTGGCTACTACCGAAAAGCCTCTAGCCATAACCTTTAGTGGACTCAGCGCATCAATTCGAGCAGCAAGTCGCGACGCAGTACTTTGAGCATTTTGCATTTTCCGATTTATGCAGTTTGCCAGTCTGTCGGTGATACGGTCAATGTCGAGCTGTCTTTTTTCAAAAACACGCTCAATATTTGAGGGACTTACCCTGCCCTGCAAGGCTTTAAAACGCGTATCATAACAACTGTATTTAAACGATACCCTGCTTTTTAACAGGTCAGTTAATGCATCTATCTTGCCATGCAGGTCGCGCATATCGGGCACAGCAAGCTCTGCCGCGTGTGACGGGGTTGACGCGCGCACGTCGGCAACAAAATCACAGATAGTAAAATCTGTTTCGTGACCAACCGCAGATATCACGGGAAACGGAGACTCGTAAAGCTTGCGAGCCAGAGCCTCGTCGTTAAAGCAGTGTAAGTCTTCAGCGCTGCCTCCACCGCGACCGATAATTATGGCATCAATGCCGTCAAGCATATATACGCGGTCAAGTGTTTTTATCATATCGCGAGATGCCATATCACCCTGCACAAGTACGGGGCACATAACAATCTCGCAACGCGGATAACGGCTACTGGTTATGTTTAAAATATCCTTAACTGCGGCGCCCGTATCAGAGGTTATAACCGCAATTCGTTTTGGATATTTTACAAGCGGTCTTTTACTATCACGGTCAAAAAGCCCTTCTGCCTCTAACTTTTCTTTTACTTGCTTAAAGGCAAGCGCTAAATCACCCTCACCCACGGGGTGCATTTCTTCGGCATAAAACTGATATTGCCCATCCTTTTCGTAAAGCGATACTCTGCCTTTAAGGATTACGGCAAGACCATCCTCTACCTCAAACTTAACGCGTGACGCGGCACTGCGGAACATAACGCACCGCACTGATGCATTCTGGTCTTTTAAGGTAAAATACCAATGCCCGCTTGAAAAATGATTTTTAAAGTTAGAAATCTCACCGCTTACATTAATACAGGTAAGACGCGGGTCGTTTTCGATAAGCGATTTTACGTAGGTATTAAGCTGGGATACCGTTATTGAATTAAGCATTTTGTTTTGCCACGGTTGAAAGAATTCCGTTTATAAACGACGCATCCTCTTTTGATGCATATTTTTTTGCAAGCTCAACCGCCTCATTTATTGAAACGGAAACGGGAATTTCGTCGTAAAATTCCATCTCAAAAAGCGCAAGACGTAAGACAGCAAGCGCTGTTTTGGTAATACGGTTTATACTCCAGCCTACAGCGTTTTGTGAAATAATACCGTCTATTTTTTCTATGTTCTCAAATACGCCAAAAAACACCTTTTTAACGTATTTGTCAGCCTTTATATCGCGAACCTCTTCGGCTAAAGAAATTATATCCTCCAAAGCGTCGTCATTAAATTCTTTTTCAAAAATCAAAATAAAAGCTTCTTCTCGGGCTTGCTTACGGGTCATAATGCACCAACCTTTTAAACATTCATAGTTATACACATACAGTATACTACAAAACACTGCCTATTTCAAGGCAAAAAGGTAAAAAATATTCATTTTTTATGAATATATGCATAATTTTATTTTGCTGTTGACAAATAAATCGGTTTGTGCTATACTTTCACTCAAATGATAGAGGCGCATTTAGTCAAGAGTAGCGTGCTTTACACGGTTGCCAAAACCGCGCGCAAAAGGGGCTGATGCCGAAGCGGGAGCCGTGGCGGGCGCTCAGCTGGCAACTCAGATAACATCTGTTTTGCTGTCGCAGAAATGCGGAGTGCTATTCATTCTGATTAACGGTATTTTTATATTAGATTTATCGGAAGGTAGCAGCACGTATGCAGCTATCTCTTTTTATGTTTTGGAGGAACTTTTATGAAAAACACAGTATTTTTAGGAGCAGCTACGGCGATTGTGACACCACTAAACGAAAACGGCATAGATTTTGACGCTTTTGGCAAACTAATTGAGTGGCAGATAGCCGCGGGTATTGACGCAATCGTTGCGGCAGGTACCACGGGCGAAGGCTCTACCCTTACAGATGAAGAACACAAGGCTGTTATTAAGTTTTGTGTTGACAAGGTTGCAGGTAGAGTTCCCGTTATTGCGGGTACAGGCTCAAACGATATCGCGTATGCCATAAGCCTTACAAAATATGCGTGTGAGGTTGGCGCCGACGCAATGTTGCTTGTAACCCCATATTACAACAAAGCAACACAGAATGGTCTCATTAAGTCTTTCACCGCTATTGCAGACGCAAGCACCAAGCCTTGTATCCTTTATAACGTGCCAAGCAGAACAGGCTGTAATATAAAGCCTGAAACCTGCGCAATACTTGCAAAGCACCCAAATATTGTGGCGATTAAAGAAGCAAGCGGTGATATTTCACAGGTGGCGGCAATCTCCCGCCTTTGCGGAGACAAGCTTGATATTTACTCGGGCAACGACGATCAAATCGTGCCTGTAATGTCGCTTGGCGGCAAGGGTGTAATATCGGTGCTTTCTAATCTGTTGCCTCGTGAAACGTCCGAAATGTGTCATAGCTACCTTACGGGCGACATAGAAACCGCGCGTGAGATGCAGCTTAAATACTTGCCGCTTATCGACTCGCTGTTCTGCGAGGTTAACCCCATTCCCGTAAAGGCTGCTATGGCTGCTATGGGTTATTGTGATAATTATTTACGTCTTCCCTTGACTGCTATGGAAGAAGCAAACGAAAAAAGGCTTCTCACCGATATGCGTAACTGCGGTGTTAAGTTTTAAAATTTATTTCAGCAAAGAAGGTCCTTTTTATGAAAATTGCAATCTACGGTTACGGTAATTTAGGTAAAGGTGTTGAGTGCGCGGTAAACGCTGCGCCCGACGCAGAGCTTTTTGGTGTTTTTACGCGCCGCGCGCCTAATACGGTAAAAACTGTCAGCGGCGCTAAGGTTTATCACGTAGATGATATTTTAAAATATGAGACAGAAATCGACGTTGTAATAATCTGCGGCGGCTCAGCTACCGACCTGCCCACAATGACACCGTCACTTGCCGAGCATTTTAACGTAATAGACAGTTTTGACACCCACGCTAGAATACCCGAGCACTTCGACAACGTTGATAATGTTGCAAAGACCACCAATCACACAGCGCTTATCTCGGGCGGTTGGGACCCAGGTATGTTTTCAATTAACCGTCTTTACGCTTCGTCAATATTACCCAACGGCAAGGACTATACCTTCTGGGGCAAGGGTGTAAGCCAAGGTCATTCTGACGCTATCCGCCGTATTGACGGCGTTAAGGATGCGAGGCAGTACACCGTGCCGATTAGCGCGGCGCTCGACGCTGTAAGAAGCGGTGCAAACCCCGAGCTGACAACCCGCGAAAAGCATCTTCGCGAATGCTTTGTAGTAGCCGAGGAAGGCGCCGACAAGGCAAAAATTGAAAACGATATCAAAACTATGCCCAACTACTTTGCCGATTATGATACAATAGTTCATTTTATCAGCGAGGAAGAGCTGCAGCGCGACCACGCGACACTTCCACACGGTGGCTTTGTTATAAGAACAGGTACGACGGGTGTAAACCACGAAAACAAGCATATCATTGAATATAGCCTAAAGCTTGATTCTAACCCCGAATTTACCGCAAGCGTGCTCGTAGCGTATGCAAGAGCAGTAAACAAGTTATATAACCGCGGCGATTACGGATGCAAAACGGTATTTGATATCGCGCCAGCCGACCTATCCCCTCTGTCAGCCGAGGAAATCAGAAAAACTATGTTATAATGGCTATTTCTATGCCAAATCAAAGATGTTGTAAAACCACAAGACCTCTGACCGAGTCGGAGGTCTTGATTTTTTTCTCTTGTTTTAAATAACCTTTTGTTGTATAATTGAAATATCAAACAACAAAGGGACGGATAAAATGTCTAAGTTATATTTTAAATTCGGCGCTATGGGTTCCTCAAAAACCGCTAACGCGCTGATGACTCGTTTTAACTATCTCGAAAAAAATCACAGCGTATGGTTGGTAAAGCCCCAAACCGACAACCGTGATGATTACGTAGATGAAAACGGCAACGTTGTAACAACCGTAAAATCAAGAATCGGTTTGTCTGCCCCCGCAAGCGTAATAAAAGATGACGACGATATCACAAAGCTCATCTGCAGCGCGCAGGCAGATATCGTGCAAGAAGACGAAGTAGTTAAAACCTCAAAAATAGACGTTGTTATTTGCGACGAATGTCAGTTTCTTTCCGAAAAGCAAATCGATCAATTAAAATATATTGCCGAGAATATGGATATCACGGTTTTGTGCTTTGGTCTGCGCTCCGATTTTCGCACAAAGCTGTTCCCAGGTAGCAAAAGGCTTTTTGAAATTGCTGACAGCATTACCGAGATTAAGTCAATCTGCGAATGCGGTAAAAAAGCCATTGTAAACGCCCGCTTTGACTCTAACGGCAATCTTGTAACCGAGGGCGCCCAGGTAGATATCGGCGGCAACGAAAAATACAAGAGTATGTGTTGGTCGTGCTGGCAAAAACTGCAAAATAAGTAAAAATTACGAGAGTTCAGCAAAGAACTCTCGTTTTTATATTTTCTCACTCATTGACAAATAATAGTAAAAATGGTATTATATTTAAGATTATAAAATGGTATATTATACCGTTAAAAATAAGGAGAATTGAAATGAACTTTTTTGATGAACTTAAAAATTATGACAGTGAGGTTTTTGCGGCTTGTGATGCAGAGCTTAACCGACAGCAAGGCAATATTGAGCTTATAGCATCCGAGAACATCGTATCAAAAGCCGTACTGCTTGCAGCCGGCGGCGTGCTTACAAACAAATATGCTGAAGGCTACCCCACAAAAAGATATTATGGTGGTTGTCAGTGCGTTGACGTTGTTGAGGATATTGCACGCGAGCGCGCTAAAAAGTTATTCGGCGCAGAGCATGCCAATGTTCAACCACACAGTGGCGCCAACGCAAACCTTGCGGTATTTTTTGCACTGCTTCAGCCAGGCGATACCGTAATGGGTATGAATTTGCAGCAGGGCGGTCATCTGTCACACGGCTCGCCCGTTAACATTTCGGGTAAATATTTTAACATTGTACCTTACGGTGTTGATAACGAAACTGAAACTATTGATTACGAAAACGTACGCAAAATTGCGCTTGAGTGCAAGCCTAAAATGATTCTTGCGGGCGCCAGCGCATATTCAAGAACCATCGACTTTAAAAAATTCCGTGAAATTGCAGACGAGGTTGGAGCTTACCTTATGGTAGATATGGCGCATATCGCGGGTCTTGTAGCGGCAGGACTTCATCCGTCGCCTGTTCCTTATGCTGACGTTGTAACCACCACCACACATAAAACTTTACGTGGACCTCGCGGCGGTATGATTTTGTGCCGTGAAGAACTTGCTAAGCAAATTGACAAGGCTGTATTCCCCGGTACACAGGGCGGTCCGCTTATGCACATTATTGCGGCAAAGGCCGTTGCCCTCGGCGAAGCGCTTACCGACGAATTCAAAGCCTATCAGCAGCAGATTGTAAAAAATGCCGCAACACTTGCAGAGGCGCTAAAGAAAAAAGGTATTGAACTCGTATCGGACGGTACAGATAATCACCTTATGCTTTTAAAGCTTACAAATTTCGGCATTTCGGGCAAAGAGCTTGAACATCGTCTTGACGAGGTTCACATCACCGCCAACAAAAACACAATACCAAACGACCCCAATAGCCCGTTTGTAACAAGCGGCTTGCGTATAGGTACGCCCGCTGTTACTGCGCGCGGCTTTAAGGAAAAAGAAATGTTGCTTATTGCCGATTGGATCAAGGACATTATCACCGATTTTGACGGTAACCGCGAACGTATCACTGCTGAGGTTCAAGCCCTTTGTAAGCAATTCCCGATCTACAACGACTAATAAATTAAGTTAAATCTTCACAAACGGAGTGATATAATGATTTGGCACAGTTCAGAGATACAGGACGTATTAAATCAACTGTCGGTTACAAAAGAAAACGGACTTGCAAACGCTGTCGCGCTTGAACGGTTGGAGATTTACGGAAAAAACACAACCTCCGTCACCGATAAGACAAGCCTTTTCTCACGATTTTTATCTCAACTAAAAAACAAGGTTGTATATTTCTTGGTTGCTGTATCAATAATTTCTTTTATTGTAAGTCTTGTTTACAACCAAAACGATTTTTATTTTCCGTTGCTTATTATCGCGATTGTTCTGCTTAACGCTTTTATAAGCTCATTTCATCTGCACAAATGCGACGAGGCGCTTGATGATATTCAAAACGCAGCAAACCCCACCGTTACGGTAATTCGGGACGGCAGTGAAAAGCAGATACCGTCAGAAATGTTGGTGCCGGGTGATATTATGCTGCTACATGAAGGCGATTATATCACCGCCGACTCGCGAATTATAGAGGCTGACGGTTTTCGCTGTAACGAGGCAATTCTTTCGGGCGAAATTATTCCCGTAGAAAAAATTGCCGATATTACTGTAGAAGATATCGCAAGTGTAATCGAACGTAAAAATATGATCTTTTCGGGTTGCAGCGTTGCTCACGGACGCGCTACGGTTATTGTAGTTGAAACGGGACTCAACACCGAAATTGGCAAACAAACCGACATAAGCCGTCAGACTAATTCGGAAACGCTCCCCATAACCGACACGCTGCAAAACAGCGGTAAAATTATCAATATGGCGGTTCTCGCCTTTTGCTTTATTGCGTTTATAATTGGACTTATACAGAACTTTAACGCCGACGCTCCCTTTGCTACCGTCACTGTTGACGCGCTTATGAATGCGGTAGCGCTCGGTATATGCGCTATGCCCGAAAGTCTGCCCGCTATATCCACCATAGTTATTGCGCTTGGCGTAAAGCGTATGATTGACGATAATATAATCATCAAAAACACCAAGGCTCTTGAAATGCTTGGTAAAACCGAAGTTATATGTGTTGATAAAACAGGTATACTTACCAAAAACAATATGGAGCTCAGTTGTATTTTTGATGGCGAACAATTAACAGATTTAGCAACCGATACCCTGCCCGAAAAATCGGCAGGCGTCTTACAGCTTGCCGTAGCCTGCTCGATGTTAGAAAACGACTCCACCGAAACGGCAATTGAAAATGCCGGCGTTAAATATTTGTCGCTTTCACGTGAAGAGGTTGGCAACCTTTTTCCCCGACTGTCAGCAATACCGTTTGACAGCGTGCGAAAGTCAATGACAAGCATAAATATGATAAGTGGCAGGCCTGTCGCTATCGTAAAGGGCGCGCCCGAAATTGTCGTACCCAAATGCTCTCTTGCTGAAAAAGATAAGGTTTTAGAGCTTTGCAACACCTTAGCGGAAAAATCATACCGCGTTTTGTGTATCGCGCTGAAGCCTCTTGACGAGGTGCCCGCTAACCCCGATGCTGAAACGATTGAAACAAATCTTACCTTTGTAGGTCTTTTAGGCATTAATGACCCACCGCAATCCGACACGGTAGAGGCCATAAACACCTGTAATATTGCGGGTATACACACTATAATGATTACGGGCGATAATATCCTTACCGCTAAGGCGATAGCGCGAAGAATAGGTATTCTGACCGATGATGCTCAGGCAATTACAGGCGCCGAGCTTGACAAAATGTCTGACGAACGGCTTGCCGAAGCGATAGAAAACTACACAGTATTTGCGCGCATAACCCCCGAAGATAAAATCAGGATTATCAAAGCGTGGCAAACGGGCGGTAAAATAGTAGCTGTTACGGGTAATGGTTTTGAGGATGCTGATGCGTTATCGATTGCCGATATTGGTTGCACAGTCGGTCAGTTTGGCGCCGATGCCGCCAAAGGTAACGCTGACGTAATTGTTAAAAACAAAAAGTTTATATCGGTTGTAAACGCGATCCGTGAAAGCCGCGCGCTGTTCGACAACGTTAAAAAGTCAGTTTCTTATCTGCTTGCCTGCAATTTCGGTGAAATTGCCGCTTACCTTTTAGGTATGATAATCTTTGGTATGCCGCCGCTTGCCGCGGTACAGCTGCTGTGGATTAACCTGCTGACTGACAGTACATCGGTTATTTCTCTGACGGTCGAAAACTCAGAGCCTAACGTTATGCACAAAAAGCCGCTCACGCTCTCGGGTCACCTTTTCAGTCGTAACGCACTTTTAAATATTTTAAGCGATGCGATGGTGATTGCGGTTTTGACCCTTATCGCTTTTGCAGTAGGCGGAGTAACGGCTGGCACAACAATGGCATTTGCCACACTGTCTATGGTGCAGATTTTCCATTCATTCAATATGAAAACACAACAGTCTCTCATTAAAGCCGATTTTAAATCAAACAAATTTATGAATTTCTCATCGGGTTTAGTGTTGTTCATTTCAATGTTCCTGGTACTGACACCCGCAGGCGCTGTATTCGGTCTTGTACAACTTGGCGGCGAACAGTTCCTTTTGAGTTTGTTGCTGTCAATTGTCATAATTCCAATCAGTGAAATCAAAAAGATTGCCATGGTAAAAATCGTAAGCAAAGAATAAAATTTTAAACCCTCTGTGAAATTCACAGAGGGTTTTAGTTTACAGCACCAAAATTGCCGCTATACCAAAGTAAATTAAAAGTGATACGGCGTCAAGAATTGTAGTAACCAATGGGCTCGCCATTACAGCTGGGTCAAGTCCTAATTTCTTTGCAACGATAGGTAGCACGGCGCCAAGCATTTTTGCAACAATTATGACAAAAATAAGCGTCAGACAAATGGTTGCCATCTGTGCAAGTTCAACACCCGTATCAAAGGTGTGTAGCCACAAAAAATCTACAAGATAAAGCTTTATAAAATTAATAACACCCAAAATAATACCAATTATCACGGCAACACGCAATTCTTTCCAAATGACCTTAAAAATATCTTTAAACTCGATATCGCCAAGACTCAAAGCGCGTATAACCGAAACCGAAGTCTGACTGCCCGCATTACCGCCCGTACCCATAAGCATTGGTATAAAGGCAACAAGTGCAATACACTGCGCAAGCCGCGCCTCAAAGCTTGAGATAATGGCGCCTGTAAAAGTTGCAGAAATCATAAGAAACAACAGCCACGGTATACGCGAACGAAAGGTTTCGAAAACACCCGTTTTAAGATACGTCCTTTCGCTCGGCAAAATAGCCGCCATCTTTTCGATGTCTTCTGATGCTTCTTCCTGCATAACATCGATAGCGTCGTCAACCGTGATAAGACCGACAAGTCTGCGCTCTTTATCAACTACAGGAAGCGCCAACATATCGTAGCGGTCAAACAGGGATACCACCTCACCCTTGTCATCGAGGGTGTTTGCATAGATTACGTTTTCATCCATCAAATCCTTAACAATACAGTCTTTTTTGTTAAGAAGCAAATCTCTGAGCGATACAGTACCCAGAAGATTACGGCGGCTGTCAATAACGTAACAGGTATAAATCGTTTCGGTATCAATACCCTTGTTTCTGATGCGGTCAAGCGCTTCATCCACCGTCATATTCTTTTTAAGGTCGATATACTCGGTGGTCATAATGCTGCCCGCGCTGTCATCGGGGTAAGCAAGCAACTGATTTATCATACGTCGCGTATTAGCATCGGTATGCCTTAAAATACGCTTTGCCACACTCGCAGGCATTTCTTCGATAAGGTCAACGGTATCATCCATAAACAACTCGTCAAGCACTTCGCGTAACTCGTTATCGCTAAAGGCATTTACAAGCAGCTCTTGTTTATCGCTGTCAAATTCGACAAAAACCTCTGCCGCAAGCTCTTTTGGCAAAATACGAAATAATACGGGTATTTCCTTATCCTTTGCCTCCTCAAAAATCTCGGCAATATCAGCAGGCTGCATTTCGGAAAGTATTTCTTTAAGCTCTACAAATTGCCTGTTTTCAATGAGTTTAAATATTTGCTCTTCAAGCTCAAAAATCCTTTCATCCATGATACAACCTCCTTTTTTAAGTGGCAAAACCCTATCTGTACGACAGGGTTTTGTTGTCTTTATTATTATAATATTTCTAACTCAAAATGTCAATTTTATATTTTTATATTTACAAGATGCGATATACCTGGAATTGTTTCGCCCTGTAGTGATGAGGTCGGCGACATAAGCGCACCCGTGGACATAAACAATATGTTTTTAAAATCACCCGACTCAAAACGGTGCATTACAAAAGAGTTTAACACTGCCGCGCTGCAACCGCAGCCTGAGCCACCTGCATGAACGTCCTGTGTTTCACGGTCAAATATCAACAGACCGCAATCACTATGACGGCAGCGGATATCTATTCCATCGCTTTCGAGCAATTCATAAAGCAAATCGGTACCTACTTTTCCAAGGTCGCCCGTAATCACCAAATCATAATCATGAAGCGTGGTGCCCGTATCCTGTAAAAAATGCTTTATTGTAGAGGCAGCAGACGGTGCCATTGCCGCGCCCATATTGTTGGTATCAGTAACACCTAAATCTTCAATTTCGCCGAAGCAGACAGCGTTTATATACGGTTTGCCTTCCCTCTTTTCTCTTGACAAAATAGTCGCGCCCGAACCAGTTACCGTCCACTGCGCTGTCTGTGGGCGCACAGCTCCGTATTCAAGCGGAAAACGATATTGCCGCTCGGCAGAGCAAAAGTGCGATGATGTCACCGCCGCGGCGCAATCGGCGGCGCCGCTATCTACCATAATAGATGCGAGTGATAAACCTAAAGTCATTGTAGAACACGCGCCGTAAAGACCGATAAGTGGTATACCCTTTGCGCGCAGTCCAAAGTATGAACCTATACACTGATTAAGCAGGTCGCCCGCAAAAATCATTTTAATGTCGTTTTCGTTTTTATCCGCCTTGCGCATTGCGGTTTCAAGGGCGATTTTTTGTAAGAGACTTTCGGCTTTTTCGTAAGACTCTTCACCGAAACGGCTGTCATCATCATGCGCGTCAAACTCGTGACCTAAGGGTCCCTCATATTCTTTTTTACCTACAACCGAGCCGTATCCGATTATATAAGGCTTGTTATCTAAAATTATTGTGCGTTTTCCTATTCTTTTCGACATAAACACTAACCTCTTTGTTTTTTTGTTAGTGTTTGCAGGCAAAATAAAAATATCCCATATCAAGAAATTTTGATATGGGATATAAAATTTACTTTTGTCCGTAATAAGCATCTTTGCCGTGCTTGCGCAGATAATGCTTATCTAAAAGTTCCTGCTGCATAGCATTTACATTGTTGTTAAGTTTCTCTGTGTGAAAAGCCATAAACGCAAGTTCCTCTAACACAACAGCATTATGCACAGCATTAAATGGGTCTGTACCCCAAGCAAACGGACCGTGAGAATTCACTAAAACGGCAGGAATCTTGGCGGCTGATTTATCCTTAAAGGTCTCAACGATTACGTTACCGGTTTCCTTTTCATATTCGTCTGCTATTTCCCCAGGTGTCATCTTGCGGGTGCAAGGAATTTCACCATAAAAATAGTCACCATGGGTAGTGCCGTATGCAGGAATGCCTCTGCCCGCTTGCGCCCAGATAGTAGCCCAGCGAGAATGCGTGTGCACAATGCCACCTATATTTTTAAACGCTTTATATAAGCATAAATGTGTTGCCGTATCAGAAGATGGTTTCCATTTGCCCTCTACCACATTACCTTGGAGGTCAACAACAACCATATCGTCAGCAGTCATATTGTCGTACTCTACACCGCTTGGTTTTATAACAACAAGACCGCTTTCACGATCGATGCCCGAAACATTACCCCAAGTAAAAGTGACAAGACCATATTTGGGTAACTCAAGATTTGCCTTTAATACCTTTTCTTTAAGTTGTTCTAACATAAGGTTTCTCCTCATTTTAACTTCCAAGCTAAGTCATTTAAGAATAATTCTTTTTCGAGTGACTCTACCGTGGTATCTTTGGTTATATGCACAAATTCAATATCCATCATTCGTGCCCAATCTCGCATTTGCTCGGCTGATACATCATAAGAAAGCACAGTATGATGCGCACCGCCGGCTGTTATCCAACATTCTATGCTATCGGTAAGATTTGGCATAGCACGCCACATAACACGAGCTACAGGCAGATTAGGCATTGGCATAATGGGTTTAACACAAACTATATCTTGACAAATAAGGCGCAAACGTCCACCCATATCAACAAGTGACACAACTATTGCATCGCCCTGCTTACCCTCAAACACAAGACGCGCCGGGTCCTTTTCGTTCATACCGATACCAAGATGATGAGTTTCTATTCTCGGTTTTACGTCGGTTGCCGCAAGGCTTGGGCAAACCTCAAGCATATGTGCGCCGAGCGAATATTCTTCGCCATCTGCTAAATGGTATGTATAATCCTCCATAAAAGCGGATGCTCCATTGCCTCCCTCGCCCATAGCTTTCATAATGGCAGTTATTGCAGATACTTTCCAGTCGCCCTCGCCACCATAACCGTAGCCCTGAGCCATTAAGTGCTGCGAAGCAAGACCTGGTAGCTGCTCCATACCGTATAAATCCTGAAATGTATTAGAAAATGCTTTGCAATCCTCACGGTCAAGCATCTTCTTTATTGCAATTTCCTCACGCGCTTGGTAGCGTATAGCATCAATATTATCGGTAGCAATATCATACTTTGCCGAGTACACAGCCACAAGTGCGTCAATTTCAGCTTCGGTAACAGCATTCATTTCTTTAACCAAATCGCCTACAGCCCAGGTATTTACCTGCCAACCAAGCTTGGTTTGAACCTCTACCTTATCGCCTTCGGTAACGGCAACCTCACGCATATTATCGCCAAAACGCATTACTTTCATTGATTTCGAAACGGCAACACCAACAGCCGCTTTCATCCAGTCACCTATACGTTTATGAACCTTTTGGTCCTGCCAATAGCCCGCAATAACCTTTCGGGGCATACGAAGACGTGCTGCAACAAATCCGTGCTCACGGTCACCGTGAGCTGCCTGATTAAGATTCATAAAGTCCATATCTATCTCGTCATTTGGAATTTCTTTATTATACTGAGTAGCAAAATGACAATATGGTTTTTGCAAAGTGGCAAGTCCGTTAATCCACATTTTGGATGGTGAAAACGTGTGACACCAAGTAATAATACCCGCGCAAGAATCGTCGAAATTAGCTTCTCTTACAATGTCAGTAATTTCTTTATTAGTCTTTGCGGTAACTTTATAAATTAAAGGATAAGGCAAACTTTTACTTAATTGTTCTGCCATTTCTTTGGCACGGATTTCTACAGTTTCTAATACCTCTGGTCCATATAAAAACTGTGAACCTACTATAAACCAAAAATTATATTTCATAATTCGTTTCTCCTTATAAAACATCTACTGCTGTTTGTTCAACCTTAAGCAGTTGCTTATATTTTTCTATATAAACATTAAATCCCTGAACGTCAGATTCATTTGGCTCTAATGTTGTGCTTATTGCATCAGCAAATACACGATTATTAAGATAATCTTCAAGTGTTTCGCCGTTAGATTTTTGAGCCATATATGCCGATAGTAACGCCATACCAAAAGGCCCGCCCTCGCCCGCTGTTTGCATACAGGTAACAGGCGCATTACAAGCCGCCGCCATATATCTCTGGCCCACTATGGGTGTTTTAAATAAACCTCCGTGAGCAGTAAGACTTTTAATTTCCACATTTTCTTTTGCTAAAATATCCATACCGATTTTTAGCGTTGACATTGTAGAATAAAGGGTTGCGCGGAAGAAATTTGCAAGTGTAAATTTAGCGTTTGGTGTGCGAACAACAAGCGGTCTGCCTGCGTCAAAATGAGTAACACCCTCGCCTGCCATATAATTGCAAACCAAAACACCGCCGCAGTCAACGTCACCCTCAAGTGATTTTTCATAAAGCTTGGTATATAAATCTGCTGATGACAGCTTTGCGCCAAACAATTCTGCCGTTTCTTTTAAAATGTAACCCCAAGCATTTGAATCGTTGGTGCAGTTATTGCAATGCACCATAGCGACGGGTTTACCTGTGGGAGTTGTTACCATATCTATTTCTTCATACACGCTTTCGAGCGCCTTTTCGAGTACGACCATTGAAAAGATTGACGTACCGGCCGAAACATTGCCCATTTTTGCTGCCACAGCATTTGTTGCTGTCATTCCGGTACCAGCATCACCCTCGGGTGGAGCAACAGCGGTTCCTACGGGCAACAAGTCATCAAGTAGTTGTGCGCCTGACTCGGTAAGTTCACCGGCGTTTTGGCCTGCTACTAACACATTTGGGAGGATGTCCTCTAATTCCCAAGGTAGATTATATTTTGAAATAAGTGTATTAAACTTCTCCACCATTTTGCCGTCATAACATAAATTTTCGCTATCAATTGGAAATATGCCCGAAGCTTCACCTATACCTACAACATTAACGCCTGTAAGCACATAGTGAATATATCCTGCAAGGGTGGTTATATGCGCAATCTTTGGAATGTGTTCTTCACCGCCTAGTATTGCCTGATACAAATGAGCAATACTCCAACGTTGCGGAATATTAAAAGCGAAAAGCCCTGTAAGTTCATCGGCCGCCTGAGCAGTTATGGTATTTTGCCAAGTTCGGAAAGGAACTAACAAATTCCAATCTTTATCAAAAGCCAAATAACCATGCATCATGCCCGACAGGCCCATAGCCTTAACACTATCACGGTTTTTGATATTTTTAATCGCTGTTTTAAGACCTAAAAACGCCTCGTCTAAATCATAAGTCCATATTCCATCCTTGAACTCAGACACCCAGGTATAGTCACCCGAAGATATTGGTTTATAACTTTGGTCAATAGCAATCGCCTTGATTCTGGTAGAGCCGAGTTCTATTCCAAGATACATATCCATAAAATCGCCTGCCTTTTAATTTATTGTATTTATTATGCTTTTACATAACAAGAAATTTTATGTTTGAATATAGACATTTGTTGATATAATTGATATAATAATTTTGAGAAACGGCGGTGATATAGAATTATGTTAGGAATTTATGAAAAACGTCGCTTTACAGACGGTGAAAAAATCTGGCTTGGCAGTTATAGAAATCTTACCAATGTATTGCATTGGCATTTTGAATGTGAAATCATAAGAGTTATTAAAGGCAACGCCGAAATCAAAATAGGCGACTTTTGCTTTGCCACCAAAGAAAACGATTGCTTTTTCTGCGCGGGTGAGGAACTGCACTATATAATCAGCAAAACCGACACATTGATGGATGTTATGATTTTTGATGAAGAGATAGTCAGGGGTATCGCAGACAAATACGTTCTTGCAACGCCAAAATTGTCAGACAATACAGCAATACAAAAAGGTATTGAACAAATAAAAAAAGAACTTTCGGCAAAAGAATCTTTTTATTGCGAAGCGATTGAAAACTGTGCAAAGGAACTTATTATTAATATTTTCCGCAACAACTGTCATAAATCTCGTAATGATAACTCACAGTTTTATAAAAATCTTATCAGCAAAATAAATGACGAAGCTGCGTTTATAACATTTGACGATGCTGTTCAATATTCGGGATACAGCGCTTCACATTTTTCAAAAATGTTTAAAAGGCTTTCGGGAATGAATTTTTCAGAATATATTAATGTTATCAGAGTGGAAAATGCTATTACCATGCTACGTAATAACAACAATTTTTCTATGACAACCATTTCTTCAAAATGTGGATTTTCTACCGTAAGAAACTTTAACCGCGTGTTCAAAAAGATAACAGGATATTCCCCTTGTTCACTGCCAAAAAACTTTATAATTGATACTGGTCTCCGCATCTCAAAAAGTGAAAGCTTTGATCCTACGGATAAAAATTCAATACTGATATAAAAAGTTAAGGCACCTTAATGTGTGATAAGGTGCCTTAACTTTTTATTTTATTATATACTCACCAGCCGATAGTTCGAACATCATCTTGCCGTCAATTATTTCGCCGTCAAGTTCTTTTGCTGTAAAGGTTATGCCGTTTATTTCTATGGCTTTTTGACCGCAAAGTAATGGGAATTCAACACAAGCACTGCCGTCGGGTATTACACAATGCCATACAAAACGTTCCTCCTCGTAATGCCAGTCACTTATAATATCACGGTAGGTTGCCTTTACGCTGGTAATTCGGGTCTGACCGTCAGGAATTTCACAATCTTTACGTGTGTCGGGCATAGGCGCCAATATAAAACGCTCATCAAAGCCAACACAATCGGGGTCGGGCCTGATACCAGCCACATACGCGTACATCCACTCGGCAACTGCACCATAGGAGTAATGGTTGAAGGAGTTCATTTTAACCGCGCCAAAGCCGTCTTTTTTTGTGTATGAATTCCAACGTTCCCAAATAGTTGTGGCACCCTGTTTTACACTATATAACCAAGATGGATCTGCATCTTGCAAAAGCAAACTATATGCCAAATTATTAAGTCCCACTTTAGCAAGGGTTTGATTAAGCAGGCCCGTACCGATAAAACCGGTAGACAAGGTGTAGTTATTGTCAATTATTTTCTTTTCAAGATTTTTAATTGCATTCTCTCGCACTTTACCATCTAACATATCAAAAGCAAGTGGAAGTATGTATGCGGTTTGACTTTTCTCTAAAATTTCATCATCTACTACATATTTTTCATAAAATACATTTAGTATTTTTTTGCTCAAATCAGCGTAATATTTCTCTTTATCCGCTTTACCTAAAATGTCTGAAAATTTTTGCATTAATACCGCGTTGTTATAGTTAAAACAAAACGAAATATAGCTCTTACTGGTTTCTTCATAACTAAGCCAGTCACCATATCCACCGCGTGCCACATTTAGACCAAAGTTTTTGTCAATATAATCCATATAATATTCCATAGAGCTATATTGACGTTCTATGACTTTTTTATCACCGAACATAAGCCATAGACGGTACGGAATGATAAGTCCCGCATCACCCCAAGCGGTAGAACCCAGCATACCTTTTTCAAAAACAGCAGGACAAATATCGGCATAAGCACCGTCACGCTCATTCTGTGAATCGCTCATATCTACTAAATATTTGCCTAAAAACTTGTCGGTATCAGCAATATATGATGCTGCGCCGCAAAAGATTTGGGTATCGCCTGTCCAACCGTAACGCTCGTCTCGCTGTGGACAATCGGTGGGTATGCCAAGATAGTTACCCTTCATACCGCGAACAATATTTTTGTAAAGTTTATTAACAAGTGAATTAGAACACTCAAAATCGCCTGTATATTCTAAATCCGCACTTAAAACCTCGGCTGTGATACACTCTATATTAATATCTTTATCAGCCGTAATTTCCATATATCTAAAACCATAAAATGTATGCAAAGGTCTTATTATATTAAGTTGACGACGACTGCTTGTCGATGCCGCTACATAGTTAAAGCGCGCAAGCGCAGAACGGTAGTTTGCAATATATAAACTTCCCTTTGGTCCGTCATTTCCGCGTGATATATCCCCGCTGTCGTTTAGCATTTCAGCAAAGAGGCATTTAACCTCTGTACCGTTTAAAGCATTTATTGCAAGCGACGGCCGACCAACAACATCCTCGCCAAAATCAAGAAGCATTGTCTGCCCCGCCTTGAGCGTGATACACTCGCAATTCTCACCAACGGATTTTTTTACCGTCTTTATTTCACCATAATCTGTGCCGTTATCTTTTGTACCGCGATAAACCACAGCGCTCTTCGGTGCTATATACTCGCAAATTTTTACCTTTTGTCCCTCGAAATCTACAATGTCACATGTGTAATCGGTAAATTTTTGGGCCATTACCCATTCTATACTTTCGGGGAAGCACAAAGGGTCTTTAATGGTTGCATCAAAATATTCGCCATCCCATATATCTGCATAAAGCACAGGACCGCAAATTGCAGTATTCCAACTTTCATCAGTAGCAATTATCTCACTTGTGCCATCTTTATATGTAATTTCAATTTCGGCGCAAAGTGCTGTTTTTTTATAGCCATAATAACCAATAGAAATACGACTCGACCACCAACCCGTTGATACACGCGCACCAAACGTGTTAACGCCTTTTTTCTTAATACAAGATAAAATATCGTACTCATATTCAAAAACACGATGCCTATAATCAGTCCAAAGAGGTGTAAGCTCGTCTTCTGTTATATGGTGACCGTTTAAAACCGCCTCGAAATTTCCTAGTGAAGTAATGCGCAAAACGGCAGATTTAACAGGTTTTTTTAATGAAAACTGCTTCATAACGGTAAGCAAACCATCGGTTTTAGGTATATCGTTATCCCGAGTGTTAAGTATTTTTCCCCACTCGTTTTTCTCCAGATGGTAAAAATCATCACTCATTTTGGAAGTTGTTATAAATACGCCCTTTTTCATAATACGGCACGTCCTTTTATACAATAAATTTTATTTAGCAAAATTTTATCATATTATTATTGATTTTTCAAGCACTTGATATTAAAATAAGTATGGTGATTTTATGAAACTTAGTGAAATTAATATACGCGACCCGTTTATTTTAGCCTTTAACAATAAATATTTTATGTATGGTTCTCGTGTTGGTGTTCAAACAGGTTTTGACGTTTACGAAAGTATTGACCTTGAAAACTGGAGTGAGCCAAAAAGCGTTTTTGAAATAACCGATAAATTTTGGGGTGCGTGTGATGCTTGGGCACCCGAAGTGCACTACTACAATAATCGTTTTTATATGTTTGCATCTTTCAAAGCCGAGGACAAATGCCGTGGCACACAAATTTTGGTTTGCGATTTGCCTGACGGATTATTTGTCCCTATAACCAAAAATCCAATCACTCCAAGTGATTGGGAGTGTCTTGACGGTACGTTTTATGTAGACAAGCAAGGTAATCCGCATATTGTATTTTGTCACGAATGGGTGCAGATTGAAAACGGAACCGTGTGCGAAATGCAGTTATCCTCCGATCTTACTTGTGCAGTAAGCAAACCAAGAATTCTTTGGAGTGCAAAAGACTATAAAGCCGTTTGTATAGTTGGCAAAGATATTAAAGGATACGTTACCGACGGACCGTTTTTGTATCGCAACCATAATGATAAACTTTTGGCTATATGGTCATCATTTAATAAAGACGGATATACCGCTCTGGTATCGCAAAGTGATAACGGTGATATTAACGGTAATTGGAGTGTTTGCAAAACACCGCTTTCGGCAGTTGACGGCGGTCACGGTATGATATTTAAGGCCTTTGACGGTAAAGATTATTTTATAATGCACAAACCCAACACCGCTTTTCTTGAACGACCGGTAATTACCGAGCTTAAAGAAAACAACGGAAATATATTTATATAAACAAAAAAGAGGCTTGAAATTCAAGTCTCTTTTAAATATTTATCAAGATAATTTAACACTGTCTTTTTATCCGCCGACCAGAACGGCGCTACAAGGTCACGCTTTGCACCGTCGCCTGTTATTCGATGAACAACAATATGCGGTGGCAAAACTGATATGCATTTTTTTAAAATTACGGCATACTGCTCAAGTGTAAGGCACTCAAATTTACCGTTTTTGTATTCTTTTTCAAGGTCGGTATTTTTGAGAACGTGAAGAAGATGGAATTTAACCCCATTTGTTCCTGCCGCTACAGCATCAAGCGTAGTTTTTACAGCATCGTCAGCCGTTTCAAAAGGCAGGCCGATTATTATGTGGGTTACAACGTCTATTCCTGCATCTTCCAGCCGTTTTACAGCATCAAAATAAACCTGTGTTTTATAACCTCGTCTTATATATTCTACACTCTTTTCATTTGTGGTTTGAAGTCCTAATTCAATGCTTACGGGTTTGATTTTGTTTATTTCTTTTAAAAGTGATATAACATCATCGCCCAGACAATCAGGACGAGTGCCTATGGATAAACCAACAATATAATCAGGTTTTATAGCTTCATAATAAATCTTTTTAAGTTTTTCAATAGGTGCGTATGTGTTTGTAAACGACTGAAAATATGCAATGTATTTTCCGCTTTTGTTTTTTGCCGATACTCGCGTTTTGGCTAACTCTAACTGCTCGGTTATGTTGTTGCCGTGTGATGCAAATTCACCGCTACCAAGTGCAGAGCAAAATATACATCCACCCGTCCCCACCGTTCCGTCGCGGTTTGGACAAGTAAAGCCACCGTCTATCGACAGTTTATACACCTTTGAGCCAAATTTCTCTTTGTAGTAGTCATTAGCGGTTTTATACATATTTCCACCCCATTTTTTTACATTATATCTCAATAACTACAGCCTTGCAATAAAATTTATACTATGATATACTTTATTTATGAATAAAAGGCGGTGTTAGTTATGAATTTTAAACAAAGCGGAAAATTAAAGGCAGTTACATTTAGTTATGACGATGCAGTAACACAGGATATTGAATTCATTGAACTGTTAAACAAGTACAACCTAAAAGGTACATTTAATGTGAATTCAGAATTGTTGGGAACCAACAATATGCTTATCCGCGAGAACAAACGTATTGCGCACTACAAACTTCATAAATGCGACGTAAAAGGTGTTTACGAAGGTCACGAGGTCGCAGTACATACCCTCACCCACCCAAAATTGCCTGAACTTCCCGACGCGGAGGTCATCCGTCAGGTAGAGCAAGACCGACTTAACCTATCCGAAATAGTGGGTTACGAGGTTGTTGGTATGGCATACCCGGGCGGAGGTGTCAACAATGACGACCGTGTTGCCGAAATTATCAAAAACAACACAGGTGTCAAATACAGCCGCACCACTACTTGTACCGACAACTTTGATTTGCAGAATAATCCATATCGCTTTAACCCTACTGTATATCATCTTGATTTTGATAAAATTATGCAGTTGGGTGAAAAGTTTATAAATATGACACCCGAACGTCAACAAATTTTCTACATTTGGGGACATACATACGAGTTTGATTATCGTAGCGATTATCTGGCTAAATTTGAAGAATTTTTAAAGCTGATTGCCAATAAAGACGATATATTCTACGGTACAAATAAAGATGTTTTATTGTAATGAATTACAATTTTAAACATAATTTATATTTTTGAGGAGGAAATAAAATGAAAAAAATCTTGGCACTTTTAATGGCGGTTATTCTTGTATTTTCACTTACAGCCTGTAGAGGTGGTAGTGAAGACCTTTCAAATGGCAGTGTACCACAGCAAACGAACACCCAAACAGTCGATTTTGTCGCACCTAATAATTACTCAGTCGTTCTGCTTGCAAGCATAAATCCCCAGATAAAGCTTTATCTTGATGATAACGGCATTGTTCTGGCGGTTGAGGCTGTGAACGATGATGCAAAACAAATTATTGACAGTATTATTTACAAAGACACAGATTATCAAACAGTTATAAAAATGTTTGTGTCTGTAGCCAATAGCAACGGCTATATTAAAGACAATGAAAGAATTGATTTTGAAATTATAGAGATTAAAAATCAAAACATTGATACAAATGCTATTTTAAGTAATGCGGCTACCGCTGCAGCTACTGCGGCAGACGAGCTTAAAATAATACTCGATACAAAAATAATTGACAATGTGGATGACGGCGAAGAGAAAAATGAAACAAACTCCGAAGACGGTAACACACCCTCAGAGTCACAACCAACTCAAAACCAAAGCCAAACTACAACACCGTCACATACACACACATTTTCAAAAGCAACCTGCACCGAACCTTCTAAATGCGCTTGCGGCACAACTCAAGGCAGTGCGTTAGGGCATGATTGGCAAGAAGCCACCTGTAAAGCTCCCAAAACCTGTAAAACCTGCGGTGCCACCGAAGGTCAAAAGGGTGACCATAGATATTCCGCTGGTAAATGCACGATTTGCGGTGCTTCTAATACACTTAATCCCAAAACCGACCTTGACACCTCAAAAGAATACGTAGGTAATTTGAAAGTGTCCGGTGATATGCTAATAGGCGGCGCACTGCAATTTGACAGTGAAGCTTGTGTAGTGGTTGACAGATATTTTAACTCCGTACAAACCGATCCCAATCAAACACCAATAGTATTTGAAGGTAAAAATTATTATTCAGAAGGCGGCGGACCAAATCCACATTACTTTGAGCTTACTGATACCGAGATAATTGTAAAGGGTAGTTTTTGGGAGGGCGACCCCGATGCTATAACCATAAAGCTTGTTCTGCAGGGTGATGGCACCTTAAAGGTGACCTACTCAACAAATTCTCTTTTCCCTGTTGGATGTATTTTTTCTTCCAACATAAATGATGTATTAAAATAAATTTTATAATAAACGGCTTGACCAAATTGGTCAAGCCATTTTCGTTAGAATAAAGTTGTTATCCAATAAATAAATCCGTGAATCACACTCGCGACTGTACCGTACATTATTACGGGGCCTGCTATGGTAAATATTTTTGCGCCAACGCCCAGTATATACCCCTCTGCTGCTGTCAATATAGGACACAGTGATTTGCAAAAATATTTACATTAAATCGGCGGTGTGGTATAATGAAATAAAGCGAGGTGAAACAAATGGGGACATGGAATGTTAGTATTAACGGAAACGATACTGCTCAGGATTTAAAATCCGAGTATCAAGCCGCCTTTTTCTATAATGATGTTGATATTGCACTCAAAAAGATTGATGCCTATGTCCGCAGTATGTTCGATGAAACCGATGAAGAAGAATGGTGCAATTACTATTATTCACTGGCAGACTATATGTGGAAACATGGTATTTTGACCGATACGATACGAAATCGGGTCATTACTATGATCGATACCGGTTTTGGTTTGGGACTTTGGGAAGAAGCGGGCATCAAAACATTAAAAAAACGCAAAAAAGCATTGGCGGAGTTTCGGGAGAAACTCCTATCTCAACAGCCTACTAAAAAGAAGATTAGAATTGATTTGCATATGACTCCTATATTTGAAGTTGGTGATTTGATTGCAATTCAATTAAACACATTTGATAAGCATTATTTGGATAAAAGCAAATTCACAGAAGAAACATTTCGTTCGTGTGATGGTAAGTATGTTGTGCTAAGAAAAGTATGTGATGATATTTCCTATACTTCTTGTGTCGAGCCCAATGTACGAGATATTTGGATTCGTTTCCAACTGTATAAAAAAGTATTCGACTCTATTCCTACCATGGATCAGTTGGAACAAATTCCTTGGGCAAACACCGAAAACACAAATGGTTCTTTCATATGTGAAAGTAGCATGTTTTACTTCAAAAAAAGAAACTATACTGTCATTGGCAAAA
>JAFSAR010000015.1 GCA_017442225.1 Clostridia bacterium
CATAGAGTCCGAACTGTACATTTGTGATTTCACCGTTAGAGCCAATATTGAAGATATCGTCATGTTCCATTGTCTTTTTAAGGTCAATAACAATCTTCTGTCGCTCGTTAGTAAAGGATGCGGATGTGCTTGTAATCTCAATATGCTCTCCGGCATATACGAGTTCAACATTTACAGACTCTTTATTGATAATCATACCGTATGGTGCATTAACTTCACGGATTTCGTATTTGCCGAGATAGAGAGGCTCGGTTGTTGCAGTTCCGTCTTTACCAGTAGTAACGGTTGCGACTACCTGACCTTTAGTATATCTGACTGTTCCGTCAAGAGTGATTACATCCTCAACAGCGATTACCTCGTAAACCGCACCTTCCAAGCCTTTAATTTCATATACAGGCTGATAGATTCCGTCCTTTTCGGTTACAGAGGAGAAGACCTCACCGAACTTCGAGATGGTGATTGTTCCTTTCTGTGCGTAGTTTTTCTTAACTACAGTTACAAGGTCAGTAGAGCCATCCACCTTAAAGGCTACGGGAGTGCTATCGAGAACATAACCGAAGCAGGTGTTCTGCTCAATGATTTCATAGTTTCCGTAAGGCAATGCATACGGAAGCATGAGCTTTCCGGTAGTATCGGTGTAATAGATTTCAATATCCATCGGAGTCGGATAGTTAATGTGCTGAATTACATATTCACCTGTGTCGGTGTTGCGAACCTTAAAGCCAATACCGGATGCAGGGATAATTTTGCCTGTTTCGGCATCCTTCTTTACGATTTCGATTTCTGCTTCAAAGGTTGCATTGTTGATAAGGTAACGGTATGTTTTTCCGTCCTCATTGATGCGAACATCAAAGGGAGGCATAAACTCTTTACCTTCAAGACCTTTAATCTGTTTTACGGTATATACACCGTAAGGCAACCAATCGGGAGTTTCAGCAAAACCGTATTCATCGGTTTCGAGTAAGGCTCTTTCGGTTTCTCTTGCATTCTCATATGAACCTGCACTCTTGAGGAATACCTCGAAGACAGCGTTTTCTTCGGGATGCTCAATCTGAGTTGAACCGTCATCAGCGTGTTTGATTAATGCAATCTTTCCTCTGATAATTGCTTCGTAAACATCGATATACTCGGTGTTAAGCTCTACAGTATAGTTTCCGGGATGAGCGTCCACATAGTAAACTGTCGGATCAAGCAAATATCCTTCACTTGCAGTGATTTCTTTGATAGTCCATTCGTTGTTATCTCCGCAAGGATAATACTTGGTAATAAACCAACCGTTTTTGTCTGTCGTATAGGTGTCAACGAGGTCGCCGTTTTTATATACACCGTATACTGCACCTTCAAGAGTCGCATCACCCTGAGTTTCACCGTAAGGCCAACCCAAGTCATCTACCACCTCATCAGAGGAGGGGGTGTCAAGAGACATTACCACAGGAACAAGGCCATTATCTTCTTCGGGATTTCCCCAATAGAGATAACCGTCCACCTTGAAGACATCGGCTCTCCATTTTTTAAGGATGTTTTCTACCGATGCACCTGTAACGGTATCCCATGCAATATCCACAGTCTGCTTGGCAGGTACAACATAACGAGTAGGTGTATTTACTTCCTGTAAGGTGTAATTTTTACCGATGAGGATATCTTCGAATACAGCAACACCGTTTGCATCGGTATATGCGGTTTCATCAACCTTAATACCCGAATCGGATGTTCCTGTAAGTCTGAATCTCATATCTTCAACGAAGCCGTCTTCGGAAGTCTTCTGCACACGAAGGTCGCCGCGCTTGAGTTCGTTATAAAACGACTTGTTGGTCACTTCGTTCCAAGCGATTGAAACCGACTGAGCTGCAGGTGTGATATAATAATCTTTTGTATCTACTTCGGTTACTGTGTAAGAAGAGTGACCTGTGATGAGTACATCTTCGAAGAGTGCAACACCGTTTGCATTGGTAGCTGCGGTCAAGTCAATTTTTTCACCACTGAGAGAGGTTCCGGTCAAGCGGAATTTGATGCCTTCGACCATACCGTCTTCACTCGTCTTGGTGATCTTTAAGTCACCGCGCTTTAATTTGTTGTATACGGAGGCTTCGGTTGTCTTGTTCCATTCAACCGCCACCGACTGAGAAGCAGGAACTTCGTATCGGGCGGCAGTATTAACCTCGGTTAAGGTGTATTTAACATTTCCGCTAATAAGGACATCCGAGAAGGTGGCAATACCTTTTGCATTGGTTACAGCATACTGTTCGATTGTTTCTCCGCTAAGAGAAGCACCTGACAGTTTGAACTGCATACCTTCAACAAGACCGTCTTCGCTTGTCTTTGTAACCTTGAGGTTACCGCGCTTGAGGGTGTTGCTGAAATTGACTGTTGCAGTCTGACCGCTTACAACGGTTACTGACTTACTGTCTTGAGGTTCATATTTGTTGATAGATTCTTCGGTTACAGTGTAAGTGCCGGGTTTGAGGTCTTTGACAGTAATCTGACCGCCGTTGGCAGTAGTCACAGTCTTATTGACACCGTTACCCGTAATGGTGAAGTCAATGCCGTCAACCTTGCCGTCTTCACTTGTTTTAACAATCTTGCAGTTGCCGGGGATAAGCTCGTTTACTGCATTAATTGTTATTGTTTTATTGGGCGTGGAGCTGTCAAGGGTAACCGTCCAAGAGGAAGTTCCAGATGCTCTATAGTTGGTTGGGAACACGGTTTCTTTAATGGTATAAGTACCAAAATCAGCAGTTACACTTGCATATCCGTTTGCATTTGTGGGGCCAATGGTGAGTTTTTCTCCGGTGGTACTCGTTACAGTAAAAATTGCACCTGCAAGGGCTTTGCCATTATCATCCTTTTTATAGATTTCAATGTCGCCAGAGCCAGAGAATGTACCGTCTGCAAAATGGAAGTATGCGTTGGGATAGGAAGCCTTTGCACCATTGGAAGAGTCGCTCATCCACTTTACAGGCATAATTTCGGGGCCTCGGTCATTTCCTACATGGATGAGGAAGTCTGTACCGTTATATGTTCCCGAATATACTGCGATATGGGTGTGCGAGTTCTCATCGTTACCGAAAATAATCAAGTCGCCGGGGGCGAGTTTGTTTCGGTCTACATTAGATGAACTTGTACCAATTTTTTCAATCTTGCCTTCGTTTGCAAGTTTATTGAGGGCAGTCTGCCAAGTAATAACAGCCTGCGAGTTCATTCCTGTTGCATCAATAGCCGTTCTGATATACTGTGTATCGATGCCTTCAATATTGGGCATATAGTTAAGCACAAAATATGTTACGAAGGAAGCACAGCAAAGACCTTTACTCTTAAAAGTTGCGATATCGGGTGCTTTACCTGTCACAGTCGAACTGTCTGCAACGGTTTCTTTACCCGATGTACTTGTGCCATAGTTAATGCCCGACAATACCGAAGTTGGTGTTCTTGAACCGTAACTTCCGGACTGATACAAAGTACCATCATCCTTCTGCTTCTGAACATCATAGCCTGTATATTCAAGAGCACGAAGAATGGCGTGGTCGACCATGTTATCGGGGAGGTCTGATGCAACAGCAGCAAACGCACTCATAGGCATTGCCATCACGCACATTACGATTGCAAGCACCATTGCCAAGCCCTTTTTCCAATTCTTCTTGATATAATTCATTATCTAATCATCCTTTCAAGTCATAAATAAAAAATACCGCCTGATTTATCATCAAGCGGTATATAGTGTATTAAGTTTAGCCACCATAGTTTTCTTTGCTCATACAGATGCAACCATACCATCTTTCTGTAGATTCGTCATAATATATCCCTACGCCCATATATTGATATTTTGACTGACCAACATAATTCCAATGCACACTACTGTTCTTAAAGCCAGTTGCGATGGCAGAGGCTATTTGGTCCGCCGTTCCATACCAATCTCCTTTACAAAGGGCTTCTTTATCAAACCCTTCGTAATAGTTATCTGTTTCGGGTAATCCGTAAGGAGTAAGATCTACATACATACCATATTTCAATTCCGTGCTTGTTGTACGGGGATGCACATGCTCATAGTTACTAACGAGTTGTTTTGCACGATACCTTGCTACATCGTTCAATCCGTTTAGGACAATAGCACTTGATTGACCTTGTGCCACACGATATTGATTGATGTATTCAACAACTTTACTCTCCACTTCTTGAGCAGTCGGTGTTTTTATTTTCACCGGTTCAGTATCCTCGACAGGCTTATGCGTTTCTTGTGCAGGTTCATCCGTAGTTGATTCATCGGTTTTTTCGGTAGTTTTGATGGATTCTGTTTTGGTTGCAGATGAGCTTTCGGTCTTTTTAGGTGGTTCAACCGTAGTTTCAACAGTCTTTTTTTCTGTTGGTTTTGTTTCCACATTGCCTTTCGATTCAGAAGAGGGTATGGAGTTATCGGTCGTTTTTTCGGAGTGAACGGTAGTTGTGTCAACACTTTTATCTTTTTGTTCTTCGCTTGTTGTTACACTTGTCGTATCACTCGAGATAATTCCGCTTTCTTCTTTTTCTGATTGTGCAGGGGCTTGGTTGCTACACGCAATAAGTGTTACGCAGAGCATAACTGCCATAATAATCGCAATTACTCTTTTCGCCATAAATATCACCTCAACTACACAATACCGAAATACATTCAAAAGTCCAGCAAATTATCGATTTTTTAACAATAAAGCCTACATTGTCTGCTCAAAGGCAGGTTCCTCGTCTTCATCGAGGTCTTCACCCTCAGATTGTTCCTCATCCTGAGTCTGTTCGAGCTTCTGTTCATAGGCATCAAGGATGTATCCGTTAAGGGCTTCACGAGCCTCTTTGGTTACAGGATGGAAGTCCTCATAAAACTTGCCGTCTGAACCTTTGTGTCCGGGATAGAGCACCTGCAATCCCTTTTCGCCGCCGTCATACACCTTGAAGCCGTGCTGTGCAAAATGATTACCAATGGTTACACTTGCGTTAGCCTTAATTTTGCTTTCGGGGTTGTCATTGAGACGGTCGATCTTTGCAGAGATGAAAGGAACTTTATACTGCGGTCTTTCATTTTCCACAGGAGCAGGAGTGTTCTGCTGTTCAATTTTCTTGTCGTTTGTCTTGGGTGCTTTTGCACCGGTTGTTTTCTTAGTTGCCATTATAATTTACCTCCAATTTTTTAAATTCCAGTTATAATTGTAATGCCCATATCGGCTTCTACCTCTGCCTGAGAGATTTGCTCAGGCTCTTTGAATGCATCCATATATTTCGTCACCTCCTCATCAGTTAGTCCTCTAAAGTCATCACTGGTAAGACCGCAAACAAAGAACGGTCCGGCAATAATTGTATTGCCAAGGTTGACTGTTCGGTTGCCTTCCATACCAATGAGCTTTCCTTCTTCATTGCAGACAAAGCAAACATTATCGTCATCATAAGGATAAACAGCCTCAATTAAACCTTTTACGGCTCGTTGTTCACCTTTAAGTGTATGTTCGATTTCTGCAATAAAGGGTGGTTTGTTGGGTTCTACATAGACTACTCGCATAAGATTATCGGGTTTGTGCGCCTTGGATTCATCGAATGGAACTTCCTTAAAGCCAAAAGGCTGACAATAATGCGCCTTTCCGTCCATAACAACCACATCCGAAACCGAGAGGGAGTGACCTCTAAATAGCGGATGCTGTTCTGTATTGAAACGGGTATAAATTGCTTCAAGATTGTTTTCTTCGATTTCAGCATCAAACACTTCATCATAAGCGGAGGGGTCTGGCGACTGACCATCTTTAAGTTTCATAAACTTATTGCGGTCGTTATCACGGTCGCCGTTGATTTGATAAATTTTCACGCGCATTTTATACACCTTCCATCTTTATACCCGAGCTTTCTTCGGGTTCGTAATATTCCTTCAGTTTTTCTTGCGCCCACTCGGGAATTAAGTCTTCTTTGAGACAGCCAATGAAGTCCTGTCTTCTAAAAGTGGCACGCTCATCATCTTTAATGAAAACGCCCATTATAGAAGTACCTATTCTGTCGGGATAACATCCAAAACCGCTTGTTGCAAGGAACAACTGAAAATCCGATGTTTTGTATTCATCCTTTAATGTTGAAGGTTTAAGAACAAGGACTTTATCCTCATAATTTCCTTCATCATTACAATGAGTTTTGTCGTATAGACCAAGGGTTTGAAATTCTTTGCGGACTCGGTCAACAAACATATTCACTAAGCCGGGATGTTCTTCAACGGCAAAGTGCCAATTGATATCGTCACTGGGGATATAAAAATTGTTTGCCCAATCTTTATTTTCCTGACTAAATCTGCCGTCTTCACTATGCTGTTGAATAGTGTCAGCCAAGACATGATTTACACGGTCATAGCCAAATTCAGCAATGATACCTTTGGCGGCATCAGTGTTTAGGATATTGTTGTTGTAGTTATCCGTGATAGCCTTTTCAATAGCCCTTGCACACACGCAATTTTCTTTATAACTATTGCGCCATTTATCTTCTTCGCCTAAATTAATAGCTTCTTTGAGCGACCATTTATAGAGGGGTTTATGTTCAGCCATCAACTTTTGCACCTTCTTTCTTCGCCCACAATAAATTCAAATAAATTGTAGCCTTGCGCTGTTGTTCGGGGGTGAGGCTATCGAGGAAGTCTTCGATAGAGATATCGTTAGTTTCATCAAAGCACTCGGGAGTGCAACCGCCACACAGTTTTTCCTTGCGAACTATAATTGTATTCACATCCTTTTCCTCAAAGGATAAGATATCGTTATACCCGATTTTATTGCGGACTCTAATTTCATAGGGGATAGTAATTCGTCCTCGTTTGCCGAGGACACGCACAATCTTTCTGTTCATTCAAATCACACTCCTTAAATATCGATAGTACATTTCTTGCAATGCCAACAGAAATTGGGACAGAGGACACATTTCTCGGGGAGACTAAGGTCTATATCGTCATCTTCTTCATCCACAGCCTCGTCTTCGGTATCATCAAACTCGTCTTCAAGTTCTTCGTCATCAAGAACTCGAACCCTGATTCTGCCGTCCTCATAATAAGTTTCAAAAGCGGTATCTTCATCAATACCAAGTGTTTTTAACAGTTCTTCCGACAGCGGAAAACTGAATTCAGTTTTATATTCCATACAAATTCTCCTTTTTAGTAATCATATTGAAAGTCAAATAGTGTTAACTGTCGGGACTGTTCCAACAGATAATTGCTGTTCGTTTCTGCCTGTTTGCAAAGGTCATAATTGCCTATAAGCAGTTCTTCGAACATTTCGCCGGGCTTGGTGCTTTGAAGCATATTGTGTAATCGTTCTTTCACATAGGTATCAAACCCATATTTATCAGCAAGTTCCTTGATATAAGGGTCGTTGTTATATGTGATAATGAACTTACACTCGCCGTTATATTTCTCATGAATTCCATTCATAAACTCAAACAGCTTCGCATGTTCATCGCTACCAAAACTGGCTTTTTGATAGTAATTCTCCGTACCTTTGTACGGGGGATCGAGCAAAATAAAAGTATCCTTACCCGCAGCATAGGAAATGCAATCTTTATAATCTCGATGCATAATGACCGCATTCCTCAGTCTGCTACAAGCTGCTACCAGTCTGCCGAACCTTTTTGTCATGTCTTTCTTTGCAATGGCAAAGGTCTTTCCTGTGGAGGAGAAGCTGAAAATCTGATTTTCAAAGAAAGCAACCGCTTTTTCGATATCTGACCAATCTGCATTTTCAATAATTATCGATGTTTCGGTAATGTCATCGAGAATGTTTGGGACATCTGCAAGCATGGCCTTATTAGCCTTAAACAGTTGCTCTGAATTGAAAGAAAGATAAAGGCGACCAATCAAATATGCTAATTTTTCACTGCGTTGTAAAACTCGAAAGAACTTAACCAAATCTCCGTTATAGTCGTTGATTATTTCTCGTTCTGACGGTTTTTTACGCAAAAAAACCTCCGCACTACCCATGCAAGGTTCTACATAGGTTTTGTGCGGAGGCATAAATGCATCTATGGTTGTGTAAATACAGCCTTTGCTTCCAGTCCAAGGGAGTGGGCTTACTGAGCCGGACAATATAACCGACCTCCTTTCGATAGGGAGGCAGTTGCGTAATAAAACAAAAACAGGCCGTTTTTGTGTTTACACACGCAAACGGCCTCACAAGTAGTATTAATGTTTTCCTTCTTTGGAAAGCTGTGCTTTCAGTTTTCGAATTTCCGATTCGTAGGCGTTAATTCGGTTAATCTGAAAGCAACATAAAATTACGAAGGATATGCATCCACCGAGTAATAGTCCGATTATAAAAAATAACAACTCACTCATAACACATTTCCATTCCTTCGTCTTCATCCATATCGTCAGCGGATGTTATATTTACATATTCGCCGATGATATTGAGAGCTTCATCATAACTTTGCGCACTGTCGGTGATACGCTTGGTCATTTCTTTGGATTGCTCATGCAGACCATTTTCTTTTAAAGTTCTTGCGGCAATTCCCATAAGATTAAAAATATTACCGTCTTCACCAATAAGAGCACAGTCGGGCTTGGTTGGTTCACTTGACTGGATTGCATGAAAACCGCCTAACTGGTGGTCAACAAAATCTGTCAGCCATGTACCGCCCATACTTGAATGGGTAACTAATCTCCACATTGCAAGTTTGCCCATATCTATTTTTAAGTCATCGGTAAATTCAAATAAGATACAGGTTAATCCGTCCTTATCAAAAACGGCGCAATTATCCGAATTGAATTTACTGTTATCGCATAGGCAACCTCGTTCAGTGAGCAGGTCATTTATGCCGTCAACCCATTCTTGTGGGTCGCCACCGCAACCTTGGAGTATTAATCCTTCACGACCTTCATATTGTAAAAGGTCTTTTATATCGATTCTTTTTACACTCATAGATTTTGTTCTCCCATCGTTTCGGTTTCTTGCGGTTCAGTATCATCAAGTTCACCCCAAGCCTTCAAAGCAAACACAGTGGCTGCATCGCCTTCGGGATAGAACACACCTGTGCATTGACCGTTCCCATAAGTACTTCTGCCACAGTTTTGACCGATATCTTCATCAGCCCACACATGTTCAAAAGCGACATCGGGATACATTTCAGCAAGTTTGCGAATAATGGGATGGGGAGCACTCCAAGCTGTGTTAAACCCAAGCGTAGGGTTCTCGGCAACTTCACTGCGGTCATGGTAATCATATCCATACGAATTCCATTTCGTACCCCAATTCTTAATTGCCCAATCATACCAAGTGGGTTCACCGTACATTTTTTCATTTCTGAATGCTTGTCGACCGAGTTCCCATTCATCTCTTTTTATGTCTGTACGCATACTTAAAAAGCGATTTTCTTTTTCTTCGGGAATATTCAGCAAGTCCATATCAGCATTAGCCCCATCAAAAGTTAAGACCTCAATAAAATCTTTATATGCTCTTAAACCTTTATCGGTTTTAGAACCACTTTCAATTCTGAGGCTTTCGGGCATAGGGATGACCTTCTCAAAGTCAACAGAGCCAATACCAAACTCATCTGCCTTTATTGCTTCAAGCATTTCGGCAATCTTATTCTTATCGCCCTTTAGGTTGATAAGGTTAATTACATGATTCGGCATATTTTATCACTCCTTCACGATACCGAATTCGGTGTTTATTTCATATATTTTCTGCCCAATAGCAGTAATGACCGGAACGCTAACCGCATTTCCAGCCATTTTATATAGGTGACCGTCTTTAAGTCCGGTCGCCACTGCTTTATAAAATTGTTCGTCCGTAAAACCTTGTAAGCGCCAACATTCTATCGGCATAAGTTTTCGGATTCTGCCTTTATGATATACGCCATGTTTATCTTGGGCAGTAATGGTAAACATGGCTTCGTCCGGCTCTTTAAATCGCCGTCCTTGTTGCCGTACTTTTTCTCTGTCGGGGGTGAGCATTGCTCTCGGAGGCTCGTCCTCAATTAACACGGCAGAGTGTTCACCTCTATGGTTACTAACACCTGAGTCGTGTCTTGCGGTTATGCACCGAGCAACATCGGTAATTTTCGGATTAACATTCATATCTATAAAATATAATCCTGTTTTACCGCCCCAACCACCAGCACTTGCACATTGAGTGCAAGCTATTCCGTCTGTTTCGTAGACTCGTTGTCCTTGTGCGCCGGGGATAAGTTGCTTAAGATTTTTCGCATAGCTGCTTCCGAGAGGAAATACTTTTCCGGCACATCGTGAATCAAGATATCCGACAATGTACAGCCTTCGGCGTTGTTGTGGGACTCCGAAGTATTTGCTGTTAAGCACCATCCATTCGAGATTGTACCCCATTTCAACAAGCGAGGAGAAGATGGTAGTAAGCGTCCTGCCGCCGTCATGCGAAAGCAAACCGGGGACGTTCTCCAAGAGTAGAAATGAAGGCCGTTTCTCTGCAATGATTCGGGCAATTTCAAAGAAGACAGTACCTCTTGTATCTTGGAATCCGAGTCTTCGCCCTGCAACAGAGAAACTTTGACAAGGAAATCCGGCACAGAGAAGGTCAAAGTCGGGCAGTTCTTTTGGGTTGATTTTTCGAAGGTCACCATAATTCAAACCTCCTTCTTTTCCGTATATGGCTGCATACGCTTTCGAAGCATGACGATCTATTTCGGCGTGTCCAACACACTCGTAATGACCTGTTGCCATCAAGCCGGAATGGAAACCTCCGATTCCTGAACATAAATCAATAAATTGGATAGCCATATGCCATCCGACCTATTCTTTTTTCAATTCACCTCGCTCTCTACATGGACTGCTCTTGAGGTACTTGTTCCTGATCCTGCTCACGAAGTTCTTCATCAATTTCTTCTTGAGTCAATCTGCGGAATTCGTCTTCGCCGGGAACAAGTCCAAGTCCTCGTCCGTTATCCCATTTCATATGAATAGTTCCCATATCGTCAACATGGTCTACTGTTCCTCGGGTGCCGCTTTCAACGGGATGATGAGGATCCTTCATACTTAATAGCATAAGTCGAGTGCCGGGCGGATAGGCTTCCTTATATCTTTGAGCCTGTCGATGTTGTCTTTCCCAATCGTTCATTTTGTTTTACCTCCTGATTAATAATTCTTTTTTCTTTCTGTGGTCAGTTTGTCTGAATCATATTTGTCATCAATCCTTTCGTTATTTTTTATATACTTAATCTCCACAGGGGAGAAAAAGGTCAGAAAATAAAAAAAGCGGATGCAATGATAATTCATCACATCCGCTTTCAGACACAAACATTTAACAATTATAAAAACAAAAAAGGGGCAGACTTTACGAAATAAATCGCAAAATCTGCCCCAAATTATCGTGAATTTTAGTTCAAGTCCCCCCAGACATCTATTTTAAGGGGATGGCATCTTTTAAATTTAAGTGGTGTTTTAGAAACGAAAAAACCCAGAAACCGTGATGGTTACTGGGTTTTTCGGGCTGTCATCTATTTTGGTAGCCAACCATGGTTGCGGGAGAAGGACTTGAACCAACGACCTCCGGGTTATGAGCCCGACGAGCTACCAACTGCTCTATCCCGCGATATATAGTTTTGCTTGATGCTAAAGTATTATACTACATAACTAATTATATTGCAAGTGTTTTTTTATTAGAATTAAAAAAATTTTTTTGATTTGCAAAACTTGTCTTTTTTGTTAAACTAAAAATATAAAAATAAAAACTTTGTGGTGATAGTAAATGTGGCATATTAAAATATTTTTGATTGTTATTCTAGTGCTTATATTTATTATTTCCATAGTACCCCGAAAATATAAAGTTAAAGATGGCGGCACGATTGTTTATAAATTACTAATTTATGAAATTGATAAGGTTCATACCAGAAGAGCTAAAGAAGAGATTCTATTAGGATACCGTGTTTATATTTTGGGACAAAAAATTTTCGACAATACATACACAGTTGCAAATTGTCCGTGTCACGATACACACTAAAAACCACAGCGAAATTCGCTGTGGTTTTTAATGTTTTTGTAAAATCATAGCAAATCAAATTTTTACTCATTTGTAAGTATATCTGCTATGCGCTTACATGCCATTCCGTCGCCATAAGGATTGTTGGCTTTAGACATTGACTCATAAACCTCGGCATCTTCTAACAAAGTTTTGAAGTTATTATATATAACTTGTTCGTCAGTTCCCACAAGTTTTAAAGTGCCCGCATCTATTCCCTCTGGGCGCTCGGTTGTATCTCGCATTACAAGCACTGGTTTACCTAACGAAGGCGCTTCTTCTTGTATACCGCCGCTATCGGTAAGAATCATATAACTTCGCGACATAAAATTGTGGAAATCGAGCACATCAAGAGGAGGTATTATTTTTATTCTTTCACAACCGGAAAGTTCTTCTTCGGCGGCTTTTCTTACAACCGGATTCATATGTATAGGATATATAGCCTTTACATCAGGGTGCTCATCGATTATTTTGCGAATGGCTCTGAACATATTATGCATAGGTTCGCCAAGATTTTCACGCCTATGCGCTGTAATTAGAATAAGTCGGCTGTCTTGCGCCCAATCAAGATATTCTGAAGTATAGTTATCTCGAACGGTAGTTTTTAAAGCATCTATTGCTGTGTTACCTGTTATGTATATGTCTTTTGCAGATTTACCCTCATTAATAAGATTTTGTGCAGCACGTTTTGTAGGAGAAAAATGATATTTTGTAACTATACCTACAGCTTGTCGGTTAAACTCTTCAGGATATGGAGAATAGATGTTATATGTACGCAAGCCTGCCTCGACATGACCTATTGGTATTTGCATATAAAAGCACGCTAATGCCGTTGCAAAGGTTGTTGATGTATCGCCGTGGACCAAAACAACATCAGGTTTAGCTTGCTCTAAAACATTTTTTATTCCTATGAGTATTCCCGAAGTAATGTCAAAAAGAGTTTGATTTTCCTTCATTATTGACAAATCATAATCAGGAACAACCGAAAATGCATTTAAAACCTGCTCTAACATTTGACGGTGTTGGCCTGTTACGCAAACAATGGTTTGAACATTATCACGGGATTTTAATTCATTAACCAAAGGACACATTTTTATAGCTTCTGGACGAGTTCCAAAAACAAGCATAATTTTTTTCATAGCATTTTACTCTCCAACATAAAGGTATGTAATATTTGAAAAATCGTTTTCATCGATAACGTAATTGGTATCAAGGAATTTATTAAAATCATCAGGATTATCAAGATGCTGTACAAAATCCTGCATTCTATCAGAGTTAGTAAACAAGATTATTGCTGGATAATTTTGTTTAAGATCTTCAAAAATTTCGTTTGCAAACTGCCTTTTAGACTCTTCGGTAAACTGACCGTTTGCATAATAAAAACGATTTGATGCCGCAATTCGTTTGGCTCTGTAGTAAGATGTGGCGGCTGTTCCGTCACCAATCAACATAACAGTATCATCCGGTGACGAGTTTGCCTTAACATATTCGGCGATTTTTATATATTGAGAGTTTAAATAATTATCTGCACTATCACGAAGATTAGAGAAAATATTGTTTCTCAAAACGACAATTGAGTTTACTGAAATCGCAAGCGCCAAAGCCGCAATTACGGCAGTAGAAGCAAAAGATTTTGCGCGGTTTTCACAAAGGAAAGAATATATGTTTTTTGAAAACCATATGACCGGAATGATTATTACAGGTACAAGCGATGTGAAATAATGCATATAAGGAGCGCCCGAAATAGAGTTGGCAGCAATTGTGGCAAAAACTCCGAAATAGCAAATCAAAAGCACTGTTTTGAAGCTGTCTTTTTTACCTTTTGTCTTATATAGACAGAACGGAAGAAGCGCAACAAACAACACGATGATAATAAGCGCACCGCTATCACGCAGATTTAAAATCATTGTTGTAATGTTGTATATGACATCCATAGTTTCTAATTTGGTAAAAGCACCAACAGCACCCAAATATGCAGCATCAAGACATGCCGAGAGCGAACCGGTAGCGATTAAATATATCGCTATGGGCGACACAAATATTAGAAAACCTATAAACGCAAATAACGCTACATTTAAAAGAGTAGGTACTTGCTTTTCCTTGATAAGCTTGATAATGACGCCTAAAACAGCCACAGCAATAAACGTTATAATATTTAATCTTAGAAGCACAATTGCCGCTATACAAGCCCCGACTATCATCATTTCATATTTTTTGAGACGATAATCGTTAAGGAAAAATTTGACGATGAGATATAGAGCTATGGTGGTGAATGGAAGCGCCCATTCTTCTGAAAGGTTGCCGCCTTCCATTGTTATCGTAAGTGGCATCGCAACAAGTGCTGCATCGATTGCCGCAACATATCTTGGAACAAAGTGTAAAGCGCACTTATAAATGAACAGTAGAGTAACAAAAAGCGATAATAATTCGAGAATATAAATTCCGCATCTATAATTTATGGCTATACCCAATGCATCTATAAGGTAAAGTAACGGGCCCTTGTTATCCCACGCACCGATATATATGGGCTTTCCTTGGGTTATAGCGTATCCAATATAAGCAAAAATGCCTGCATCGTGCCCGAATGTCTCGGTCGAGTATGGAAAAAACAGCATCGAAAGCGAGAAGACCCAAGAAACTGCAAACAAAAACAAAACCGGCACTGAATGGTATTTTATTTTGTTTAGCATTTTGCAGAAGTCCTTTCCTTGCGAAGACGTCTGAGTTTAAGAGCTGTGGTAAGGCTCTTTTTCATTGTGGTGAAAACCTGCATTTTGCTTTCGCCCTTTTTATTATCATATCTGAGTTCAAAACCGGTTTCTCCAAATTTGGCGCCAACTATGTACAATCTGTATAACAATTCCATCATACAAGCAAAGCTCTTTTCGACGATAGGTTCTGTTCCAAATTTATCAACAAGTTTTTTGATTATACCATATGTATATATACGATAACCGCAGGTGTAGTCCTTTACATCCGGTACTCTTAATACCATACTGTAATAATACTTAGCCATATCGCTCATAAATTCGCGATGCGCCGCAACTCCCACAACATTAGACGCCTTGCAATATCTTGATGCTATAACACAATCTTTTTTCTCGTTAAGCATTTTTGAAAGCATCTCATGTACATATACGGGATTATGCGTATTATCACCATCCATCAATACCATAAAGTCGTCTGCGCAACCATTTTTCAAAAAATATGAAATTGCCGAATTAAGTCCGCCGCAAAGTCCTTTATTAACCTCGTGTGGAAACAAAGTAACGTTTTCATACTGATCAACTTTTTGTGATATTACTTGTTTTGTATTGTCGCGACTACAATCGTCAATTGCAACAATGTTAAGTTGGTATCCGCTCTCTTTTAATAAATCCTTCTGATTATTCCATTCGTCAATCAAATCGCCAATGTTAAGTGCTTCATTATAGCATGGTAAAATTGCATAAATTTTTTTCATAGTTAATTCTCCTCATCTTTATTAACTGGCATAAATTTTTTGCGCAAAAAATACATAACAAAAAAAGGCAAAACAATAGAAAAACCTTTGCTTACTAAAAATGCCAACGTGCTGTCATCCTGATGAAAAATTACATCTCTGAAAACAAATACAATTACATTTGCAAATAAGAGTCCCACTAAAAATGTCCACAAAAATACAATAAACGACTTAAAATTATTTTTGTTGTAAACATGTCTTGCAGTTAGAAAGTATTGTATAGTAAAACCTGTAAGAACACCAAGCGTATTAGAAAAAACCGTAGAAAACCACATTTCTCCAACACGGCAAACAGCTATATCTACCAGCGTAACAAACACACTTATAAGGCCGTACAAAATAAATGCTTTGTGCTGTTGTATCCACGTTTTACAAAATTGTATAATGCCCATAATTTATTGCCTGTCCCCTTTTTATTTATTATAACAAGTCGTTTACTGAATAACTATATCATATTATGAAACCTATTGCAACATTTAATTAAATGCAAAACTCTCGGTTATCTGTTGATAATCGAGAGTTTATATGTATGTAAAATACTTACCTAATTAAAATATCCACTATGCCACTACATTTCTTTTACAAAATACTTATCAATAAGCATCGCAACAATTATCATTATTGCAGTAGTACACACGCTGGTTATTGCTGCAATAAACGATGTCAAATTGCCTAATACAGTTATTGCACTCATTACCGCAATAAATATAAACCAATTTTTTACAGTTCTCGGTCTTTCAAAATTAGAGTTTTGGCATACAATGCCTAGATATATTGATTTTGCAAAACGATGTATTTTGCGCATGCCCAAAAGATTAAAAACCAATACAATAACTGCTATAAAAACAAATAGTGCACTAAGTAGTATCCCACATATAGACATTATGTTTTCTGATGTGTTTGGCAAACTTAATCCGTTTTTTTCTAACTCTTCTACAAACACTTTCCAAAAACTTATATTTTCTGCCACAATCTCAAACAATATACCAAATAATACACCGCAAACCAAAAGTATTATGCTTACCACATTTGCTATAATATATTGCGCATATACCGTTCCGCTTATAAACTGTAGATGTTTTTCGTTGACAATGCCTTTTTGCGCATCAGCATATGTTAGCCACAAAAATACGGTTATTAAAATATAAATAAGCGGCATTCCTGATGTGGCCAATGAGAGAGCGCACGCCGTCGTCATAAGTATGCATAACACCAAAAACAATTTATCCTTTAAAGCTGGCATAACTATGTCGACAGCAGGATTAAGACTTACCGCCTCAACAGTAACAGCCTTATCATCTTTAGCTTTTGTACCACAATTCATACAATACTCAAAATCCCGTTCGCTTTCAAACCCACATTTATTGCATTTCATAATTTATCCTCCTTAAAATACAGATTATGCCATACAAGGAACGTATAAACTGTCCATATTTTACGGCTTAAATCTTTTTTACCCGATTTATGCATATCAAGCAGTTTTAGAAGTTTTTGTGTTTCAAAATATTTTTCTGCCGTATCGCTTGTAAACTGTTCTTTTACTATGTTATAGTATTCGTCTTGACGCAGCCACTCGCGGATAGGCACGGGAAAACCTAATTTATCCTTTTGCGCGGTAACACGCGGCAAGGTTTTTTCCGCCGCTTTGCGTAGCGCTATTTTTGTTGTAACCGTATTTACACGGCATTCAAGCGGCAGCGTAAGGGCTAATTCTAACACCTTTTTATCAAGAAAGGGTACACGCAGTTCAAGCGAATTTGCCATACTTGTTTTGTCGGCTTTAAGCAGAATATCTCCCATAAGCCACATATTTATATCAAGATACTGCATCTTTGTAACGTCGTCTTTGTTTGCTACCTCGTCATAAAACCTGTCGCACAAAATTTTAGGCTGCGGCGCTGATTTTGCCGCATCACTTTTAAGCAAAGCGTCTCGCTCTTTTTTTGAAAAGATATTCGCGTTGCCGATATATCGTTCCTCTATAGTTTTGCCGCGGCGCATGAGATAGTTTATGCCTCGCATCTGCGGCAAATGCTCACACACTTTTGAAACAATTCGGCGAACTGCAAAGGGAAGTCGATCATAAATGGTTAATGTTATCGGCTCCCCATAAATACGGTATCCGCCAAAAAGCTCATCAGCGCCCTCTCCCGACATTACCACCTTGACATGCTCTGATGCGAGTTCACTCACAAAATAAAGTGCGATTGCCGCAGGGTCTGCCAGCGGTTCATCCATATGATACTGAATTTTTGGAAACGTCGACCAATATTCCTGCGGTGTAATTACCTTTGAAATATTTTCGACACCTATTGTATCGGCAAACTGTTTTGCAAAAGCAATTTCATTATAACGGTCACCGTCACCACTTTCAAAGCCTACTGTAAAGGTTTTATCCACCTTAGCAGACGAGGCAATATAGCTTGAATCAATACCGCTTGAGAGAAAAGAGCCTACCTCAACGTCGGCAATTTTGTGCGCTTCTACCGACTCGCGAACCGCTTTATCTATCTCGTCGGCATAAAAATCCAGCACACCGGGTACGGTTTTAAACTCGGGTTTAAAATAGCGCGTCTTTTTAATCTCTCCGTTTTTAAAGGTAAAGTAATGCGCGGGTGGCAGCTTGTATACACCCTTAAAAAAGGTTTCCTCGGTTGGTGAATACTGAAAAGAAAGGTAGTGGGCCAGCGCTTGTTCATTGAGTCGCTTGTGGAATTCGGGATGAAAGGCGAACGCCTTTATTTCCGAGCCAAAAATAAAACTGTTTTCACTCTTGGTATAGTAAAACGGCTTTATGCCAAACATATCGCGCGCGCCAAAAAGCGTATCGTCAACCTTGTTGAAAATAACAAACGCAAACATACCGCGCAGATACTTTACAACGTCCACACCCCAAGCCTCATAGCCGTGTAACAAAACCTCGCTGTCGGCGCGGCTTGCAAATATATGGCCCTGCTTTTCAAGTTCTTCCCGCAACTGCTTGTAGTTATAAATTTCACCGTTAAACACAAGCACCAAAGACCTGTCCTCGTTAAACATAGGTTGGTCGCCGCCCTCAAGGTCGATAATGCTAAGCCGACGGAAGCCGAGCGCAATATCACGGTCAATATAACTGCCGCTTGAATCGGGACCGCGATGAACAATAGAGTCCATCATCGTGGTTAACACCTGTCCGTCATCGCCTATATAATTTGTAAAACCTACAAATCCGCACATTGTGATATTTCCCTTTCAAAAAAATTAAAATATGCCGTTTATTTTGACCTTGTTTAAAACAAGTTTTACAAAAGTTCCGCAAAACACGCCGCAAAGAGCGCCGAGTACCAGCAATGCGGGCAGATAATATATAACGCCTACGCCCACAAACGCGGTTGCCGCCACACACTGAAAAACGTTGTGTACAGTACCACCTGCAATACTGATTCCAATTGCGCTTACCGATTTTAGCTTACTTAAAAGGCAAGCCGTAAGTGTCGAAGCCACACCGCCCGCAAGAGAAAACAAAAATGATATCGGCGAGCCAAAGAGCAACGCTGACAATGCAATACGCGCAATGTTTACCGCCCACGCTCCCTTTATATCGCCGCGGCAGATAAGGGTGAGTGTTATAGCGTTTGAAAGTCCCAACTTTACACCCGGCGCTAACGCTATCAGGCTGATTGACAAAAGGCTTTCAAGATAGCCGATAATCAGACACACCGAAACCAACAGCGCGTAAAGGGTGATGCGCCTTATATTTATTCTATTTCCACGATTACCTTGTTTGGCAGACATACAATACTTTCACCCTTTTTACTGATTTTGCCCGTATTTACGCAAATCTGATTTTTGCAAGACGCGTCACTCATATACACAACGCCGTCTTTTATAACCACGGTATTTGTACCCGTATCAACCGTTTCGTTTAGGTTAATACTTTTATCGTAGATGATTTGGTTATCCTGCTTTATTACGACACGGCTACCCTGTTTTGAAAAAGAAATGAGCAAAACTACCGAACAAACACACGCTGCCACTACCCCGCCTATTATTATAAAGTCGCCTTTTTTCAAAACTATCACCGTCCTTTTATATTTATTTTAACATATCTTTACAAAAAAGTGAAGAAGTTGTATAATGTTATTTATGAAAAAAATTGTATCACTTAATTTAAGCCTTGTCCTGTTGCTTTTGTGCGGATGCGCGAGCACACAGGAAAATAAAGACACCCGTTTTTTACTTGACACAGTGGTGAGTCTTACAGCCGCTTGCGACAGCGAGACGCTTGACGGCGCTTTTGCGCTTTGCGAAAGCTATGAAAAGCTGCTCAGCCGCACGGTAGAGGGAAGCGATGTTTACGCTCTTAACAATTCAAGCGGATTTGTCGAGGTGTCAGATGACACCTTGGAAATCGTACAAAAAAGCCTTTATTATGCCGATATATCAAACGGCAAGTTTGATATAACAATCTACTCCGTAAGCTCACTTTGGGATTTTAACAGCGAAATCATACCCTCACGTGATGAAATAGCCGAGGCACTTAAAAACGTTGACTACAATAGCATTGAAACAGACGGTAATAAAATCAACCTAAACGGCAAGCAGATAGACCTTGGCGGTATCGCCAAGGGCTATATTGCCGACCGTATTTTAGAATACTTTAAAGAAAATAAGGTATCAGAGGGTATAATAGATTTAGGCGGAAACCTTGTAGTCTTTGGCGACCGCGACTATACCGTGGGCATAAAGCAGCCTTTTTCAGACGAGCTTGCCTCTACATTAAAAGTACGCAATAAGACAGTGGTAACGTCGGGCACTTACGAGCGGTATATTGAAAAAGACGGCATCCGTTATCATCATATTTTAGATACAAAAACAGGCTATGCGGTAGATACCGACCTTACGTCTGCCACAATAATCGGCGACAGTTCTATGAATGCCGACGCGCTTTCTACCATTTGCATACTTTTGGGGCTTGATAATGCAAAAGAACTTATCGAAAACACCGATGGCGCCGAGGCAGTTTTCATAGACACCGACGGTAAAATGCATTATACGTCGGGTTTATCGTTAAAAGGCGATACTTTTACCCTCAAATAATACTTTATTTATTAACAATTATAATATATAATATATCTATTATGACTTTTTAAAGAGGTAAATTATGGGATTACTTACAGCCATTTTTGGCAATTACAGTGAAAAAGAAATAAAGCGCGTGCGTCCGATGCTTGACAAGGTGCTCTCTTATGAAGAAGAATACCGCAATCTTACAGACGACGAACTGCGCGCTAAAACAGATGAATTTAAAAACCGCCTTACCATAGGCGAAACACTTGACGATATTTTGCCCGAGGCTTTTGCCGTTTGCCGTGAGGCAGGCGACCGAGTGCTCGGTATGCGGCATTTCCCCGTTCAGATTTTGGGCGGTATTATACTGCATCAAGGACGTATCAGCGAAATGAAAACGGGTGAAGGTAAAACTCTTGTCGCAACACTTCCCGCATACTTAAACGCGCTTACAGGCAAGGGCGTGCATATTGTCACCGTCAACGATTATCTTGCAAAGCGTGACTCCGAGTGGATGGGTAAGCTCTACCGCTTTTTAGGTCTGTCGGTTGGTCTTATCATCCATGGTATGAATAAGGATGAAAAACGCGCCTCCTACGATGCAGATATCACCTACTGCACCAACAACGAATTAGGTTTTGACTATCTGCGTGATAATATGGTGACCTATAAGGAGCAAAAGGTTCAGCGCGAACATAACTTTGCTATCGTGGACGAGGTTGACTCTATTCTTATAGACGAGGCGCGCACACCACTTATCATTTCAGGACAGGGCAACAAGTCCACCGACCTTTATACCAAGGCAAATGCTTTTGCAAAATCACTTAAAATGGTAAAGGTTAAGGAAATGGACGACAAGGCAAGCGACGAGGACGCGGCTTACGATGGCGACTACGTTGTTGACGAAAAGGCAAACACTGCCATCCTTACCCCCGACGGCGTAAAAAAGGCAGAGCAGTATTTCGCTATCGAAAACCTTAATGACAGCGAAAATATTGAGGTTGCGCACCATATAAATCAAGCTATCCGCGCTCATGGTATTATGAAGCGCGACGTTGACTATGTCGTAAAAGACGGCGAGGTTATCATTGTTGACGAATTTACAGGCCGCCTTATGTACGGCAGACGCTATAACGAGGGCTTGCATCAGGCTATTGAAGCAAAAGAGGGTGTTAAGGTAGAGCGCGAGTCAAAAACCCTTGCTACCATAACATTCCAAAATTTCTTCCGTCTTTATAACAAGCTTTCGGGTATGACGGGTACCGCTATGACCGAAGAGACCGAATTTCAGGAAATTTACAAACTTGACGTTGTTGAAATTCCTACCAATAAGCCGATTGCCCGTGTTGACGAAAATGATGCCGTTTACAAAACCGAAAAAGCAAAATTTAATGCGGTTATCGATCATATACTTGCTTGTCACGAGAAAAATCAACCCGTGCTTGTGGGTACCGTTACTATAGAAAAGTCAGAGCTTTTATCCTCTATGCTTAAGCGCCGCGGTGTAAAGCACAACGTGCTTAACGCAAAACACCATGAAAAAGAGGCTGAAATTATCGCGCAAGCAGGTGTGCCGGGCGCTGTTACCATAGCTACCAATATGGCAGGACGCGGTACCGATATTATGCTTGGCGGTAACGCCGAATACTTGGCAAAGGCGGCGTTGCGCCACGACGGACTTAGCGAAGAAATGATACTTGAAGCCACGGGCTTTGGCGAGACCGAAAACCCAGACATCATCGCCGCTCGCGAAAAGTATAAGGAATTTTACGCATGCTTTAAGGCAGAAATTGCGCCCCACGCAGAAGCGGTACGTAACAGCGGCGGTCTTTGCATTATAGGTACCGAGCGCCACGACTCGAGACGTATTGACAACCAGCTGCGCGGGCGCGCAGGACGTCAGGGCGACCCAGGTACGACTAAGTTTTATATCTCGCTTGAAGACGATCTTATGCGTCTTTACGGCGGTGAGAAAATTGCCGCTATAATGGGCACGATGAACATCGACGAAAATATGCCGCTTGAGAGCGGTATGCTTTCTAAAACCATTGAGAGCGCGCAAAAACGCAAAGAGGGCATTAACTTTGCGTCGCGTAAAAATGTACTCGAGTATGATGATGTTATGAACAAGCAACGTGAGCTTATCTACAATCAGCGCAACCGCGTGCTTAACGGTGAAAATCTTAAGGAAACCGTACTTAAGATGATTGACGACACAATTGATATCTACACCAAAATCTATCTTACAGAAGATAATGATAACGGCGCGCGCGATATTAAGGGCTTGCGCGACCATTTTGGCGGATGGATAATTGATACTGACGATACGCAGTTTACCACCGAAAAACTACAAGGTCTTGAGACGGAAGAGGTTGCCAAGCAGTTAAAAACCGTCGCCCGCCAGAGATACGAACAGCGCGAGGCTGAATTCGGCGACAACATTATGCGTGAGGTTGAGCGCGTTGTACTGTTACGCAGTGTAGACTCAAACTGGATGGATCACATAGACGCTATGGACCAGCTACGTCAGGGCATCGGTCTTCGCGGTTACGGTCAGCACAATCCCGTTGTTGAATACCGCAACGAAAGCTACGATATGTTCTCGGCTATGACCGACGCTATACGTGAGCAGACCGCAAAATTGGCACTGTCAGTCCGCGTTCGCAAAAACGAAGAGGTTAAACGCGAAAAGGTTGCTGAGGAAACAAATGCGGGTGACAACAAGCCGCTTACCGTACGCGGTAAAGGCGTTGTCAGCAAAAACGCGCTGTGCCCTTGCGGCAGCGGTAAAAAATACAAGCGCTGCTGCGGTAAGGATGAGGAATAAATGAGCACATTTAAAAAAGCACTTAAACTTTTTTTAACTTTTTTTAAAATAGGCGCTTTTACCTTTGGCGGCGGCTATGCTATGATTCCGCTCATACAGCACGAGGTTGCCGAAAAAAACAAATGGATAACCGATGAGGATATTCTGGAAATCGTTGCTATCGCCGAGTCAACACCAGGTCCTATCGCTATAAATTCTGCCACGTTTGTCGGCTACCGCGTATGCGGTGTGTTAGGTTCTACAGCGGCGACTCTCGGCGTAGTGCTTCCGTCCCTTGTGATTATATTGGTTATTTCCTTTGTGCTTGCGGCTTTTCAGGAACTTCGCGCCGTGCAGTACGCTTTTATGGGTATTCGCGCGGGCGTGCTGGCGCTGGTGCTTAAAGCTCTTATAACTATGTTTAAAAAATGTCCTAAAGGTTGGGTTTCGTACATTGTTATGGCGTTTGCCGCAGTGGTTGGAATTTTTACCGATATAAACGTTTTTCTTATAATAATTATATCTGCCCTGTTTGGTCTTGTGACCTATTCGATAATGCATAGCAAGGGGGCGGACAAATGATATTTTTAGAGCTTTTCTGGACCTTTTTTAAAATTGGCGCCTTTACATTTGGCGGTGGTTACGCTATGCTGCCGCTTGTGGAGGAACAGGTAATTTCACACGGTTGGCTTAGCGAAGAAGCGATTGTAAACTTTATTGCCGTAAGCGAATCAACACCAGGTCCGTTTGCCGTAAACATCGCAACCTACGTTGGCTCTCAGGTTGGAGGCGCAGAATACGGCGGCAATCTGTGGTTTACAATTTTAGGCTCAGCCGCCGCGACGCTCGGCGTTGTATTGCCGTCATTTATTGTCATACTTTTGGTGGCAAAGTTTTATCAGCAATTTAAAAACAGCCGCACCGTAACGGGACTTATGACGGGACTAAAGCCTGCGGCAATCGGTCTTATCGCGTCGGCTGTGGTATCTATGGCGATTACGGTGTTTTTACCAAGCGGTTTTTTGTTTGATGTTTTCAAAACCACCGAGTTTTATATTTCAGCAGTTATCTTTGCCCTGTGCGCGTGTCTTGTGTTTTACAAGCGCAAAAAAATACCGCCTGTTCTGGTAATCTGCATAGCGGCGGTTTTGGGAATAGCCACGGGATACGCCTTTAAACTTTAATGCACAATTATTATACAATTAAGACACTGCTTTAATTAAAGCAGTGTCTTTTTGAATTTATTATCATAAAATAAGCACCTACTTCATTTAAAAAGTAGGTGCTTGATTTTGAGCTAATTATGCATTATTTCTTGCGTGCAAATACAAGTACTGCGCCAGCAAGAGCAGCTACTGCCAAAACAGAAGCAACATTGTCGCCTGTTGCAGGGCTCTTACCGCTGTTGTCGGTGTTAAGATTACCGATTTCAATGTTTTCGTAGCCTGCGGGCAACGTCTTGGCAATTACCAACTCTGCCGTTGTGGCTTTTGTTTTACCTTCTGCATCAACGTAAATTTCCTGACAAACCGAGCACTTGTAATGTGCCTTGGTGCCCTCTAACTTATCGGTGGCAGGAACCTCGTCAACCTTTACAATCTTATGACCTGCAACTGCTGTTACAACATTTTTTATATCACCGCAGATTGTACACTTGATTTCTTCTTCCTGGTCAACCTCGCATGTGCCTACTACAGCTACAATACCTGTTGCCTTGTAGTCGTGCTCGGTACATTCCCAGCCGCAATCTGTACAAACAGACTTCTCAAATTTATGCTTCTTAAGCGCGCCTTCTTCGGCAACCTCTTCGCTCTCTACTGCCTCAAGTCTACCATCGCAGGTATAGCAGATCCAATAATGACCCTCTGCTCCTGCATCTTTTATCAGAATAGAACCGTCTGCGCGGTTAACTGCGCTATGGTTGCCAAGAGGAATAATCAACGAATCAACTACGGGGATTTCTTCACCCTCTAAATAGCTACCGATTGGATTAGCAGACCACATTGCCTCTGCCTCAGTCTCTTCGATAAACATACCGCCGCATTCTGTACAGTGCCAGAAGCCCTTGCGGCCTTCTGCTTCTACGCCGTTAGCATGGCAACCTGCGGGAATTTCTTCAACCCATTCAAGCACATGACCTGACGGAGCAGGACCAAACTCATCTGTCTGGTTCCAATCGCAGTTGTTGCAGTAACTAGAGGTAGCTTCTTTTGATATACAGGTAGCAGGGCGATATTCGCCTGATACGTAAAAGCCTTCTTCGTTATGATAGCAATGATATTCACATATCGTACAAGTGTCATTGTCCCATTCGTGAGCCATCTGCTCACCAAGCAAATATGCAGAACCGCAATCTGCGCATGCGTAGTAGTGCTCTGTGCTGGTGCGTACTAATTCAAACTCGCCGTGGAACGCACGAAGGGCTGGGCCGTTAAGACCCATAAACCAATCTTCTTCCCAGTCAAGTTTTTCCATAGCAGCCTGACCTGCAGCGCCGTAACCGACATTTTCTAAAACGGTGACACCTTTTATTGTTGAAGATAAGTTGGTATATACATCTGATACATATATGATTTCACCAGCGTTTTCCAGCAGTCCCGTAACACTTGTGTCAAGTACGATTGATTTATGTACTTCACCGTACATGGTGTCTGTTTCGTTTTTTCCGTTGGAAGAAAACATACGATTAAAATCTTTTGAGCTATCAACTGTGTATGTAGTGCTTGTGCCACTTGCATATGAGCGGTATTCGGTATCGTTTCCATGAACAGAAATATATGATACTTTAAATGGGTCCTGACCAGGAGCACCACATACAACGCCCATTTCGCCGTGATTAAAAGATTGAAGTGAATTATCGGATTCAAGACGGTTTTGACCTACAAGGAAGTTGTTGGCAACTTCACAGTAAGAAAGCTCTATCCAACCGTCACAGTTTGTACCACTGTCAGACTTCCACCATGATGTTGCGGCAACAACACCTACTCGACGGAAACCTTTGAAGTATGAGTTTTTCACAGAAAAACGGGTAAGGGTTGTTGGTTTGTTTGTAACCGCTCCCTTATCAACATTTGCACCGTTACCATCAACCTTTGGGAACAGCGCGCTGGCCTGTTGAGTTGCCGGTACATTTGTACCGTCTGAATAAAGGCCGTAAATCGTAACACCGTTACCGTCAAAGTGACCTGCGAATACACCTTCGCCTCTTCCTACCCAGCTAACCAAGCTTTTGCCTGCCGCGGTAACTTCAAACAATTCTTTTGTTTCTGCGGCTGATGTAATATCTATAAATGTGCTTGGACCACCAAGGGCGTCAACGATAGACTGTGGCTGAAGGATAAATGCCTTGATTGTAGGATCAACCACATAATATTTATCTTCAGTAGCTTGGTTTGCGCCTGTGCAAACATAGTTAAGCTCAGCAGCATTTGTAATAATATAAGGATTTTGTTGAGTTCCTTGGCCAGAAAGTGTAGTGTCTCTATCACCATTCCAATACTCAATTCTACCTTCGCAAAGACTGTTAGTAGTCTCAGCACCAGCAACAATGCCGCCTGCAAACAATGACACTGCAAGAATAGCAAACGCCATTACAACTGCCATTATTTGCTTGCTGTTTTTAAATAATTTTGTCATTTAAAAACCAATCCTTTCCCTAAGGGTTGCCCCCATTTATAAAATTTGACGTAGGAATTATCTTTCACACAAAGACAGTAACCCACATTTACATTATGTACACATACATTGTAATCTAAAATATACAAAATTTCAATACTTTTTTTCAAAATTTTATAGTTTTTTGTTATATTTTTGATGTTTTTCAAAAAGACACAATATGGTGTGTGGAATGTTTTGGCTGGGCACAAGAGGTTAAATGAAATTCACGCACAGCGCGAATGAAATCCGAACTAAAGTTCAGATGAAATCAAAACCTTGTGGCTTTAATTAAATTAAATCCGCCCTTACACCCTGCCAAAGCAGGATTTTATCGGCATATGCCTTTTTATTCCACCGCAGGCGGATTTAGTTAAAGCAAAAAATAAGCGCCTCTCGACCGAGAGGCGCTATGTTTTTTTGCTTTAGTACCCACATCATCCCGAAGTGGCAAGTCAAAAGCCTTGCTTTTCGGCGGGTCTGACGGGTAAGAACATTGCCGTCATTTTTACGAAAATGTGACTACTAAAATATTGCCCGAAGGGCTTTTGTGAGAATTAGATTAACTCGATAATTGCCATTTCAGCAGCGTCGCCGCGGCGGGGGCCTGTCTTTGTAATACGTGTGTAACCACCGTTTACATCTGCATACTTAGGAGCGATTTCGTTGTAAAGCTTTGCAACTACGTCTTCCTTAGTAATGAATGCCATTGCCTGACGTTTGCTGTGAAGTGTATTTGTCTTAGCGAGTGTAATATACTTCTCTGCCATTGACTGAACCTCTTTAGCGCGTGTAACGGTTGTTTCAATCTTTCCGTTTTCCAAAAGGAAAGTAACCATTGCTCTAAGCATAGCGGTTCTGTGATCGCTGGCTCTTCCAAGTTTACGAGTACCCGGCATTGATATTCACTCCTTTTATTCGTCGTCTTTCTTAAGCGCAAAGCCGAAAGATGCCAATTTTGCAATAACCTCTTCCAATGACTTGCGGCCTAAGTTTCTGACCTTCATCATATCCATTTCGGACTTGTTGATAAGGTCTTCAACAGTATTAATACCTGCGCGTTTAAGGCAGTTAAAGCTACGTACCGAAAGGTCGAGCTCGTCAATAGTAAGGTCAAGAACCTTTTCTTTTGCGCTGTCAGCCTTTTCTGCCATAATGCTCTGGGTTTCGCTGACACCCTCAGCAAGATTTAAGAACAACTCGAAGTGCTCGATAAGGATTTTAGCAGACATAGAAACTGCCTCGTCAGCCTTTATAGAGCCGTCGGTCCAAACCTCGAGAGTGAGCTTGTTTTTGTCTACAACGTTACCAACACGGGTGTTGTCAACGTTAAAGTTTGCCTTCAAAACCGGAGTGTAGATAGAATCAATCGGAATAACACCGATTATATTCTGTGCCGGCTTATTCTGCTCTGCAGATACGTAACCTCTGCCCTTGTCGATGGTCATCTCAATATTGAGCTTTGCGCCCTCGTCAAGAGTTGCAATATACATATCAGGATTAAGAATTTCTACCTCAAAATCAGCCTTGATAGCCTCCGCGGTAAGAACACAGGGACCTTCTGCCTCAATGTAAATCTTTTTAGCAGAATCAGCGTGAAGCTTAGCGATAAGTCCCTTTAAGTTAAGAACTATTTCGGTAACGTCTTCTTTTACACCCGGAATGGTGGAAAATTCGTGAACTACACCGTCGATTTTAACGTTGGTGATTGCAGCGCCCGGCAAAGTAGAGAGAAGAACTCGTCTTAAGCTGTTGCCAAGCGTGATTGCATAACCGCGCTCAAGCGGTTCCATTACGAATTTACCGTACTTTCCGTCTGCTGAAAGTTCGAGAGTTTCAATTCTGGGCTTTTCAATCTCTATCATTTAAAAGCTCCGTTTCTCCGTGTCGCAAATTTGAGAATACAGTGTCCCGACACGGTGGACAAAATATAAGACAATAATATTACAGTTGTTATTATCTTGAATAGAACTCGACGATAAGCTGCTCTTCAACAGGAGCCTCAATCTGCTCGCGGTTGGGAAGGGCAATAATCTTAGCCGAAAGCTTTTCGCGGTCAACACTGATCCACTCGGGAACAGGACGAGCGCTGTTAGCCTCTACAACAGCCTTGATTTTATCACTTGCTTTAGCCTTTTCGCAGATAGCGATTTCATCGCCAGCTTTAAGAAGGTATGAAGCGATATCAACGCGCTTACCGTTAACTTCATAATGACCGTGGCCTACAAGCTGACGTGCTTCTGCTCTTGAAGAAGCAAAGCCTACTCTGTAAACTACGTTGTCAAGACGGCTTTCAAGAATTTTCAAAAGGTTGTCACCGGTAACGCCGGGTTTTCTTTCGGCAACCTCAAAATAGTGACGGAATTGACCTTCCTGAACGCCATAAAAACGTCTTGCGGTCTGCTTAGCGCGAAGCTGCAAACCATATTCGGATGACTTCTTTCTACCCTGTCCGTGCTGTCCGGGTGCGTAACCGCGGATGCCTACAGAACATTTATCAGAATAACAGCGCTCACCCTTAAGGAACAATTTCTGTCCTTCACGGCGGCAAAGTCTGCAAACTGCACCGGTATATCTTGCCATCTGTTACACCTCCAAATTATTACGCAACGTAAGTTGCACTAGGTTGTTTAAATTTGTAATTATACGCGTCTTCTCTTGGGAGGACGGCAGCCGTTGTGGGGGATTGGGGTTACGTCTTTAATCATAGAAACCTCAAGACCTACCGACTGCAATGCGCGGATAGCAGCTTCACGACCTGCACCCGGTCCTTTAACATAAACCTCAACAGTCTTAAGACCATGCTCCATAGCAGCCTTTGCAGCCTTTTCGGCAGCGCTCTGAGCTGCGAAAGGAGTAGACTTTTTAGAGCCACGGAAACCAAGCTCACCGGCAGATGCCCATGAAAGAGCATTACCCTGTGTATCGGTAATTGTAACTATTGTGTTGTTGAAGGTTGACTGGATATGGGCTGCACCACGTTCAATGTTTTTCTTTTCGCGACGACGACGAGTCGTTGCTCTTTTAGCAGTAGCCATTAAAGTTTACCTCCTACTTATTTCTTCTTGTTTGCTACAGTTCTCTTCGGGCCCTTGCGAGTACGAGCGTTAGTCTTAGAACGCTGACCTCTTACGGGCAAACCTTTGCGGTGACGAAGACCACGGTAGCTTCCAATTTCAATAAGTCTCTTAATATCCAATGCAACGGTACGACGACGGTCACCCTCTACCTGAAGGTTGTGGTCGATATACTCACGAAGCTTGGAAATATCTTCTTCTGTAAGATCCTTAACGCGTACATCAGGATTGATACCTGTGTCAGCAAGAATCTTTTTAGATGTTGTAAGACCGATGCCATAAATATAAGTAAGTCCTATTTCAACTCGCTTATTATTAGGAAGGTCAACACCAGCAATACGTGCCATTTATCAAAGCACCTCCATATTTGTTGTTGCGACGGTCCGGGTGATTAACCCTGACGCTGCTTGTGCTTGGGATTTTCACAGATAACCATGATTTTACCCTTGCGCTTAATGATTTTGCATTTTTCGCAAATCTTTTTTACAGAAGGTCTGACTTTCATTTGGATTTTACCTCCTTAAAATTTAGGGGTATGATTTAAAATCATACTATTTTCTGTCTTATTTTGAACGCCAGGTTATGCGTCCTTTTGACAGGTCATACGGCGACATTTCAACCGTTACCTTATCACCGGGAAGTATACGTATAAAGTTCATACGAAGCTTGCCCGAGATGTGCGCGAGTATCTGATGTCCGCCTTGGATTTCTACCTTGAACATTGCGTTAGGCATTGCTTCAACAACGGTGCCTTCAAGTTCAATCATATCTGATTTTGACATTACATTTCCTCCTCATAACCGATGGCCTTAAGCGCTTTGCGCAAGGCTCGGTTTGTTTCAAGCTGATGTGCTTCAAGATAAGTGTTGGTGAGTTTCAGATGCTTCGGGTTTTTGCGCTTTGGGCGCTCGACCGGCCGCTCTTTTCCATCACACACTAACAGATAGTTTTCGGTCTCTTTAACTATTACCATCACTTTTGTCTTATCTCTACCCGCGTTTGATATTACCACTCTACCTACCATAACGCACCTCAGGGTTTAGTCATAATCTGCGGTCCGTCGGGGGTAATTACTATAGTATGCTCAAAGTGGGCTGAGAGAGAACCGTCCTTTGTAAGCACTGTCCAGCCGTCAGGCATTACCTTTACGTCATAGTGACCTGCGTTAATCATAGGCTCTATGGCAAGGGTCATGCCGGGCATCAGGCGAATTCCTCGCCCGTGAGTGCCAAAATTAGGTACTTCGGGAGATTCGTGCAGCTGCGTACCGATGCCGTGACCGACAAACTGACGCACAACCGAATAACCCCTTTGCTCGACATACTGCTGAATTGCAGCTCCGATATCACCCAACCTGCCGCCCGATACCGCCGCGGCTATGCCTTCGTAAAGACTCTCGCGCGTGGTATCCATCAGCCGCTTTGCCTCTGCAGAAATATCTCCGCAGGCAAAAGTAGCGGCATTGTCGCCGTGATATCCCTCAAACTTGGCGCCCAGGTCGATCGACACTATATCGCCAGACTTTATAACGCGCTTCTTTGAGGGTATGCCGTGAATTACCTCGTTGTTGATTGATATACATGCGGTTGCAGGATAGCCGTTGTAGTTTTTAAAGTTAGGGACAGCGCCCTGACTTAAAATATACTTTTCGGCTATTTTGTCGAGCTCGGCTGTCGTTACACCCGGCTCTACCGCACTGCCTGCTAATTTTAATGCTTCGGCCGATATTCTGCAAGCTTCTCGCATCACTTTAAGCTCGCGGCCGGTTTTAAGGACTATCATAGCTTATATCTCCGAAAGAGCGGCAAGCACCAAAGCAGTGGTATCCTCTACCTTGCTCTGACCATTGACGGCAAGCAATTTGCCTGCCTCTTTGTAATAGCTTTTGAGCGGTTCGGTCTGTTTATGATAGATATCAAGTCTGTCAATAACAGTATCAGGCTCATCGTCCTTACGGATAACGAGCGTACTGCCGCAAGCATCGCAAATGCCGTCTTTTTGCGGTTTTTTAAACTCGGTATGATAACTGGCTCCGCACTTTTCGCAAACGCGTCTGCCTGACATACGCTTTACTATTTCACGGTCAGCCACCTCAATAGAGAGCGCCGCGTCAATAGCGATGTTCATGCTGTCAAGCGCCTCTGCCTGCGGAATTGTACGTGGAAAACCATCGAGTATAAAACCGTTTTGACAGTCATCTTGCGCCAGACGTTCCTTAATGATGCCGATTACGACATCATCGGGAACCAATCTGCCACTGTCAATATAAGCCTTAGCCTTAAGACCCATCTCAGTACCGTTTTTAAGCGCAGCACGAATTATGTTGCCGGTCGAGATGGTAGGAATATTGTATTTTTCAGAGATTATCTCTGCCTGAGTGCCCTTACCGGCGCCCGGGGCTCCTAATAAAATGAGCTTCATCCTAATACTCCTTAATCTAAGAATCCCTTATAATGACGCATCATCATCTGAGATTCAAGATTTTGAACTGTGTCAAGCGCAACACCAACCATAATGAGTACCGAAGTACCGCCGAGCGATACGTTGATTTGACCAACGTTGCCAATTATGATAGGAAGAATTGCGATAACGCTTAAGAAAAGCGCGCCCATTAAGGTTATTCTTGACAAGATTTTTGAAATAAAATCGGAAGTGGGCTTGCCGGGACGAATGCCGGGAACCGCGCCGCCGTTTTTACGAAGATTGTTTGCCATTTCTACGGGGTTAAACTGGATCGTTGCATAGAAGTAAGCAAATGCAATAATCATTATAAAGTAAACCACTGCGTAGAAAACACCCTGTGTACTGAAAAGCGCCAATATCTTAGCAAAAGAAGTGGTTGTATTATTCATAAAGCTAAGAATCATTGTAGGCAGCATCAGAATTGATGAAGCAAAGATTACGGGCATTACACCTGACATATTAACCTTAATCGGAATATGGGTGTTCTGACCACCGTACATCTTGTTACCAACAACACGCTTTGCATACTGAACGGGAATACGGCGTTCTGCGTTGGTCATCCATACGATGAACGCGATGATCGCCAAGAAAGCAATAATAATACCAATAACTGCAACGTATTGCTTTAGTTCAAAGAAGTATCCCCACAACGTAACGAATGCCTGCGGACCACGAGAAAGAATACCAGCGAAAAGCAGTATCGAAATACCGTTGCCGATACCCTTTACGTCAATCTGCTCGCCAAGCCACATTACTACCGCCGAGCCTGCCGCAAAGGTTAAAATAATAACGATTGCCGCAAACCAGATGCCCTTTGTTACGCTTAAGCAGTTGCTTGCTTTCAGATAGAAGAAATAAGCAACACCTTGGATAAGCGCGAGGACTACTGTGGTGTAACGGGTGATTGTAGCAAGCTTTTTCTGACCCTCTTCGCCCTCTTTAGAAAGACGCTCGAGGTAAGGAATCGCTACGCAGAGCAACTGAACGATAATTGAAGCGTTAATGTACGGTGTGATTGACATAGCAAAAATAGCGCCGTACTCAAGACCGCCACCCGTAAGAATTGACAGGTAATTGAAAAAGCTGTTATCGGTAGTTGCTGCCTTGATCATATCAGGGTTGATATACGGAACAGGAATGAATGAGCCAATGCGGAAAATTACGATTATAAGGAGAGTGAAAAGAATCTTATTACGGAGCTCTTTTACTTTCCAGGCATTTTTTAAAGTTTCCAACATTCTCAAATCACCTCTGCCTTTCCGCCTGCAGCGTTAATTTTTTCTGCAGCCGATGCAGAGAATGCGTTAAGGTTAACTGTAAGCTTCTTTGTAAGCTTGCCGTTGCCCAAAACCTTTACAGGCTTGTCAGCCTTTTTAATGATGTTCTTTTCTGCCAAAGCAGCTGCGTCAACAGTAGCACCATCCTCAAATACCTCGAGGGCTGCTACGTTGATTGCAATCCATTCTTCAGCAAAAATGTTATTAAAGCCACGCTTTGGTACACGTCTTTGAAGTGGCATCTGACCGCCTTCAAAGCCAATTCTCATACCGTGACCGGCACGAGCCTTCTGACCCTTGTGACCTTTACCGGCAGTTTTACCATTGCCGGAACCATGACCTCTGCCTATACGCTTTGACTCTTTTGTTGAGCCTTCAGCGGGAGATAATTCATGCAATTTCATTGTTCGCACCTCCTTGCTTAATTGCGGTTAATTTAACCGCGTGTAAAATCTGTTAGCCTTCAATAATCTTTACAAGGTGTGATACCTTGTTGATTTTACCTCTGGTCTGAGCGTTGTCAGGCTGAACCTTAACATCGCCTACTTTGTGAAGACCCAAAGATTCTACGGTTGCGATCTGGTCCTTTTTAGAACCGATTGTGCTCTTTACGAGTTTTACAGTAAGGCCGGCAGCCTTTTTCTTTGTTGCCATTGTGCTGCTCCTCCTTAACCTATAATTTCCTTAACGTCTTTGCCACGAACTGCAGCAACCTGGCTAGCGTCACGAAGAGCTGCAAGGCCTGCAACTGTTGCACGAACTACATTGCACGGATTATTTGAGCGAAGTGCCTTTGTACGGATGTCTTTAATGCCAACCATTTCAACAACTGCACGAACTGCGCCGCCGGCGATAACACCAGTACCGGGGCCAGCGGGTTTTAAAAGCACGCGGCCTGCGCCGAATTCACCAATAATTTCGTGAGGGATAGTAGTACCCTTAAGTGAAACCTTAATAAGATTTTTCTTTGCATCCTCGATACCCTTGCGGATAGCGTCCGGAACTTCGCCCGCTTTACCGAGGCCGTAGCCTACGATACCGTTGCCGTCGCCGACAACAACAAGCGCCGAGAATTTCATAATACGTCCGCCCTTAACGGTCTTGGATACACGATTTATAGCAACTACGCGTTCCTGTAAATCTAATGTTGATGCGTCAATATTTGTAGCCAAAAGTATTTCCTCCTTCTTCTTACTTAGAACTTGAGGCCGCCCTCGCGGGCACCTTCGGCAAGCTCCTTGACACGGCCGTGATAAATGTAACCACCGCGGTCAAAAACAACCTCTGTGATACCTTTAGCAGCAGCGCGTTCAGCGATTAACTGTCCAACCTTGCGTGCGCCTTCGCAGTTACCGCCGTTTGCGTCAAAATCTTTTTCATTTGAAGCAGCGGCTGCGAGAGTCACACCGTTTACGTCATCGATAAGCTGGGCATATATATTGCTGTTGGAGCGGAATACATCGAGGCGAGGGCAAGCAGCTGTGCCGCTGATCTTTGCGCGAACGCGGGCATGGCGCTTAAGTCTTGCCTGATTACTGTTAGGTTTGCTAACCATTTTTCATACACTCCTTTATTACTTCTTAGAGCCCTTAGCGGCCTTACCTTCTTTGCGACGGATATGCTCGTCAGAGTACTTGATACCCTTGCCTTTGTAAGGTTCGGGGGGTCTCTTCTTGCGAACATCGGCTGCAAACTGGCCAACCAACTGCTTATCTGCACCGCTGATAACTATCTGGTTAGCAGACGGTACTTCAATGTGAATACCTTCAACCTCAGGCATAATTACCTGATGTGAATAACCCAGGTTCATAACAAGGTTGTTACCCTGTTTCTGAGCACGGTAACCTACGCCGTTGATGTCAAGTGTTTTTGAGTAACCCTCAGATACACCTGTAATCATATTGGCGATAAGTGTACGTGTGAGACCGTGTAAAGAACGGTACTCTTTGTCATCACTGGGGCGGGTAACGATAACTTCGTTTCCCTCAACTGCAACGGTGATGTCTGCGTTATGAGTGTAGCTAAGCTCACCCTTTGCGCCCTTAACGGTAACGTTGTTGCCGTCAAGCTTTACCTCAACGCCTGCAGGTATTGTGATAGGCTTTTTACCTATACGTGACATAACCTTGCACCTCCTTACCAAACAAATGCAAGCACTTCGCCGCCAACATTGGCTTTGCGCGCTTCTTTGTCTGTCATAATTCCTTTAGAGGTGGAAAGGATTGCGATACCAAGGCCTTTCATAACCTTAGGCATATCCTCTACATTTGTGTAGATGCGCAGACCTGGTTTTGATACACGGCGAATGCCTGTGATGGTCTGTGCTTTGTTGGGACCGTACTTCAAAACAATGTGAATTACGCCCTGCTTACCGTCTTCTTCGACGGTGTAGCTGCTGATGTAACCCTCGTCAAGCAAAATCTGGGCAATTGCCTTCTTTACTTTGGACGCCGGTACATCTACCGAATCGTGTTTTGCTGCAGATGCGTTACGAATTCTCGTAAGCATATCAGCTATTGTATCGGTGATCTGCATACCGTAAACCTCCTTAAGCTATTCTCGCCTTACCAGCTTGCCTTCTTAACTCCGGGGATCTCGCCCTTGTAAGCGAGCTCTCTGAAGCATATACGGCAGATGCCGTACTTGCGAAGATAAGCATGGGGGCGGCCACAGATTTTGCATCTGTTGTATTCTCTTGTAGAAAACTTAGCGGGACGAGCCTGCTTAACTTTCATAGATGTTTTAGCCATAATTCCTTACTCCTTACTTCGCAAACGGAGCGCCCATAAGTGTTAAAAGCTCACGAGCCTCTTCATCTGTCTTGGCGGTAGTTACGAACATAATGTCCATACCACGTACCTTGTCGATTTTATCATACTCAATTTCAGGGAAAATCAACTGTTCTTTAACGCCCATAGCGTAGTTACCGCGGCCGTCGAAAGCGTTGGGGTTGATACCTCTGAAGTCACGCACGCGGGGAAGCGCTGCGTTGAAGAGTCTGTCGACAAATTCATACATTCTTTCACCGCGAAGTGTTACCTTTGCGCCGATTGTCATACCTGCGCGAAGCTTAAAGTTCGCAACAGACTTCTTTGCGCGGCAGGGAATTGCCTTCTGACCGGTGATAAGTCCTAAATCTGCGATAATGGAGTCAATAACCTTTGAATTGGTGATTGCCTCACCGCAGCCTACATTGATTACAACCTTATCGAGCTTCGGAATCTGCATGACGCTCTTATAGCCAAATTTGGTCATCAATGCAGGAGCAATCGAATTTTTATATTCGTTTCCAAGCGTTGACATAAGTCATGTCCTCCTTATCTCTTAAAAAGTTTCTCCGCATTTTTTGCAAACGCGATTTTTTGAGCCGTCCTCGTTGATTTTTGTACCAACGCGTGTGGGCTTGTTGCATTTGGGGCAAACTACCTGCACCTTGCAAGCGTAGATAGCGCTCTCTGTTTCAATAATGCCCGAGGGATCGCCGGCCTTGCGGGGTTTAACGTGCTTCTTAACCTTGTTAAGACCCTCAACAATAACCTTGCCTTCGCTAGGGCTAACCTCAAGAACCTTACCGGTCTTCTTGCGGTCCTTAGCATCTCCTGTGAGGAGTACTACGGTATCACCGGTTTTAATGTGAAGCTTACTCATAATTCCATCTACCTCCCATTAAAGTACTTCCGGAGCAAGAGAAAGAATCTTTGTATAGTCTTTCTCACGAAGCTCACGGGCTACCGGTCCAAAAATACGGGTACCACGTGGGTTTTTATCCTCACGGATGATAACAGCCGCATTTTCGTCAAATCTAATGTATGTGCCATCATTACGGCGAAGACCTTTTGCAGAACGAACTACAACAGCCTTTACAACGTCACCCTTCTTAACTGTACCGCCGGGAGCGGCCTTTTTAACAGAAGCAACGATAACATCACCGATGTTGGCATACCTCCTTTTGGAGCCTCCAAGAACACGGATGCACATAATTTCTTTAGCGCCTGTGTTGTCGGCTACCTTGAGGTAACTCTGTTGTTGTATCACAGTGGTTTCCTCCCTTTTGACTACTTAGCCTTTTCGATTATTTCGGCTACGCGCCATCTCTTATCCTTAGAGAGAGGACGAGTTTCCATAATGAGTACTCTGTCGCCAACGCCACAAGAGTTGTTCTCATCATGAGCCTTTAATCTGATAGTGTTTTTAATAATCTTCTTGTAGAGTGGGTGCTTAACGTTGTCTTCAATAGCAACTACAACGGTTTTGTCCATCTTGTCGCTTACAACACGACCTACTCTTGTTTTACGAAGGTTTCTTTCGCTCATTCCAGTTTACCTCCCTTAAGCGTTAGCGCTGTCTTTAAGTTCTGCTTCGCGAATGATGGTCTGTACGCGAGCGATGTCTTTCTTGACAGCTGTAATGCGCATGGGGTTGTCGAGCTGGTTAATGGCGTGTTGGAAACGCAGCTTGTAAAGTTCGTCCTTTAAGTCAGCAAGCTTTTCGTTAAGCTCAGCTACTGACAGTTCTCTGATTTCCTTTGCATTCATTACTGCTCACCACCCATCTCTTTGGTTACAAACTTACATTTAATAGGAAGCTTGTTTGCTGCAAGACGCATAGCCTCGCGAGCGAGTTCCTCAGATACGCCGCCGATTTCAAACATTACGCGACCGGGCTTAACAACTGCTACCCAATATTCAGGTGAACCTTTACCTGAACCCATTCGGGTTTCAGCAGGTTTTTCAGTTATTGGCTTATCAGGGAATATTTTGATCCAAACCTTACCGCCACGCTTGATATAACGTGTCATAGCAATACGGGCAGCTTCTATCTGGTTTGAGGTGATCCACGCAGGCTCGGTTGCCTGAAGACCGAAATCACCATGTGTTACGGTTGTACCGCGAGATGCAGCACCGGTCAAACGACCGCGCTGAACACGACGGTATTTAACACGCTTAGGCATTAACATTAGCGTGAACCTCCTTGTCTTTTATTTGTGCGGCGATTTTCGTTAAGAACTTCGCCCTTGTAAATCCAAACCTTAACACCGATTATACCGTAGGTTGTGTTAGCCTCAGCAAAACCGTAGTCAATGTCTGCTCTGAGTGTCTGAAGCGGAATTGTACCCTCGTGGTACTGCTCGCTTCTTGCGATTTCAGCGCCGCCAAGACGACCTGAAACCTGAGTCTTGATACCCTTAACGCCAAGGCGCATTGCTCTGCCGATTGAGAGCTTCATAGCGCGGCGGAAGGATACACGCTTTTCAAGCTGTGCTGCGATGTTTTCTGCAACCAACTGCGCGTTTGCATCGGGGCTCTTTATCTCAACAATGTTTACGATAACGGGCTTGCCGAGCATCTTTTCGCAATTAGCCTTAAGCTTTTCGATTTCAGCGCCGTTGCGACCGATAACCATGCCGGGCTTTGCGCAGTGGATGTGCAATCTTACACGCTTGTCGTCACGTTCGATTTCGATTTTTGCAATACCTGCTGTGAAAAGTGTTTTCTTGAGGTATTTACGGAGGTTGTAGTCCTCAACCAATGTATCACCAAAGGTGCTGTCATTGGCAAACCAACGTGAGTCCCAGTTTTTAATAATACCTACACGGTAACCATGCGGATTAACTTTCTGACCCATAACTTAAACCTCCCTTTCTTAATTCTCACGTTCTTTAAGAACGATTGTCATATGGCTTGTTCTCTTTAAGATGCGGTGTGCGCGACCGTGATCCTTCGGACGGATTCTCTTTAGAATCGGACCGGGGCATACGAGGCACTCTGCAACGTAAAGTCTTGCCATATCCATATTTTTCATTTCGGCATTTGCCATTGCTGAATGGAGCAGCTTCTCTAAATATTCACAAGCGGATTTAGGAGTGAATTTGAGTATAGCCATAGCTTTTTCAGCATCTTGATTGCGGATTAAATCCAAAACAATCTTCACCTTACGGGGTGAAATACGGGCGTATTTAAGTGTTGCCCTTGCTTCCATAGTTAACTCTCCTTTCGGCCGCTTACTTACCGGTAGTTTTCGCACCGGCGTGACCTCTATAAGTTCTTGTAGGTGCAAACTCACCGAGCTTGTGACCAACCATATCCTCAGTTACATATACGGGCACGTGCTTGCGACCGTCATGAACTGCAAAAGTATGACCGACGAAATCGGGGAATATGGTGGATGAACGGCTCCAAGTTTTAAGCACGCGCTTTTCACCGGCTTCATTCATTTCTTGAACTCTTTTGAGCAACACGGGTTGCACATAAGGTCCTTTTTTAACGCTTCTTCCCATTATGAATTCTCCTTTCGTCGCATTACTTACGGCGTTTTACGATATATTTATCGCTAGCCTTATTCTTCTTACGGGTCTTGTAGCCCAATGTGGGTTTACCCCAAGGTGTAACAGGGCCAGGACGACCGATAGGTGATTTACCTTCACCACCACCGTGGGGGTGATCGCAGGGGTTCATTACAGAACCACGAACGGTAGGTCTCCAACCCATGTGACGCTTACGGCCTGCTTTACCGTAGTTAACGTTGGCATGCTCAGGATTTGATACTGTACCAACTGTTGCCATACATTTTTCAGGTACGTTGCGAAGCTCGCCTGAAGGGAGTCTAAGCAGTGCCATACCGTTTTCCTTAGCCATAAGCTGAGCCATATTACCGGCACTACGCGCAAGCTGTGCGCCTTTACCTGGATAAAGCTCAATGTTATGAAGGAATGTACCTACAGGGATATTTACGAGCGGAAGTGCGTTGCCGGGTTTGATATCGGCATCGGGACCGCTTACTACTACATCGCCAACCTTTAGGTCTTGTGGTGCGATGATGTATCTCTTTTCGCCGTCTTCATACTGAACGAGGGCGATAAATGCAGAACGGTTAGGATCGTATTCAAGGGTAAGAACAGTAGCGGGAATTCCGAAACGCTCTCTCTTGAAGTCGATGATTCTGTACTTTCTGCGGTTGCCGCCGCCTCTGTGGCGTACGGTAATGCGGCCATAGCTGTTACGACCTGCATTTTTCTTTATTGGGGCAAGCAAACTTCTTTCGGGCGCTACCTTTGACAGCTCTGAATAATCCATTGTTGTCATATTGCGGCGACCGTTAGTAGTCGGCTTATAATGCTTTATTGCCATTTGTTTCACTCTCCTATTTTGGCTTAGCGAAGTACTTTTGTACTTCATACATCACCGGAAATCTATAATTTCCTGTTTGCGGATATTACATTAAACCGTCAAAGAATTCGATGGTCTTTGAATCAGCCTTAAGGGTAACGATTGCTTTCTTCCATGAAGCTGTGTAACCCTCGTAGCGACCCATTCTTCTTTTCTGTCCGCGTACGTTTATGGTGTTTACCTTGGCAACGTCTACCTTGAACAGCTTTTCAACTGCGTCTGCAATTTCAAGCTTGTTAGCGTCCTTGGCGACCTTGAAGGTGTATTTCTTGTCGGCAATGCCTGACATACTCTTTTCGGTAATTACCGGAGCAATAATGATGTCCTGTGGAGCTTTCATTATGCGTACACCTCCTCAATTTTTGCTACGGCACCTTTAACGATAACAAGTGTGTCTGCGTTAATGATGTCATAGGTATTGATTGTGTTAACCTGAGCAGCCTTAGCGCCCTTGATGTTCGCAATACTCTTTACTGCGAAGGGATTGTTGCTGTCAAGAACAACCAACGTCTTTTTACCTGCACCGATTGCGCTAAGGCAAGCAGCTGCGGTCTTTGTTTTGTATTCGTCCATCTTAAATTCATCAAGAACTATAAGATTTCCACCGAGTACCTTGTCAGAAAGCGCAGACTTGAGAGCAAGCTTGCGAACCTTCTTGTTAAGAGAATAAGAATAATCTCTTGGCTTCGGTGCGTGTACGATACCGCCGTGTCTCCACTGAGGAGCTCTTGTAGAGCCCTGACGAGCATGGCCTGTACCCTTTTGTCTCCAAGGCTTTTTGCCGCCGCCGGAAACTTCTGTACGAGTCAGAGTGGACTGTGTGCCCTGACGCTGATTTGCAAGGTAGTTAACAACTGCTGCGTGCATAACTACTGCGTTTGGCGCGATACCGAAGATAGCATCGCTAAGGTCGATTGTACCAACCTTGTTACCTGTCATATCAACAACTGCGATATTTGGCATAACTGAACACTCCTTCCTTAAGCTTTCACGCTATCGAAAAGAACTACGATACCGCCCTTGGGACCGGGAACGGCGCCCTTAACAGCGATGATATTCTTTTCTGCGTCAACCTTAACTACGCTAAGGTTCTGAACTGTAACTCTTTCGTGGCCGAGGTGACCTGCCATCTTCTTGCCCTTGAATACGCGAGAAGGACTTGAGCAAGCACCGAGTGATCCGCCGTGACGGTGAACAGGGCCTGTACCGTGTGACTCTTTAAGGCGGGCAAAGTTCCAGCGCTTGATTGTGCCAGCATAACCCTTACCTTTAGAAGTACCGCGTACATCTACTGCATCGCCTTCAGCGAAGATATCAGCCTTGATGATGTCGCCTACGTTTACAGCGCTTGTGTCTTCAAGTCTGAATTCACGAAGCACCTTCTTAGGAGCAACATCGCCTTTTGCAAAGTGACCCTTTGCAGGCTTGTTTACTTTAGAAGCCTTAAGGTCGCCGTAGCCTACCTGAACAGCCTCATAACCGTCATTCTCGGTTGTTTTCTTCTGTGCTACTACACAGGGACCTGCTTCGATAACAGTAACCGGAACAACATTACCATTTGCGTCAAAAAGCTGAGTCATACCAAGCTTTTTGCCAATGATTGCCTTTTTCATAAGTTTTCCTCCATTTTGGTTATTGGTCAGCGTGCGCTGACATGACCGTGGGTGTAATAAAATGAAATCTTATTACCAATACATATATAATATATTAGAGCTTGATTTCGATTTCTACACCGGCGGGGAGCTCAAGTGAAGTTAGCGCTTCAACAGTTTTGTTTGAAGGTCTGATTACATCGATGAGCCTTTTGTGTGTCCTCATTTCGAACTGCTCACGGCTGTCCTTGTACTTATGAACAGCGCGGAGAATTGTTACGATTTCCTTTTCGGTGGGTAGCGGTACAGGACCTGAAACCCTTGCGCCTGTACGTTTAGCGGTTTCCACTATCTTTTCAGCGGACTGGTCTACAAGTGCGTGGTCGTAACCTTTGATACGAATTCGGATTTTTTCTTTCACTGCCATGTGAAAATTCGCCTACTTGTTTAGTTGGCGGGCAAAA
>JAFSAR010000016.1 GCA_017442225.1 Clostridia bacterium
TATCTACTTAAAAACGCGAACCAAATAATTTTTGTGGGTTATTCAATGCCCTTGGCGGATTTTGAATTTAGATTTATCCTCACAAAATATATTTCGCCAAATGCGAAAATACATGTCGTTTTACACGAATCCGATAAAAAGGAACCGGGCGAAAAGCACGAAGTACCTGAAGATAGATACAGATGTGCTTTCCCTAAAAATAATATAGAGTTTCACTATAAAGGATTTACGGATTATTTTGATTCTAATCCTTAGCTTTATTATCAGAAAGTGCCTCTCCTTCTATTAAATAATATTTAACTTTTATTTTTCTTTTAAAAAAATCCTCTTTGAAAGCTTCTCGCTAACAAAGAGGATTTTATATTTTAATATTAGACCCTTTATGAAATAGATTACAAAAAGAAAGAAGGCGGTGCAAATTTATATGCGGATAAAAATTTTGTTATAATTTATTTATCATATTTAATCCTAAAATAATCTAAATAGTTTTTAAATGTATCTTGTGCTGAAAGGCAGGTATCAGTGAGGTATCCTTTTTCCTGATTCCATTCTTTCAATCCGCGGTAATAGAACATTTTGATTTTATCTTCAATAATAAATGGAACAATGCCGTGCTTTAAGCACTCCTTGAACATAATAAGTCTGCCGACACGACCATTACCGTCTTGGAACGGGTGAATGCGTTCAAACATTACGTGAAATTCGATGATATCTTCAAGTGTAACATTCTCTTTGATGTTATAATCGGCAAGAAGTTTCTTCATTTCAGCAGACACATCTTCAGGAAGAGTTGTTTCCATACCGCCTACTTCGTTAGGCAACTTTTTATAATCACCAACGGCAAACCAATCTTTTTTTGAATCGCTTGTACCAGTTTTAAGAATAAAATGCAGATGCTTTATAAACTTTTCGCTTAGCTGCGATTTTGCACTCTCAATAATTTCATCGATACAGCGGAAGTGGGTAGCGGTTTCGATAATATCATCAACACGCACACCTTCTTCGGTTAAGCCGATAGTGTTGGTTTCGAAGATATAACGGGTCTGATCATGGGTTAGGCGGCTGCCTTCGATATGATTGGAGTTGTAGGTCAATTCAATCTGTATTTTATGATAAATTCCGCCGTGAACTTGACCACGCTTTTCCTCTTTCAAAATATCGAGTAAGGTCTGTGGTGCGGGTTTACTTTTATTGCTTCTTTCTGGTTTTTCTGCATTTTCAGGAATGTTCCAAGTCTTGCCTGTAAGGAAAGCACCGGGGACACGACCTGCGGCACAATAATTGCGAACACTACGCTCAGATGTATTCCAAAGTAAAGCAACCTCTTTAACTGATAGATATTTCATATTCCTACCTCCAAATTTACTGCTATTAGTATATCACAACATCGGCAAAATGTCAATCGAATCGAAAACGGTATTTATTACATTTTTGCCGATAACGGCATTTTTATTACTATTAACTTTATAAACACAATAGCCGCCCAAACGAGAGGCTTTAATATTGCTTATTTCAATATATTTTCGTAATTTGATATTCTTTATCCTGAGCATAGGGATTTATTATTTTTCTAAACCAATAAAGCTGTTCTTGTTTTTTAGTTTGAACAATATCAAATGTAACGTCAATATTCCACCAAGATCCATCAAAGTAAACTCGGTTCCATGTATGGTGATATTGAGCGTTATTACGCTTATCACCATCTACAACATAGCACGGAATGTTCTGACTCCGACATAGTGCTGCAAACAGATGGGAAAAGTCATAACAGATTCCTTTTCGTGTTTCAATCGTTTGGTGCACATTAAAATACTGTACCATAGGAGTATAACCATAGTCATACTCGAAATTATGTATCATCCATTCATATATTGCTTTTACTTTTTCTTCATCAGTATCACAGTCAGAACAAATTTCGTCAGCAAGTTCTTCGGTTTGCGTGTCCCACAAGGTTGCGCCGCCATTGTTGAGATACGGGACCTCCGGTTTGAAGACGAAATTATACGAGAAAAGCAAAGTCACTACAATAAGCACCGATACTGTCAAAACATAAATTTTTGTCTGCAGTTTATCTTTGCCGGAGTTGTTGTTGGAAAGAGCTAAGTGCATCAGCATAACTACCATTTCCAGCATAGTCATAATCGTTAGGAATCTTCGGCAACAAACAAAGCTGACTGCACTCATTCCCAGGACAAAAATTAGAAGAATATACACGATTGCACGCATAGGTGTTGATCGTATTTTAAGGACGAAAAATAAGGTTGGTAATGCTGACAGCAAATAGAGTGTCATCAGCATCGGTGAAAGCACAAAAAAGTCTTTCAGGTATAAACCGAGTAACAGGTTATATGTAAGTACGATAGCAAAGAAAATGATTCTTGATTTTGCGTTGGTCTTAGTAGCTTTTTTAGTCTTCATTTCAATTCTCCTTTTATGTATGAAATTCATTGAAACGAAGAAGTGGCAGTACAGAGCAACTAACTCTGTACTGCCACAAACAAAGGCTATTTAACATCCTTTAAGAAAACAACAAACCCGAACGTTTCACCGATTGGTAAAAGGTTCGGGTTTGAATGCTTTGGTGCGGGTGACAGGACTTGAACCTGCACATCGGTGACACTAGCTCCTAAGGCTAGCGCGTCTGCCAATTCCGCCACACCCGCATATTAAACTTTGTATATTTTACTTTATTAGAAAGAAAAAGTCAAGGAGTTTTTCATAAACCCCTTGACTTTGTTTTTTACTCAAGCATTATGCTCTTGAAACTATCAATATGCGACTGCGGTACACCAATATAATTTAAAAGCCAATGCTCAATAGATGATTGTAACGTGGTGCAACCGTTTTCAGCACCGTAAGCCATCATTGTCTTATAGAGTCTTCCCCAAGCGACGGTATTGTTACTGTCCTCTTGCATAACGTCATCGCCTTCAGCAAAGGTGCCTCCTGTTCCCTTGCCACGCCAACGCTTACCGCTTGACGAAAAAGAAGTAAGCTCAAAGTCGCGGGTCAAATCTTCATAGGATACACCCAAAAGTCCGTTTACAATAAATGCGTACGTTCCCGTGCGGTCGGCGCCTGCATTACAATGCGCATAGAACGGATAATTGCTTTCGTCAGACAAAACTTCAAACAATCTTTTATAGCTTGCTTTAAACACTTCAGGTTCGTTTTTCATTACGCCATCATACTGTCCCGGGGATTCAATAAACTCGTAATTCATACCCGTACCGGGTGTTTGGAATTTTTGGCTTGCATAACGAATATCAAGCTCGGTTTTAAGACCTAACTGTTTTATGGTTGCAATGCCTTCCTCTGTAACGTTCTCAAGTTTTCTTCCGCGATAAAGCATTCCGTATTTAACGGTTTTACCACTCGTCGTTTTCCAACCGCCCATATCACGCACATTGCCCACGCCGTCAATATTGATCCAGCGAACAGGCACATCCTTTACCTTTATTCTGCCACCGCCCAATGCATCGGCGGTGAGCGTGCCTATTACTTTCCAGTAATATGTCTTACCCGGTATAAGAGTAGTTCCTTCTACATTGGAATACTTGGTTGTTATGGTCGTTGAATTGCTAAAATCAGCGTTTTCGGAAAAATAAATCGTATAACTTAAACTGCCGTCACGGTACCAATCAAGCGAAAGAACCTGATGGTCATATTTCTGACCGCTATAGGTGCTTAGCCAAAAATATTGATTTTTTGCGTCCTTTGCCTCAAGATAACCACGTATAATGTCGTCACATATATCTACCTCGACCACGGTATCATAGTCAATAACAATTGCAGAATTACCGCTTGCATTAGAGGACACACTGCTTTGAGTAGGTGTATCCATACTCGAGTTGTCGGTTGTACCTTCACTTGTTGAGGTATCGGTACTGCTTGTGATTTCCTGTCCATTTTGGTCAACTATTATAGTTTCGTATTCAACCTCACTAGGTTCTGACGAAGTATTATTATCAGAACTACAGCCGCAAACACACAAAACCATAATAAGCGCCAACGTTAAAGCAAAAAATCTTTTCATAATATCTAACTCCTGCTTAATATATATGTTGATTGTATTTTAACATTTTAGCCTCACAATGTCAATTGAAATGGCAAAAATATGAACAGTTTGTAAAAGGTCAGGAAAGGTCAAACTTTTTTTTGCAAAAACTATTGACATTTGAAAATTTTAGGTTATAATAGCATTACAACATAAAGGTTAGGGAAAGTCAAACCTACATTTCAGGAGGATGAAAAAGTGAGCGAAGAAACAAAAATTCCCGAAACTGAGGAAACAACAGAAACCCCAAAAAAAGAAAAAAAGAAAACCAAAAAGGATGTCGAGCTTGAAACGCTGAGGGCAGAGCTCCGTACAAAAAACGACCAGCTTATGCGTACCGCCGCCGAGTTTGACAACTTTAAAAAACGCACAGAACGCGAAAGGGCATCGGTTGCCGAATTTGCAAAAGCGAGTCTGATTAAACAGCTTTTACCGATACTTGATAATATAGACCGCGCCGCAGCTGCGGATAAGGAAAGTGCAGACTATATTAAAGGTATCGAAATGATTGTTAAACAGTTTGAGGCTATTGTCGCAAACCTTAACATCGAAGAAATCGCAAAAGAGGGCGATACGTTTGACCCCAACTTCCACGAAGCAGTAATGCACGTAGAGGACGAAACGCTTGGCGAAAACGTTATAGCGCAGGTGCTTCAAAAGGGCTATAAAATCGGTGACACTGTAATCCGAGCCGCTATGGTAAAGGTTGCAAATTAACAAACACATAAAACAAAACTTATATAAATCTTAGGAGGATTTAAAAATGGGAAAAATTATTGGTATTGACTTAGGTACAACAAACTCTTGCGTAGCCGTTATGGAAGGCGGCGAGCCCGTAGTTATTGCAAACGCTGAAGGCGCGCGCACAACCCCTTCTGTAGTTGCATTTTCAAAAACAGGCGAGCGTATGGTGGGTCAGGTTGCAAAGCGTCAGGCTATCACCAACCCCGACAGAACAATCAGCTCTATCAAGCGTGAAATGGGTACAAATTATACTGTTGAAATTGACGGTAAAAAATACACACCTCAAGAGGTTTCAGCAATCATTTTGCAAAAGCTTAAAGCAGATGCCGAAAGCTATCTCGGTCAGCCCGTTACTGAGGCTGTTATCACCGTTCCTGCTTACTTCACCGACGCTCAGCGTCAGGCAACAAAGGATGCGGGTAAAATCGCAGGTCTTGAGGTTAAGCGTATTATAAACGAGCCGACAGCGGCAGCACTTGCTTACAGCATAGATAAAGAAGACGATCAAAAGGTTATGGTATATGACCTTGGCGGCGGTACATTCGACGTATCTATTATTGAGATGGGTGACGGTGTACAAGAGGTATTGGCTACGGCGGGTAACAACAAGCTTGGTGGCGACGACTTTGACAAGCGTGTAATGGACTATATCGTAAGCACATTCAAAGCTGAACAGGGCATTGACCTGTCTGGCGACAAGATGGCTATGCAGCGTGTAAAGGAAGCCGCCGAAAAGGCAAAGATTGATTTGTCGGGTATGACAACTGCTGACATCAACCTACCCTTTATCACAGCCGACTCTACAGGTCCTAAGCACTTTGAAACAACACTGACACGCGCAAAATTCAACGAGCTTACTGCAGACCTTGTTGAAGCTACAATGGGTCCTGTTCGTCAGGCAATTGCTGACTCAGGTCTTGATAAATCTGAAATTCACAAGGTGCTTATGGTCGGTGGTTCTTCAAGAATCCCCGCCGTTCAGGAGGCAGTTAAAAACTTTATGGGTAAAGAACCCTTCAAGGGCATCAACCCCGACGAATGTGTAGCACTTGGCGCTTCACTTCAAGCAGGTGTTTTGGGCGGCGATGTTAAGGGACTTCTTCTTCTGGATGTTACTCCCCTTTCACTCGGTATTGAAACAATGGGTGGCGTATCAACAAAGGTTATTGAGCGCAACACCACCATTCCTACCAAAAAAAGCCAGATATTCTCTACCGCTGCCGACGGTCAGACCTCGGTTGAGGTTCATGTATTACAGGGTGAACGTGAATTTGCAAAAGATAATAAAACTCTCGGTGTGTTCCACCTTGACGGAATTGCGCCCGCACCTCGCGGAATTCCTCAGATTGAGGTTACCTTTGATATAGATGCAAACGGTATCGTTCACGTATCGGCTAAAGACCTTGGCACAGGTAAAGAAAACGATATTACCATCACCTCTAACACAAATATGTCTAAAGAAGATATTGACAAGGCAGTTAAAGAGGCAGAAGCTTATGCCGCTGAGGATAAAAAGCGTCGCGAGGCTGTTGATGTTCGCAACAACGCAGACCAGATGATTTATCAGACCGAAAAAACCGTTACCGAGTTTGGTGATAAGTTATCTGACGAAGAAAAGAGCAAGATCGAAGCCGCTAAAGAAGCACTTAAAGAAGCGCTTAAGGGCGAAGATATTGATGCTATAAAAGCTAAACAGGAAGAGTTGCAGAAAGAAATCTTCGCTGTAAGCGAAAAGGTTTATAAGGCAGCAGCCGAAGCGCAGGCAGCCCAGGGCGGCGCTGACGCTAACGCTGCTCCTCAGGACAACGTTTACGAGGCAGATTTTACTGATGTAGACGAAAATAAATAATTGTTGCGAGCAACAATTATTTAAGTGAAAAGGTAAAAGTGAATAGTGAATAGGTAATGTTGTTTGCTTCGCAAACGATTATATATCGTGTCGCAAAGCGACACACCTTACTTGTTCACTATTACTTATTACATATTACTTTAAACAACTTTTTAAAGTTGTTTCATAGGAGAATTCTTGTGGCAGAAGAAAAAAGAGATTATTATGAAGTCTTGGGTGTCGACAAGTCGGCAAGCGATGACGAATTAAAAAAAGCATACCGAAAGTTAGCAAAGAAATATCACCCCGACCTTAATCCCGACGACAAGATTGCCGAAAAGAATTTCAAAGAGGTCAACGAGGCCTATGAAGTTCTTTCAAATCAGGAAAAGCGCGCGCGCTACGACCAATTCGGGCATGCAGGCGTTGATCCCAATTTTAACGCCGGTGGCGGTGGCGCCTATGGCGGCGGTTTTGGCGGTTTTGGTGATTTTGGCGACCTTGGCGATATCTTGGGTAGTATGTTTGGCGGTGGTTTCGGCACCAGACAGGCAAACCCCAATGCGCCGCGTCGCGGTAACGATGCGTCAGCTTCAGTAAATATCAGTTTTGAAGAGGCGGCAAAGGGCTGCAAAAAGACCATTAAGGTTACGAAGATTGATAACTGCTCCGATTGCGGTGGCACAGGTTGTGAAAAAGGAAGTAGCGCAAAAACCTGTCCAATTTGTCACGGCAGTGGTCAGGTAAGCTCGGTTCAGCGAACGCCTTTCGGTCAGATACAGACTCAGACCGTGTGTAACCACTGTCACGGCTCGGGTAAGATTATCGATAAACCCTGTCACACCTGCGCAGGTAAGGGCAGAATACGCCACACAGTAGAAAAAACCATAGAAATACCCGCAGGTATTGATGACGGTCAGGTTATATCGGTTCGCGGCGGCGGTGATGCAGGCGCAAACGGTGGACCTTCGGGCAATCTGCGTGTCAGCGTAAACGTACGTCCACACCCCATTTTTGAGCGTGACGGTTACGACGTTTACTGCGAGATACCTATAACATTTGCTCAGGCGGCTTTGGGCGATGAGATTACCGTTCCCACACTTGACGGCAAGGTTAAATTTACCATTCACGAGGGCACACAGCCTGGCGACGAGTTCAAGCTTAAGGGCAAAGGTATACAACGCCTCAACTACGCAGGTAAGGGCGACCAGTACGTCAAGATTGTAGTCGAGGTTCCCCGCGATTTATCTAAATCGCAAAAGGAAAAGCTTAAAGAGTTTGACAATGTTACCGACGATAAAAACTACAAACGCCAAAAATCATTCTTTGATAAGATTAAAGACTTTTTTGATTAGTATTACAAATAGAAAAATACACAGCAACTTTTTGCAAAAAAGTTGCTGTGTATTTTATTATTTAGATATTGCCATAGTCTTTATCTGTTCTTCATAAGCCTTTGGTTTTTCGGTTGTACCGTGCTCTCCCGCGGGATGATACGTAGGAACAATAGACTCTACAAAATCTTTTACCCTTTGTGGCTCTTCGTAGCATATATGCATAAGGTTTTCAATATTGCTAAAAAGCTTATCCGCATCAAAGTCGGTAGGATTGCAGATATTGATAAGCTTGTTGGGTGTTGTACGCAGACCCTCGGTCTCCATAAGCCGCTCTTCATAAAGCTTTTCGCCAGGCCTGAGCCCTGTATACTCGATTTTTATATCAACATCGGGTTTAAGCCCCGAAAGTCTGATCAAATTTCGCGCAAGCGTATCAATTTTTACGGGAGCACCCATATCAAGCACAAATATTTCGCCGCCCGCAGCGTACGTACCCGCTTGCAGCACAAGGCTTACCGCCTCGGGTATGGTCATAAAGTAACGGATTATATCGGGGTGAGTCACACGCACGGGGCCGCCCTTTGCAATCTGCTTTTTAAATACGGGCACTACCGAGCCGTTAGAGCCTAACACGTTACCAAAACGCACCGCAACAAATTCGGTATTGATTTTATCTGTGCCCTTTACAAACCTATCTTCAACCTCGCTGTCATCGTGCTCGTACAACGGGCGGATTTTGTCAAATTTACCTTCTTTGATAAGCTTGTCAAACGACTGCGCAACCATCTCGCAAAGACGCTTGCTGGCGCCCATTATATTGGTAGGATTAACCGCCTTATCGGTACTGATAAGCACAAATCTCTCACAACCGTTAAGTGCTGCCGCAAATGCCGTTTTGTAGGTGCCGAGCACGTTGTTTTTTATAGCCTCTTGGGGACTATACTCCATTAAAGGCACGTGCTTGTGCGCCGCCGCGTGATATACAATCTGCGGTTTATACTCTGCAAAAACGTCGAAAACTTTACGGCTGTCGCGTACCGAACCTATAAGCACGACAAGGTCAAGCTCGGGATAATTTTCTCGCAACTCCTGCTGAATATCATAAGCATTATTCTCATAAATATCAAAAATAATAAGCTTGCGCGGATTATGCTCTGCAATCTGTCGACAAAGCTCACTGCCTATAGAACCGCCGCCACCCGTTACAAGAATAGTCTTATCCTGCAAAAAGGTAAAAATCTCACCCATATCAACAACAATAGGGTCGCGTCCAAGCAGATCCTCGATAGCGACGTCTACCAGCGTATTTTTACCAACCTTACCATCCTCAAGCTTAAATATATCAGGTAATATCTTTAATTCACAATCGGTTTCCTTACATATTTCAAGTATTTCCTTCTTAGCCACCGGTGATATTGTAGGTATGGTTATATATATCTTATCAACATCATATTTCTGTACCATCTGCGGTATGTCGTGTCTATTACCCACAATACAAAGATTATCAATATATCTACCGATTTTATGAGGATTGTCGTCAATAAGGCACACAACCTTGTCGGTCGAATCGGTAGCCATATTCATATCGTGAAGTATCATTCTGCCCGCGCTACCTGCGCCTACAAGCATAACTCGTGACGATTTTTTTGACCGCGCCACAGCACGTCGGCTACGCTCAAGCAAGATAAATCTATAAGCGAAGCGCACGAATAAAACGAACATAAACTGAAGTATTATTCCGAATATGTAGTACGTGTATGGCATACGTGTTATTCCCATACCAATTGTGTTTACAAACAAAGTTATGCCCACAGTGTGAATTACAAAGGTACATACCGTTGCGTACGCAACGTTAAAAAATTCTCGGTAAGAAGCAAAAGTCCATATACTGCGGTACAGTTTAAAGGCAGAAAAAACAATCAGACATAAGACAGTATTTATCGGTATAAATTTAAGCCATGCCTCTAAATATTCAGGTGAATTATGAATAAGGTCGTTTATCTGGCAGTCAAATCTTAACCAAAGCGCGAGGAAATAAGAAAAATTAACTACAAACGCATCATATACAAACAATAATATTTTTGCACCACTACTGCGGCTTATAGAAAATTTTGATTTTTTATTTTCTCTCATATTAAACCTCTTTACATTATTATACATTGTAATTTTACACTAAAACTGTAAAACTGTCAAGGAATATTAAAAGCCGTATCTGCTGAGCTCGCAAACACGGCTTTTTTTAAATCAATTGGTTGGTACTAATATCATTTTATCGCTTGTAAGGATATCGTCACTTATTTCGTTGATTTGTTTAAGCTCTTCCACATCGGCAAAATAACGCCTTGCTATGTCCCATATTCTTTCGCCCGTGGAAGCAAAATACACCGTCATTGCGCCGCTGTTTGTCTTTTGTACGGGCTTATCGTTAACCTTTATTTCTGTAATAAGCGGAACATTACTGCATTTGTAAACTGACGCGCAGATATTTAGGTCTATCCGCAGCTCCATATTACATTCGCCTGTCAACGTATAGTTTGCGCCTGTAACCGTAATCTCGGGCGAGCATTTAAACTCTCCCAGAGTGTCCATCGGGTGCGTGTATTCAAAATCTATTGCCTTTTCATAAAACGTAGGAATATTATCGCTGTCCTCAGCAATTATATAAGCGGTAACAGCACCACATACGCGCATTGCGTTGTCGACAAATTTTACCGAGTCGGCACGCGCCTCACACCACATATCCGCAACCTTTGATATAGCGCCCTCGGGAAATTCGAAATTTTTCTTACAATTAAAGCTCTGATTGACGTTTTCGGTTATTTTGTTAAAGCATACCTCGTTTTTGCATATATTGGCTTCATATTTTCGGGAATATGCGTCAAGAATTACCGCAACGTCATTGTTGCAACAGCACTCGCTTGTAATCAGCAGCTTTGCCGTCAGCATCAGCTGTCTGCATTCGCCCGTGGCTGAAACGCGTGGTTTGATTTCAATGTGAGCGATACTTACCTTTGACTCGCAATCACACCCGTCAGATATTCCGTCAATCTCTATAAGCTGACTAAACGGCAACCCATACCTTACCGTTTGCGGCTGACCGTTACCCTCAGGCGCATATAAAAGTTTTACCGTCATTTCGCCCTTAACCACCGATTTGCCCGCAAGAATTTTGCTGTCGGTAATTGAGGCTGCGGCATCATATCTTATAACGCAGCGTATATCGGGCTGACCGTTTCCGAGCTCTATTTCTTCCTCTATAAGCAGATATTTGTCAGCGCAACCCATAGGTACTGTTGCAGGTACTGTACCTCGTAGCAATTCGATGTTACAATCATCACAATCGGATATTACTTCACTGATTTTCCTCTTTTTAAGCGTAACGTAAATCCCTGCAGCGCCGTGTATATCTATTTTTCTGCCTGTTACCGCCCGGCAGTTTATGTACTCGCATTTTGTTTTTACGCTTAAGGTACAACCGTCGGTATTCATTCCCGTATCAAAGTTTTTAGAAAAAGGATACTGATATTCATAAGAACTGATGCAATTATCACTGCCGCAATAGATAACCGTTACCGTAACGCAACCCTCAACCGATATGCCGCTACCATTTATCCCTTTAGAAGAAATACGCGATACCGCGCGACATTTTAAAATCTTGGATATATCAGCGTAATAATCGGGTAATGTGAAATCAATATCAATAGGCTGTTCTGCCGATTCGCTAAAAACCGTTTCAAGAGTTGACACGCTCGTTTTAAGATTTTTTTGCTCCATTTATATACACGCTCCAAAAAAACTTTTTACTAAAGTTTATTCAAAAAAAACGCGTATTATTACAAAAAAACGGCTGAAAATCAGCCGTTTTTTAAATCTATTCTTCTTTATCTGCATCAGGCACTTCACATACAAGATAACCGTCTTTAATTCTATTTTTTTGTGTAAGCTTGTCAAACACGGCAAGAGCTCCTATAACCGCTGAAAAAACGGCTGCTACTGTACCTAAAAATTTTAAAAATCCCTTCATTGCGAAATACCTCCTAAAATTTTTATCTTTTATTTAATAATCCACTTTTTTTCATCAAATGTCAAGTATTTTTTACATAAAAGGTGCAAAAAGATGAAGAACCGCTCTTTTAAGTCGCACAAAAAGCGGCGATTTTTTCATTTTTTTAAGGGTAATTTGCTCACACTGCAAAAGCAGGGTGTTAAAATGCTCCTTGATGTCATATACCGTTTTATTATCACACATCCATACGCCGCACTCAAAGTGGAATATAAAACTGCGATAGTCCATATTTACGGTACCGACTGTGGCAACACTGTCATCCGACACAAAAAACTTTGAGTGAATAAAGCCTGGGATATATTCGTAAATCTTTACCCCCGCTTCAAGCAAATCGGTGTAATTATACTGCGTTACGGGGTGCACATACCATTTATCAGGTATATGCGGCGTGATAATGCGTACGTCAATACCTGATTTTGCAGCAAGCCGCAGACATTCTTTCATAGAATTGTCAATTATAAGATATGGGGTTGCAATATAAACATATCTTTGTGCGGAGTTAAGTATCTGCATATAAATGCCCTCGGCAGGATTTTTATTATCAAGCGGACCGTCGGCATAGGGCAACAAAAAGCCTTTTTCAAGCACCTTTTCCTCTGAAATGTGTGTTGCCATATCGATGCCCTTGCCTGTGGTAAATTCCCACGTGCTACAAAACATAGCGAGAAAGCTTTTTACAGCGTCACCCTTTACTATTACGGCGCAGTCCATCCAATAGCCAAAACGTTCAAACTGATTTATATATTCGTCAGCAAGGTTAAGTCCGCCCGTAACAGCTACCTTGCCGTCGATTACCACAATTTTGCGGTGGTTACGGTTGTTCATAAAAATATCCATAGACGGCCTTATCTTGTTAAAGACGGCGACCTCGACACCCTTGCGGCGAAGACGGCTTACAAAGCTTTTATGCTGACGTTTTATAGAGCCGAAATCGTCAAACAAAACCTTGACCTCTACGCCCTCGCGCGCTTTACGCTCGAGTATATCGCAAACAGATGACCACATTTTGCCCTCGGCGATAATAAAAAACTCGATAAAAATGTATTTTTCTGCCTTTTCGAGTTCTTCGAGAAAACGCGGCATAAACTCTTCGCCTGGCGCTAAAAACTCTGTCGACGAATTTTTATAAAGCGGAAATCCAGATTCTCTCGTCAGATAATCCGCCTGACGCGAATGCAGTCCGTCACTGTAACGCAAGGTTTCGTGCGCGTCAGTATCGGTGGGTAGCTGTTTTATATACTTTTCCTCGCATTTTTGCATTTTACGTTTAACGTGCGGAAAAACACGTCCGCCGCCAAAAAACATATACGCCATTACGCCAAAAATGGGCACCGCCAGAATAAAGATTATCCAAAGTATTTTATAGCTCGATTTGCCGCTACTATTGGTTATATAAAAAACCATTATAACCGCAAGTATTGTAGAAAGAGTATTCAGAAAAAAGTAATGCTCGGAAAGACCTTTTATCATAACTACAAAAAATACAATCTGCACGAGTAGTGAAAACGCCGAAAAAACTATATGAGTTGGAAATGGTATACCGCGTTTATGCTTGAGTTTTGTTTTCATAACAGCACCCCCTTGTCCAGTACATTTATTATATTGATTTTACCATAAAATTATGAACAAATCAAATACAAAGCCCAAAAATCTCCCACAGTATAAAACCGCAAGAGATTTTCGGGTGTATGTATGTTCTGTCTTATTTGTGTATGAATATTTATTTATCCTGTTGTGTATCGCAGCCGCAACAGCACGAAGAATTGTTTTTATTGTTTTTGCAAGCCTTACAACCAGCGGGACAACCGATGCATTTTACACCTTTTTTCTTGGCTCTTATAAGATATATTACAGCGGCAGCCAAGATAACCACTATTACTGCTAATGCTATATAATCTCCCATAAGCTTCTCCTTATTATTCAGCGATTATCTTTTCTTTAGTGCTATCTTTTGACACATATTCTGCCTTTAACTTCTTATCGGTATTGATAATAAGCGCAACAACTATTGCCACCATACAAAGCACTGCTATAAATCCAGGCACAAATGCTACTCCCAATGAGCCTGATACTATAAGTGTACCTATCTGGTAGACAAGGAAGGATACTGTATATCCTACTGCAAGCTGAAGACCAATGCCACCCCATAGCCATTTTGCACTCTTCATTTCCGCATTCATCGCGCCGATTGCCGCAAAGCAAGGCGGAGTATACAGGTTAAACATAAGGTATGCAAGCGCCGCAACCTTGGTAAGACCCATAACAACTGCAACCTCATTGGCGCCACCTACAAGGGCAAGCTCTTCAGTGTCGATAAAGTTTGTAACCGAGAAGCAAACCGCAAGTGTACCAACAACATTTTCTTTTGCAATAAATCCTGTGACTGCGGCGGCTGCCAACTGCCACGAAAGAACACCAACAATAGGTACTAAAAGATAGGCAAATGGACCTGCTATTGACGCCAAAATCGAATCGCTTGCTGTATCATTAGCGGCTGTAAAATTCCAAGTAAATGTCTGCATAAGCTGAACCGCCGTATTACAAACAAGGATAATCGTAGCAGCTTTAACTATGTATGCCCAACCACGTGAGCACATTGATTTAAAAGCGCCCCAAAGAGAAGGAATTTTATATTCGGGAAGTTCAATAATGAAAAATGATTTTCGAGCCTTGTGTCCTGCAATCTTGTTTACAAGAAGCGCGCCAAGGAAGATAAGTACTATACCCGCAAGATAGCTTGCTGTACTTACCCAACCAGCGTTGTCAAAAAACGCGCCGGCAAATAAGGCTATTACAGGAATCTTCGCGCCGCAAGGCATAAACGGCGCCAGCATTGCGGTGGCTCTGCGTTCACGTTCGTTTCGGATAGTACGGCTTGCCATAACGCCTGGTACTGCGCAACCAATGGTAATTACAAAAGGAATAACCGATTTACCCGAAAGACCAACCTTTTTAAATATTGGGTCAAGAACTACTGCCACACGCGACATATAGCCACAGTCTTCAAGTAAAGCTATGAGGAAATACATTACCATAACAAGTGGTAAGAAACCGATAACCGCTATGACACCGCCTATTATACCGTCGACGAGAATTGCAGAAATTAACGGATTTCCGATAAAGCCTCCAATCCAGCTCTGAAACATTTCAAGCAATGGCACGAGACCAAGTATTTTAGCGCCCGACTCAAACTCATATCCATCGGCAATAAAGGGACCTACCCAAGCCTGTGAAATCTGGAAAACAAGCCACATAACAACGGCAAAAATAGGAATGCCGAGCCATTTGTTTGTAAGAACTGCGTCAATCTTGTCGCCAATGTTCTTGTCTTTTGTCAGTATCTTACGGGTTTCAACCTCTTTTACTATCTTGTTTACAAACTCAAAGCGTTTGCGGTCGGCAGCAACTACCGCCTTTTTATTGGTAAGGTCAATATCTTCTTGAATGTAAGGTGCCACCTGCTCTTTTCCTGCTGTCGCCACAGCAGTTTCAACAACCGCCTTTAAGCCGTCAGCCGATGTAGAAACAGTTTCAACAATGGGGCAGCCTAATTTTTCTGAAAGCAATGCTGTGTCGATTACAGTTTCTTTTTTTTCGTTAATATCGCTTTTATTAAGCGCTACTACAACCGGAATACCAAGCTCTAAAAGCTGTGTAGTAAAGAATAGACTGCGGCTAAGGTTTGTAGCGTCCACAATGTTTATAATAACATCGGGATTTTCGTTTTTAACATAACCGCTTGTAATGCTCTCTTCACTGGTAAACGGTGACATTGAGTATGCACCTGGAAGGTCAACTGCAATCAGTTTTTCTTCTCCGTCATAATAAGCCTTTTTAATGGCGCTTTCCTTTTTGTCAACGGTAACACCTGCCCAGTTGCCGACCTTTTCATTACGGCCTGTAAGAGCGTTGTACATTGTGGTTTTTCCGCTGTTGGGATTACCGGTTAAAGCAACTCTCATTTTTGCTTCCTCCTTATATATGTGAATAAATTATTTATAATTTTCGGTTAGCGGTTGCTAACTCAAGAATAAAAATTAAGCGGCTGCGCTCGACTCTTTGATTTTTTACTCAAAAACTTCGATTGCAGCAGCAAGCTGGCTGTCAATGCTGTACCTACTATCCTTTATAGATACAACACAGGTCTTTTTTTTATGAGATACAACGGTAATAGGCTCACCGCTATAGCAACCAAGCGAAAACAAAAACGCATCTAACTCTTCGTCGTCGGTAACGATATCTTTAATTATGTATTCCTTACCCTCAACCGCAGTTGTTAAATTCATTTTGCTCACCTCGGTTAGTCTATGCTAACTAAATCGCATAAAATACTGGTTAGTCGCCGCTAACCATCAAGTATAATACACCTATTTCCACAATTTGTCAAGCAGTTTTTTTAAAAATTTTTTACGCAATATTTGTACGGCTTGAAATTTATTTTAATGTATGATATTATAAATATATGAATGGGGTGTTTATATGCGTTTGCAGGAATCAGGCGAAATGTATATTGAGTCTATTTACGTTTTGAATAAAAAAATCGGCAACGTACGCTCAATAGATGTTTGTGAGCATTTAGGGTATTCAAAGCCGAGTGTTAGCCGCGCTATGAGTTTACTCAAAAAGGGTGGTTTTGTTTTGGTTGATGACGACGGTTACCTCACCCTTACACAAGAAGGACGCGAGGTTGCCGAAAAAATGTATCAGCGTCATACCGTACTGTCAGAATTACTGATAAGACTTGGTGTGAGCGAGGAAACGGCTGTAGAAGACGCTTGCAAAATAGAACACCATATAAGTGATGAATCATTTGATGCTATAAAAAAATATGTAGGAAAATAAAGTTAAAGCCACTCGAGATGAGTGGCTTTTAGTTTTTTATTTAATTTGCTCTTTTACAAATTCAATCTGCTTTTCGACCGATTTGACTGACGTACCGCCTTCTGATATACGACGTTTTACACAGTTTTCAAGGTTTACTGCATCATAAAGCTCTTCATCAAAAAGCTCGCTGAACTTTTTATATTCTTCAAGCGGTAAATCCTCGAGCACAGTTTTCTTTTGCATACAGAGTGCTACAAGCTGTCCTGAAATTTTGTATGCCGTTCTAAATGGCATACCTTTTTTTACAAGATAGTCTGCAAGGTCGGTTGCATTTATAAAGCCCTCGCCTGCCGCTTTTTTCATATTATCGGTCAGTACGGTCATTGTAGCAATCATAGGCGTAAACACCTTAAGGCACATTTTTACGGTGTCGCACGCGTCAAATACACCCTCTTTGTCCTCTTGCATGTCCTTGTTGTAAGCAAGGGGCAAGCCTTTAAGTGTAGTGAGTAAACCAAGCAAATCGCCGTATACCCTACCCGTTTTGCCGCGCACAAGCTCTGCCATATCGGGATTACGCTTTTGCGGCATAATTGATGAGCCCGTGGTGTAGCTGCTTGAAAGCTCGATAAACTTAAATTCCCAGCTTGACCACAAAATGATTTCTTCTGAGAACCGTGACAAATGTACCATAATAAGCGATATTGCCGACATAAGCTCTACGCAAAAATCGCGATCGGAAACACCGTCGAGTGAGTTCATACAAATGCCGTCAAACTGGAGCTTCTCAGCTTCAAAACGGCGATCGGTGTTATATGTCGTGCCAGCCAAAGCGCAACAGCCTATCGGCGACATATTCATACGTTTTTTGCAGTCAGCAAGGCGGTCTATGTCTCGTAACAGCATCATAGCGTAAGCCATTAAATGATGACCAAAAGTTATTGGTTGGGCTCGCTGCAGATGGGTATAACCCGACATAATACTTGCCTTGTGCTCCCCAGCCTTATCGCAAAGCACCTCTACCAGTGATTTTAAAAGGCATACGATTTCATCTATTTCATCACGCAGATACATTCTTATATCAAGGGCTACTTGGTCGTTACGACTACGCGCTGTATGAAGCTTTTTACCTACGTCGCCTACACGGTTTGTAAGCTCCTGCTCGACAAACATATGTATATCCTCAGCAGTCAAATCGAACTGCAGTTTACCGCTTTGTAGGTCGGTAAGTATTTCTTCAAGCCCTGCTATAATGGTATTCGCCTCATCTTCGCTTATAATACCACACAATGACAGCATCATAGCGTGAGCCATACTGCCCTTTATATCGTGAGCATACATCCTTGAGTCAAAATGTATAGAAGAATTAAAGTCGTCAGCGATACTGTCGGTAACACCGTCGGTAACACCTGTCCACATTTTTGCCATATGTAATATACCTCTTTTGTATAATATTTTAATATTATATATAATGAAATTGCCATTGTCAAGAGTTTTGAATAATTATGCAAGCTCTGTGCATTTTATGCACAGAGCTTGTTTTAAAAGCACTTTCCCAATCTTTGTGCGCGGCAATTTTCTGTTTTACCGCAATGATAACAAAGCTCGTTCTGACTGCCACCGTTTTTTGCTATTTCATTAATATTATTTACGGTAGTTTCAGCTATGTTTTCGAGCGCCTCCTCGGTTAAAAACGCTTGATGAGATGTTACGAGTACATTGGGCATTGAAATAAGGCGCGCTAAAGTATCGTCATCCACAATATGACCTGAATAATCTTCAAAGAAAACGTCCGACTCTTCTTCATAAACATCAAGGCATGCGGCGCCGATATGACGTGATTTTATACCTTCTAAAAGAGCGTCGGCATCAATAAGCGCGCCGCGCGAGGTATTAAGAATAACCACGCCTTTTTTCATCTTACCAATAGACTGCTCGTCTATAATATGATAGGTTTCTTTTGTGAGCGGACAGTGCATAGAAATTATATCACTGTCAGCAAAAAGGCGGTCAAGCGTTACGTATTCGGCGGGCACATCATCTGCAGGATACTTATCGTAAGCCAAAACCTTCATCCCAAATCCTTTACAGATATCTATAAAAACTCTACCTATTTTTCCCGTACCGATGACACCCACAGTTTTACCGTAAAGGTCAAAACCTGTAAGTCCATTCAGGCTAAAGTTAAAATCTTTTGTGCGGATATATGCTTTGTGTATACGGCGGATAGATGTAAGCAGCATTGCCATTGTATGCTCGGCTACCGCATATGGCGAATATGCAGGCACGTGTACTACGTGAATTTTACCGAAAGCGTGCTTTACATCAACGTTATTATAGCCCGCGCAACGCAATGCAATTATTTTTACACCTATTTCATAAAGCTTGTCAATAACCTGCGCGTCAGCGGTATCGTTTACAAATATACAAACGCCGTCACAGCCGTGTGCAAGCTCAACAGTATCGATATTGAGCTTGGTTTCAAAAAATTTGAATTTCAAATCATCACTAACATATTTTTCAAAAGACTGCTTATCATACGGTTTTGTATCAAAAAATGCTATTTTCATATTATCACCATTTAAGAATTAAATTCATTATATATTTTTTCCGCCAAAGACCTATTTATGCCGGAAACAACACAAAGCTCATCTATGCTCGCCGATTTTATCGCTTTCATCGTTTTAAAATGTTTTAAAAGCGCCGCCGCTTTTGCCTCGCCTATTCCCTCAATTTTGGTAAGCTCGGAATTTAACATTTTTTTACTGCGACGTTTTTTATGGTAGCCTATAGCAAAACGGTGAACCTCATCCTGTATAGCGGTTATAAGACGGTATGCCGACTCATTTGCTTTTATGGATATATCCCCACCATTTGTAGCAATAGCGCGGGTGCGGTGCTTTGAATCCTTTACCATACCAAAAAGCGCAATATCTATATTGTGCTTTTTAAGTATAGGTTCAACAGCCGAAATCTGTCCCTTTCCGCCATCCAGTAAAATAAGGTCGGGAAGTGTAGCAAAGCCCTCGTTTTCACCCTTTTCATACTCATCAAAACGACGGTCAAGCACCTCCGCCATAGAGCGATAATCATCCTGTCCCGAAAAGCTCTTTATTTTGAACAGTCGGTAGTGCGGTTTATACGGCTTGCCGTCGCGGAATACTACCATACCCGCAACATTTTCATCGCCCGCTGTGTTAGAAATATCGTAAGATTCAATAATACGCGGTGCGCTCTCAAGACCAAAAAGTCGCGCAAGCTCATTAAGCGCCGACATTTCGTGACCTTGTAGTTCGGTCTTTTGCGCCAGATTGTCAGCGGCATTATTGCGGCACATATAGACAAGATTTTTTTGTTCTCCGCGCTGAGGCAAAATTATCTCTATCTTTTTCTTTGCCGTTTCACAAAGCCATTGCTGTAAAAGTTCCCGCGAATCAATATCGTAATCAATCAATATTCTCGAAGGGATTTCATTACCCTCATAATACCGTGTTATAAACTGGCTATACAGGTCGTTTTTGTCGGTGAAGGCGTCAATTATAAAATGCTTTTTATCTGTAAGCTTGCTGTTCCTAAAAACCAAAACTGCCATACAGGCAATGTTCTCTATCACAGCAGAGGCAAAAACATCTTGATTTTTATAGGTACACATTACAACCTTTTGTTTGTCGTCTAACTTTTTGATAGCATTTATGCGGTCACGAAGTTTTGCTGCATATTCAAAATCAAGTTTTTCAGCCGCAGCGGTCATTTCGTTTTGCAATAATTTTATCATATCATCGCCATCGTGCTTTATAAAAGAAACCGCTGAATCTATCGTTTGGTTATATTGCTCTACGCTTATATTTGCGCGACAGGGCGCATCACAAAGCCCTATATGGTAGTTGAGACACGGTTTTGAATATTTATCAAAACTACGGTTGCAGTCGGGTAGCTTAAATATTTTACGCACCTGAGCTACGGTATCCTTTACCACAGCGCCCGAATAATAAGGGCCTATATACTCAGCGCGCTTGTCATCAAGCTGCATACTTGTAGTAATTTTTCGCCATTTTTCGTTTGTGATTTTGATATAATGATAGCCTTTGTCATCCTTTAAAAGAATATTGTATTTAGGCTGATGCTGCTTTATAAGTGAGTTTTCAAGTATGAGCGCTTCAAACTCGCTATCGCAAAGCACGTATTCAAAATCGTCTACAAAGCTTACCATCTTACGCACTTTTTCGGTATGCTGATTACCTGCGCCAAAATATTGCGTCACGCGATTTTTGAGCAACTTTGCTTTACCTATATATATTATAACGCCGTTTTTATCCTTCATTATATACACACCCGGACTTAGCGGCAGTCGGTTTGCCTTTTTCTTCAGTTCCACAAGCTTTGTATTGTCGTTCATACTTTCACCCACTTTCAATAGTATTATACAAAAAAACTGCGCCGATAGCAAGAAACTATCGGCGCAATATTATTCTTTGCAAAAAATAATATAAGGTTTTAATTCAATCTTATGCATTAGCATTAAGTTTTGATACAAGAGCAGATTTCTTTCTTGCAGCATTGTTCTTATGAATAATACCCTTGCCTGCAGCTTGGTCAATCTTAGAAACAGCAACCTTAACTGTTTCAGCAGCCTCCGGAGCCTTTGCGTCAATAGCAGCGTTAGCCTTTTTAATTGATGTACGAAGTGCTGAGCGGAACGCCTTGTTTCTTTCAGCGTTTGCACGGCTTACTAAAACGCGCTTTTTAGCAGATTTAATATTCGGCATGATGACACCTCCCTGATATTTATTCACAGTATTTAAAATAATATCACAACTGAAATAAAAAATCAAGTATTTTTTTTAAATATTAACAAATGTAAAAATGCAAGCCTTTTTTGTCGAAAAGAAAAAAATATTTTTTGTTTTTTACCGTATGTGAGGGGTAATACTTTCTTTGTAAACAAAACGCAAAGAGGGACGCTGATAGTATGTATGGCAACAAGGTTGTAATCTGTGGGGTTGACACCTCAAAACTTCCCGTTATGAAAGAAAAAGAAAAGGAACGTCTGCTGCGCGAGGTAAAGGGCGGCAGCAAAACCGCGCGCGACGAGCTTATAAACGGTAATCTACGATTAGTACTCAGCGTCGTACAGCGATTTTCTAACCGCGGCGAAAACCCCGACGATTTGTTTCAGGTGGGTTGCATAGGACTGATAAAATCAATAGATAACTTTGATATTACCCAAAACGTAAAATTTTCGACCTACGCGGTGCCAATGGTTATAGAGTGTCGAAATCCAAGAAAGGATTTTGAAAGCTATGACCAGAAAAACCGCATTACAAGAGGCAATTTCGCAACTCTCACGAGACCAAAAAAATACCGAGATTTGCGAGAAACTCAGCGACATTTTGGAAGATATGCCGCTGACGAACTGGACTGACAAGACGATTCGTGACAGAATCGAGCAGTTTAAAGAGGACGAGGGGCGCTACCCCACGACTACTGATTTTAAGAAAAAAGGTATGCCGCCGCACCCCGTTTTCAAACACAGGTACAAGATAAACTTGTCCCAGTGGCTACAGGAAAATTATCCCGTACCCAAAATTACATATGAAGAACGCAAGGAAAAACACACCAAAGCATTTGTGGAAGAGTATCTAAGACTTCGTCCGTCAAGCAGTGATGATTTTGACCATCGTAGACAAAGTGGTGTAATCAGTTGGCGAGGATTGGCACCTTATTACAATGTTACCAGTTGGCATAATCTTCTCAAAGCTCTTGACCTACCGGTGCCGAAACCAAATCCGAAAGAGCGTGTAAAGCAAAAATTCAAAGTAATAGTTTCAACCGATCTTGATTTTGAAGCAATGGTAACTCCAAAATGGAGGTACTATAAATGAAATACGCAAGATGGATTTTCTTCGGTGTCTCTTTCGGATACAATTTCGCTTTAGGGATTTATTTAAAGGATTTTTTTTTGCTCTCTACCACGTTACAAGTGTTCTACCTACTTTCGTTTTTGACGACTTTTTTCTTGTTAGTTGAGATAAAATCAAAAGCGATGCGTACCGTAATATTTGTTTTGCTCGCACTTATTTTCTGTATTAACTTCGCTTATGCTGTATATTGCCGCAGAGTATTTCCGTTTTTGGCAATGATCTCTCTTGCTATTGTTATTATTTATTTTTCAGCTTTTGCTGATGGTACAAGAAAAGATAATCTATTGACGAAAATCTATGTTTTAACACTATTGGCACTTATAAGCGTATTACTCTTCTCGGCGTATTTTTTCGTTTACAAACAGGATGATGTTTCGATTACGAACGGTCAAGCAACCCTCTGGGATACCAAAACAGAAAAACTTGCTGACGAAATTTGCGATGACTGTGATAGCGATGAAGAAAAGGTTAAATCAATATACAGTTGGATTATACATAATTTCGAGTATGAATATGAATGTGAACCCGTTGTCCAATATTTTAACGTTCGTAAAACTTTAAGTACTCAAAAAGGCATCTGCTATGACTTTGCACATCTTTTCGCTGCCCTTTGTCGCAGTCAGGACATCCCTTGTTATGTTGTGGATGGAACAAAATATGATAATGCAAATTATCATCATACTTGGAACAGAGTCTACTTTGAAGGTGCTTGGTGGAATACGGATGTGACTTTTGATACAATTCAAACACGAAAGCGAGGTCAACTTTACGGCTTACGTAGTCTCGGCAATAATGCTTTTGTTGAGGACGCGGAATATATTATCACACGCATATATTGAATTTTTTAAAATTTTCAGCACTTATCTTCGGATAGGTGCTGTTTTTTATGTAAAAAACTTGAAATTTGTATAGGTTTACAAAATTTAAGAAGAAATTTTGTTGATTATTTCATTAAAACTCGATTTTGTTATTGTTTTCTTGAAAGTCGATATTTATGTCCCCCTATATTTTAGTGCGCTCAAAAGTAAAAAAGGGGGTGAAAATAATGTTTTTTCTATGTAAATAGCAAACAAAATCTAAATAATTTTAAAAGTGAGGTAAAAACACAATGAAAAAACATATTGTACTTAAAAATCAAGATGCAGACATTTATTGTTTTTTAAACACAATTCCAAAAGGTGAGCGTGAAAAGATTGTGTCGCAAATTTTAAGCAGTGCTCTTAGGGGCAGGGTATTAACCATTCCAATGAATTTCGTTATTAAATCTTTTGATGGTGAGCGTCATATAAAAATTAATATTTACGACACTCTGGTGGCGAAATGCGAAGAACGGCTCGGGTTTACGAAGGGTAAGTTTTCCGCCTGCCTTAAAAACGAGATTAGAAGATGTATCAACAAAAATCTCGTGATACCAAAAATAATACGAATCCCAAAATCAGAGGTTAGAGCGAAGTTAAATCATACGCTTGAATTTATTAACGAAGAAGAAAAATCTCTCGCAGACCATCCCGATAAGAATAAGATTATGCTCAAAATTTATCTAAGGTCATTAGATGCTCTTGCACAGGATTTTAGAAATTATAAAAAACAAGGAGAATAAAAATGTCAAATACTATTCATTTAATTTTTAAAGCAGAGGATTCGGATCTTCATGGTTGGAAAGCCTCTTTGCCCCACCGCACCCTTAATAAAACTGTGAACGAAATTCTCTTGGCGGAGAGCAAGGGCGAGATTGCGGCGATTCCGTTTGAATTTTCGTCAATAGAAAATAGAAAACCGTTAAGTTGCGTTATCCGAGTTACTGACGAAAAAGTTGCTCGTGTTGTAAGCACCTTGCCAAAGGGTGCAGTAATGGAAAGCGTTAAAAAGATTATCCGTAAACATATACGCAAAAATAAGGAAATGCCGCCAAATGAAGTCGGTATTCCTGCCGAATTATTGGCGACAAAGATCGAAGGCCTTAAAGAAGTGTTAATTAAGAATGCGAATTTCTATGCCGGTGAGCACGACAAAAACAGAAGGTTGAAGGCTGTATACGGTAAGGCAGTTGACACGGTTTTTAATAATATTTTAGATTGCTATAGGTGTGATGATGAAGAAAAGGGCGATTCTGCTCTTCAAAATCTTGAAATAGAAAAGCTTGTTGATATTGAGTTCCTTTTAATTTTTGACGAAATTTTCAAGCTATTGCAATTCGGCATTCCGGACGAAGAGTTCGAAAATATAATAAGTCTAAAAAAAGAAAAGGAGAAAACTATATGAGTGATAATAATGAAACTAAAAAAATGTACGAAGGGAACCTTGAGGATATAGAAAACCAGATGAAGCCGATTCACTGGTTGGCATTTGAGGTTATAGTCTCTCAAGGCATATCCGAAGAAAAGATAGCAAAAAATGCTATTATTGACAAAATAATTTTAGAGCTGAAGGATATCGTCAGCGATGATGCGGCTTGGCGCTATATAAAGCATTTAGTGGCTTTGCAGTTATTTAAAGTGCAAAGAATAGATACGGGATACCGTCAGTTTAATGTTCTTTTGATAACCGAAATCGGTAGGATGCTTTATATGATGCATTTTAGGAAAAAAGTTCCTGTACCTGAGGCTTTTATGTTTATAAAAGAACACGCAAGCTTACAGCACGGATATATGATAAAGGATGCCTCTATGCTTATAAAACAATTGGAATTTTATGACGCCATAACAATAAGCCGCCGTGATAACTTTATAAGACTTGAGAATGGTCGCTCCGTTATACCCGATATTATTGCAACTTTTGCAGAGGAAACGGACTATTTTGAGGTTGAGTGCGGCAACCATAAGCAAATAGACTTTAATGATAAATGCTCAAAAATAGCCACTATAACCGATAGAATAATTTTTATTGGGCGCAGCTTTGATGCGATTACCAATATACTAAAACCGCAAATAGATAAATGGATAAAGAGTATTGGTCGTGAACGCTTATGTCAGCTTGATAAAACAGTTTACCTTGCAAGTATTATTGATATTAAGAAAAACAGATGGTCGTATGTGTTTGATATGGAATATGAAGAGCCGATCCGAAATATTCCAATTATAGAAAGAGAGGAATTTGACTGTGAGTGAGAAGTTTATTAATATTGGAAATAAAAATTTTACAAACGTTGATAAAATTAAACATATTATTGCGGCGGATGCCGATAAGGCGCGTAGATTCTTGAAAAAGCACAACTTGGACAGGGCATCTATGCAGGTTATAGATGTTACAGGTGATAAGGAAGTTCGTTCAATGATTCTATTAGACGATAATTCTATAACACTTTCGTGCGTCAGTTCCACAGCACTATCCAAACGCGCAAGAACTTATATGGAAACTGAAGATAACGAGGAATAAAATAAGAGGAAGGTGCTTTCGTGCATCTTCCTCTTTGAATTTACTTCATAATATCTTCAATGATTGTATTTACATGCTCTAACTGTTCTTTAGATAGACGTTTTAAATTGTCAGTTATCTTTTTCATCGTTTCGGGAGCCTCAACATCCATTGCAAAGAACTGTTCGGGAGTTATTTCAAGATAGTCGCATATATAAAAGAATACGCTCATGGATGGGAGTGAAGCTTTGTTTTCAATTTTATTGATATAGGATTCTGATTGCCCTAAACTTAAACTCATATCTCTTGCAGAAACACCTTTTTGTATACGGAGTTTTGCAAGTCTTTCTATAAATTGTTGCTCAGTCATCATATAATCACCACCGTATATAATTGTATCCCATACACCCGCTAATTTTACAGAATTGTATTATCAATTTTTATTGACATATAGAATACAATTCTATAAACTTATAATGTATAAGGAAAATTGCGTTTTTATGAGAGTGGGTAGATAAAATTGGTGGAGAATACTTGTTGTTTTATCGGTCATAGGGAAATAAATGTGACTGATGAGCTAAAGGAAAAAATATGTGTGGTAATCGAACGCTTAATTACAGAAGAAAGTATTGATATTTTTCTTTTTGGCAGCAAGAGCCAATTTGATGATCTCTGTTATGATATAGTGACCGAAATAAAGAAAAAGCACCCTCACATAAAAAGAATTTTTGTGAGGGCAGAATATCCGTATATTGATGAAAGCTATGAAGCATACCTTTTAGAAAGCTATGAGGATACCTATTTTCCTAAATCGGTGCTTGGTGCAGGTAAAGCGAGTTATGTAAAGAGGAACTGTGAGATGATAGATAATAGCCGTTTCTGCATTGTTTATTATAAAGAGGATTACACCCCAAAAGGTAGAAAAAGCGGGACAAAAATAGCACTCGCTTATGCCGAGAAGAAAAAGAAAACTATTATTAGATTCCCTTAA
>JAFSAR010000017.1 GCA_017442225.1 Clostridia bacterium
CTTGATTTCTTTCGATTTCTCTTAAGAATTGTCGGGTCCTTATTATCTTGTCGTTGTTTAATTTTCAAGGTTCGTTCGCGCCCTTTTAGGCACTCTAAGTACACCCTTTCTCAAAGGTGCCCGATTATATTACCACACCACAAACAGTTTGTCAACACTTTTGTTAAGTTTTTTTTAAAATTTTTTCAAACTTTTTGGTTCCAAATTTTGGGGCACAATATATGGTGACTATACATATATAATATACACAATTTTTTCTTATATATAAAACAAAGCAGCGCTATAAAAACGCTGCCTTTTTACTATTTTAAATCGTTACCTTCCGCAGCCCTTATCAAAATTAGGATTGCATGCGTAGAAATTTTTGCTGTTTAATCTATCGGTAGTAATGCCGAGCGCCTCACCGAATCTCTGATAATGCACAATCTCACGCTGACGCAAGAATTTGAGCGGATCAAGAATATCGGGGTCGTCGATAAGGCGGATAAGGTTATCATAGGTCACGCGTGCCTTTTGCTCTGCGCCCATATCTTCGTGTAAGTCGGCAATGATGTCGCCTTTTGACTGAATATATTCAGCGCGCCAAGGCAGACCCGATGCCGCTACAGGATAAACGGACGCTGTGTGGTCTACAAAATAGGTGTCAAAGCCCGATGCCTTAATCTGTTCGGGAGTAAGGTTTCGGGTCAGCTGATAAACCATAGCGCATACCATTTCCATGTGTGCTAATTCTTCCGTACCTATATCAGTAAGGAGACCCTTGACCTCATTATAAGGTGTACCGTAGCGTTGAGTAAGATAACGCATAGACGCGCCGAGCTCACCGTCGGGGCCGCCGTATTGACTTATGATTATTTTTGCATATTTGGGATTTGGATTTTTGATATTTACGGGGTACTGTAATTTCTTTTCATATTGCCACATACATTAAACCTGCCTTTCCCACGGCCATGGGCAGTCTACCCATTCCCAGCAATTTTCCGCCGGAGCATCATTGGGTGTTACAATATATTTACCAAAACGCGCTTCGTACTTTGCAACCTCTTCCTGTCTGCGACGGCGGTATTCGCGCAGCATATGCAACGCCTTTTGCTCACGCGGATGGGTATCAAGAAACAGTACGGTTTCGTGTATCGCAAAATCGTAAGCGTGAATTTTCTTTTTCATCATCATTTTTTCATTCATCGCCATGCGCCTCCTGTGCTTAAAGGTTTATTAAGACAAGGATATATCGTTCCGCAAGTAAATCCTGTATCAACATCGTATACTGAAGTGATTTTTTGCGAATTAACAAAAGCCATAGCGAGAACATCTTTATCCGCAGCCATATCACGCGGCATACGGTGGTTAGTATCCATATAGTTCATAGCCTTTTCTCCTTTTTAAAATTTACGTCCTCTTTACAGTTTATTGCAGAACCAATATAAATGTGAAAAAGGAACGACACACAGGTCGTTCCCTACATTAAATTATAAAACTTTATTTCATCTCATCCGTCTTTTTATCAATTATATATCGCGGTCTGCCTTTTACCTCAAGGTAAATCTTGCCGATATATTCACCTATTACACCGAGGCTCAGTAATTGAACACCGCCGAGGAAGCAGATTATGCTGACGGTTGATGCCCAGCCCGCAACGGTAATGTTCATAAAGGCGCTGACAACCGACCATATAATGCCGATAACACTAAGCGCCGATACAACAAAACCAAACGCAGTTATAAGACGTATCGGCTTCACCGACAAGCTCGTTATACCGTCAAGCGCAAAGGATATCATCTTTTTAAGTGGATATTTGCTTTTGCCCGCCATACGCTCTTTTCGTGAATATTCAACAGTCGAATACTTAAAGCCTATCATCGGAACAATGCCGCGCAGAAAAAGATTTACCTCTTTGAATTTTGAAAGTTCTTTGAGCGCACGATTAGACATCAAACGGTAATCGGCGTGGTTGTAAACAATATCCGCGCCCATAGCCTTCATCAGTTTATAAAACAACTGCGCCGTGCCGCGCTTAAAGCCCGTATCGGTCTTACGGTCTGAGCGAACACCATATACAATGTCACAGCCCGACAGATATTCATCTATCATCTTATCAATTGCGTCAAAATCGTCCTGACCGTCACAGTCAACCGAGATTGCCGCATCGCATTTGTCGGCGGCTTCCATAAGCCCCGCAAGCAGAGCGTTCTGGTGACCGCGGTTGCGACTAAGAGACACACCGCAATAGTGCTCGTCAAGTTCTGAAAGCTCGGTAATTATATTCCAGGTGTTGTCGCGACTGCCGTCATTTACAAAAAGTACGCGGCTATTGTCACTTATTTTACCGTCGATATAAAGGTCGTTGATTTTTTGCAAAAACATAGGCGCCGTTACGGGCAAAACATCTTGCTCATTGTAGCAAGGTATTACAATATATAATGTAGGTTGCATTTTTGTTCCCCTTGTTGCATTATGAATATTTATTGTAGGGACGATTCACGAATCGCCCGCAGGTCATTCTTGAATGACACCTACGATACATATATAAATATACAATTAAATGGTTTTTTTGTCAAGCGACCGAGCCTATAGTGGCGCGCAGCTTAAGCAATATTTTCTTTTCGGCGCGAGATACCTGTACCTGTGACATATTAAGCCGTTTTGCAGTCTCGTTTTGGGTTAGATATTCAAAATAGCGACAGTGAATTATCTGTTGCTCGGTATCGTCAAGATGCTTGAACGCGCGCTGCAAGAGCAGTTTATTGGTAAGCAAATCCTCGGGGCCTGCTACCGCAACGTCCGTTTCACACACACCGTCTTCACCCTCATAGGTCAGTGATACTGTGGCTTGAGAGGCGGATATTGCCTCGGTAACCTCTTCGGGTGTGACGCCGAGCTCTGCGGCAAGCTCGCTGACGGTAGGCTCGCGCGACAGTTTTAATTCGAGTTGGGATTTTACACGAGTAAGCTTCAGCGACAGCTCTTTAAGACTGCGCGACACCTTAACTGTGCCGCCGTCACGAAAAAGGCGCCGTATTTCGCCCAAGATTACAGGCACCGCGTATGTTGAAAAACAAAGACCCCTTGTTTCGTCAAAACCGTCCGCCGCCTTGACAAGACCGACGCAACCCGCTTGATAAAGGTCATCATACTCGATACCGCGCCCCACAAACCGTTTGCAAAGCGAATGAACGAGGGGCAGATTGCTTTCGATAAAGCGGTCGCGCGTGAGTGTATCAGCCATTGACGCTGTAACGCGGAGCTATCTTTTTGGCAAGTGTTACGGTAGTACCCTTGCCAACCTTTGACCGCACGCGTATATCATCCATAAACGACTGCATAACAGCAAAGCCAAGTCCTGCACGCTCGCCGCCGACCGTAGTAAAAAGCGGTTCCATAGCCTTTTCGACGTTTTCGATACCGCAACCGTTATCACGGATTTTTATTTTAATTATATTTGTATTACTGATTTCACCGCTTATGTAAATCTTGCCAAGTCCCTCGCGATAAGCGTGGACTATGCAATTGGTAACCGCCTCGCTGACGGCGGTTTTTATATCGTTGATTTCTTCAAGCGTGGGGTCAAGCTGCGCCGCAAATGCCGCAACCGTCGCACGAGCAAAGCCCTCGTTTGCCGAACGCGATAATAGATTCATACTGAATTTATTTATAATTTCCATAATTATCTCCTTATTTTTTACATTCATCAATGGTGGCAAGCTTTCCTATTCCAGACAGTTTCATCACTTTATATATTTGTGGTGAAGCTCCTGTAATATGCAGCTTGGCGCCCCGCCGTGATAAATTGCGGTATCTGCCCATAACAAGACCTATGCCCGAGCTGTCCATAAAGCTGACACGCGTAAAATCTAAAACAAGCAGCGACGGCATATTAAGCTCTGCCGCATTGTCGATTGTCGCGCGTATGGATGCTGCGGAATGATGGTCTATCTCTCCGCACAGATATGCGGTTGTTACCTCACCGTTTACACTGATTTCGACCGACATATAAACACCTCTGTGTAATAAAATAATAAAGAACAAGCCTTTATCTAAGTATAAAGGCTTGTCCTTAAAAATTTTGTCATATCATTTTGTCAGATTTTGGTTTTTTACTTTAAAAGCGGTCGTATTTGTGACGCCAAGTAAAGCGAGCCAAAAATAAATATAGGTTTGCCCTTTGCCTTTTCTTTCGCTAAGGTTACGGCATCATCGAGTGTGTTTGCAGTAAAAATACTATTGCAATATTTTTGCGCTTCATTTGCCAATTCCTCGGCAGGCAAAGAACGTGGGTCCTCGGGTCTTACGCAAATAATGTTTTTGCAAAACGGCAGTGTTTTGGCTAAAACCTCGCCATAATTTTTATCCCGCATTACACCAATTATTGCAGTAGTACCATTATATTCTTTAAGCGCCGTGGTAAGAGCCCCTGCGCCGTCGGGATTATGCGCCCCGTCGATTACAATAAGCGGGTCACGACTTACCACTTCAAGACGTGCGGGAATAAAAGCATTTTTCAGTCCCGTTTGCATATCGGTTTCACTTATAGGCAATCTGCAATTTTTAAGCGTTTCAATTGCGATAAGCGCGTTTTCTATCTGATATTCGCCGCCGAGTGATGTTTCATAACACACATCTTTATAAATAAAGTTGTTACCAAGAATGGAGCATTTCACGGCTTTTAAATCAGTTGCTTCGGGTGTTATTGCGTTTGTCGCGTGATTTTTTATAACCGATAAAGCATCCGACGGCTGATTATGCGACGTAACCACATTGTCACCCTTTATTATGCCGCATTTTTCAGTAGCAATTTGTGAAATCGTGTCGCCTAAAACAGCGGTGTGGTCAAGACCGATTTTTGTAATAACCGATAAAAGCGGTTTTGGTATCACGTTTGTCGCGTCAAATCTTCCGCCAAGTCCCGTCTCAAGCACGGCAACTTGGATTTTGTTTTCACTGAAATATAAAAAACCGACAGCCGTTATAAATTCAAATTCAGTGAGCGCAACACCCGTATCAATTACGCGTTGCGACAAACGGCATAAATCATCGTGGCTGATATTTTTGCCGTTTATCTGTATACGTTCGCAAAAATCGGTAATAAAGGGCGATATAAATACGCCGACTCTGTATCCCGCCGCTATTAAAGCGCTTGTTATAAAAGCGCAGGTCGAGCCCTTGCCATTGGTGCCCGCAATGTGAATACATTTAAAATTATTTTGCGGGTTACCTAATTTTTCGCACACAGCAGTTATTCGTTCAAGACTTGCCTTGTGCGAAAATCTACCGCAAGAATGTATATAATTTAAAGTTTCCTTATAATTCATAAAACACCAGAATTTTACTTGAAAATTTTAAAAAACATTTCACATAATACTATCAAGGATTAAGCAATTAATCCTTTTTTAATACAGCGGATATATTTAAAGCTTATTAATTTGATAAAGAAAAATACATCTGCTGTAATATTTAAGGGAGCCGAAATAATATTCAGCTCCCTTTTTTCATTTCAAATTAACATAGAGCCTTGATTTCGTTAATACTATCTTCAATCATCTTGATTTTATCAAGCGCTTTGCTAAGCCCCTGTCTTTGCTGTTCGATAACAGCGGCAGGCGCTTTTGCAACAAAGCCCTGATTGTTAAGCTTCTTTTCAAAGAACTCTTTGTCAACAATAGCCTTTTGCAAATCCTTGTTAAGTCTTGCGATTTCACCTTCGATATCAACAAGCTCTTTCATCGGCATATAAACTGTAGCCGCATCAGTAACCACACGAACTGCGCCGTCGGTGTCAAACCTATCGCCTATTTCAACCTCAGAGGCACTTGCCAAGCGGCAGATATATGACGTGCCTGTGCTAAAGGTATCGGCAAAAGCCGTCTGTATGCAAACCTTTGCTTTCTTAGACGGAGGAACGTTCATCTCGGCGCGGCGGTTTCTGATAGCCTTTATTACAAGCATAATCTTTTCGAACTCGGCTTCATCATTAGCAAAATTAAATTCGTCGCGGAATGTTGGCCACTCGGTTACCATAAGCGCGTTGCCACTGTGTGGCAAGCTCTGCCAGATTTCCTCTGTTATAAACGGCATAAACGGATGCAAGAGCGTAAGTGTATTTGTAAACACATAAGTCAGCACACTGCGAGCGGTATTTTTTGCCTTTTCATCTTCGCCATTAAGACGCGATTTGCAAATCTCGATATACCAATCGCAGAATACATCCCATATAAAGTCGTACAGTTTTTGTACCGCCATACCAAGTTCAAAACGGTCAAGGTTTTCGGTAACGTCACGAACGAGTGTGTTGTATTTAGAGATTATCCATTTATCCTCAAGCGCAAAGTCCGCGGTGTTAAGTGGCAGAACCTCGTCGTTTTCAAGATTCATCATAATAAATCTTGCAGCGTTCCATATCTTGTTTGCAAAGTTGCGGCTTGCCTCTACTCTCTCGGGGATATAACGCATATCGTTACCAGGGCTGTTGCCTGTAGCAAGTGAAAATCTAAGCGCGTCTGCGCCGTAAGTGTCAATTACTTCGAGCGGGTCAACACCATTGCCTAAAGATTTTGACATTTTTCTGCCTTGACTGTCTCTTACAAGACCGTGGATAAGCACGGTGTCAAACGGCACCTCGCCTGTATGCTCAATTCCCGAGAACATCATACGCATTACCCAGAAAGGAATAATATCGTAACCTGTAACTAGTGTGTTCGTTGGGTAATAATGCTTTAGGTCTGTGGTTTCATCAGGCCAACCAAGAGTTGAGAATGGCCAGAGCGCTGACGAAAACCAAGTGTCAAGAGTATCGGGATCCTGATGAATATTTTTACTGCCGCAATGAGCGCAGCATTTAGCGTCCTCACGCGATACCGTAATCTCGCCGCACTCCTCGCAGTACCATGCGGGTATGCGGTGACCCCACCAAAGCTGACGGGATATACACCAGTCGCGGATGTTTTCAAGCCAGTGGAAATATACCTTTTCAAAACGTTGAGGTACAAATTTGGTCTGACCGTTTTTAACAGCATCTATTGCGGGGGTAGCCAGAGGCTTCATTTTTACAAACCACTGCTTTGAAACAGCGGGCTCAACGGTTGTACCGCAACGGTAGCAGGTGCCGACATTGTGGGTGTAGTCTTCGACCTTAACGAGCGCGCCTTCAGCTTCAAGGTCAGCGACTATTGCTTTACGCGCCTCATACCTATCCATACCTGCATACTTGGGATAGTCGGCAACGATTTTTGCATCGTCGGTCATAACACAGATAACAGGCAGATTGTGACGAAGACCTACTTCAAAGTCGTTGGGGTCGTGCGCAGGTGTGATTTTAACAACGCCTGTGCCGAAATCCATTTCAACATAATCGTCAGCAACAACGGGTATTTTACGGTGAACTATTGGTAGGTCAAGTTCTTTACCGATTAAATCCTTGTATCTTTCATCATTTGGGTTTACCGCAACGGCGGTATCGCCAAGCAACGTTTCAGGGCGGGTAGTAGCAAGCTCGAGATATCCGCTGCCATCAGCAAAAGGATAACGCAAATGCCAAAAATGACCTGCCTGCTCCTCATATTCAACCTCAGCGTCAGAGATAGAGGTCTTGCAGTGCGGACACCAGTTAATGATACGCTCGCCACGATAGATAAGACCTTTTTCGTAAAGATTAACAAAAACTTCTTTTACTGCTTTATTGCAGCCCTCGTCTAAAGTAAAACGCTCGCGGTCCCAGTCACAAGAAGAACCTAACTTTTTAAGCTGCTCTATAATTCTACCGCCGTATTGTTTTTTCCACGCCCAAGCTCTTGTGAGGAAACCATCACGACCGATATCCTCTTTTGTGATACCCTCTTTTTTCATAGCCTCAACAATTTTGGCTTCGGTAGCGATGGACGCGTGGTCGGTGCCCGGCAGCCACAAGGTATCATAACCCTGCATACGCTTAAAACGGATAAGAATATCCTGCAAGGTATTATCAAGCGCGTGACCCATATGAAGCTGTCCTGTAATGTTTGGTGGCGGGATAACTATAGTATAGGTATCCTTGCCCTCCTCGCATTTAGCGTGAAAATATTTGCCGTCAAGCCACATTTTATAAATGCGGTCTTCAACGTCTTTGGGGTCATACTGCTTTGCTAATTCTTTATTCATAAATTTACCAACTCCAAAGGTAATGTATAATTTTAAAAATATTGCTAATATTAAATATTGTCAGCCGCGAATAACAGCGTTTGCATTTCGAGGCGGACATACCGCCCGAGATGCAATTTGTCTTGGAAATATTCAAGACGATATTTGTGATTTCGAGCGGTTTTTTATTTTACCGCTAAATGCGTTATATGTCAAGTGCCGTTTGTGTTGCTTGCGCCTTTTGCGGCAGCGCGCCCGCCGCAGGTAAATTCTTTGTGCGGTAGCGGTGCGGATTTTCAAGGCTGTCTGCTACATACGGCTCTGCTGCAAATATACGCTGACCCTTCTTTTGAGTCATAACCGCAATGCCACCGTTGTCTTTGGTGGCCTTCGCGGGAACCATAGCGGTGTTTACAAGTAGCATTCGGTTGTTTGTGGATTTAAGCAAAATATCACAGTCCTCTTTAAAATAAAGAATTGTGTGAATTTTATATTTTTCACAATATGCCTTAATAAGCTTTTTACGGTTGGTTTTGGTTTCGTAGGATTTAAGCGGAACCTTAGCCACCCTACCGTTATCGAACACAAAAATCATAAAGCCTGAATAATCGCGGGTATCAACCATATAAAGACTGGCTTCGCCCTCGTCGTAACCAAGCTTTCCTGCAACAAAGTCGCCCAGCGCGCTCGCCTTGCCGTCGGTAAAGTCGATAACACGGCTTTTGTAAACCTGCGCGTTTGTGGTAAAGAAAAGCAAATCATGCGCGTTGCTTGATTCAATAACCTGTGTTATCTCGTCGCCCTCTTTAAGCTTTTGCTCGCCACTCATACGAAGTGATAGCGGTGTAATCTTTTTAAAGTAACCGTCTTTTGTAAAGAAGAGTGTTACGGGAGAATCGTCAACTGCTTCGGGCTCATTTGTAACGTCTTCGGTCTCGGCTGAAATGATTTGAGTCTTACGGTCGCGACCGTATTTTTTTATAACCTCTTGAAGTTCTGTGACGATTATCTTTTTAATCCTGGCTTTAGAATCAAGAATTGCCTGCATCTCTTCGATTTCTTTTTCTAAGTTTTCAATTTCATCGAGACGCTTAAGGATATATTCGCGATTTAAATGACGCAGCTTGATTTCGGCAACGTATTCTGCCTGAGTTTCATCGATACCAAAGCCAATCATAAGGTTTGGGATAACCTCTTTTTCCTCTTTTGTATCGCGGACGATTTTTATCGCCTTGTCAATATCAAGCAGGATTTTTTCCATACCTTTAAGCAAATGTAGCTTGTCCTGCGCTTTTTTAAGCTTAAAATAAACTCTGCGGCGCACGCACTCACTGCGGAATGCCACCCACTCGCTGATAATATCCTTAACACCAAGCACCATAGGACTTGACGCGATAAGAATATTAAAATTGCAAGAGAAACTGTCCTGCAACGGTGTCATTTTGAAAAGCTTTTTCATCAGCTTTTCGGGGTCGACACCACGTTTTAGGTCGATTGTAATCTGCAAACCGCCAAGGTCGGTTTCATCACGGATATCATTAATTTCGGTAATCTTTTTCAGTTTTACAAGATCGATTACCTTTTCGATAATAGCCTCGGTTGTAGTGGTGGGCGGTATAGATTTTATATCAATACAGTTATTTGCCTTGTCGTAGACATAGGTGCCACGAACCTTGAAGCTACCTCGACCTGTTTCATAAATCTTTTCCATTTCACTGCGGTCATAGAGCAGCTCGCCACCTATTGGAAAATCGGGCGCTAAAAGTGTGTCGGCAACATTTATGTCATTATCTTTAATATAAGCAATAGTGGTTTCGCACACTTCGCGAAGATTAAAGGGGCATATGTTACTCGCCATACCTGCCGCAATACCCATATTGGCATTAACAAGTATTGACGGAAATGTTACAGGAAACAGCACAGGCTCTTTCATTGTAGCGTCATAGTTATCGACAAAATCAACCGTGTCCTTGTCAATATCACTGAAAAGCTCTTCGGCTATGGGCTCCAATTTTGCCTCGGTATAACGGGAAGCCGCGCACTGCATATCGCGTGAATAGGATTTACCGAACGATCCCTTTGACATAACATACGGGTGCAGTAATGCCTCGTTACCTTCACTAAGTCGTACCATTGTTTCATAAATGGCAGCGTCGCCATGTGGGTTAAGCTGCATAGTACGACCTACTATGTTTGCCGACTTTATTGTAGAGCCTTTAAGTAGTCCCATATTATACATTGTGTAAAGCAGTTTGCGGTGCGAGGGCTTAAAACCGTCAATTTCTGGTATGGCACGTGAAACAATTACGCTCATAGCGTATGGCATAAAGTTTGACTTTAGCGTTTCGGTAACCAGACTTTCAACCACGGTACCCGCTCCCGCAATATAGGCATTGCTTTGCGGCTTTTTAGCGGTTTTCTCGGTTTCTTTTTTCTTTCTTGGAGCCAATTTTATAATCTCCTTTAATTTATATATCTTTAGCTAATATCGGCGTCATCCATATAAAGATAGCCGTATTCTGAAATATAGTCTTTTCTGCCTATGAGATTGTCGCCAAGCAGCAGATCAAACATCTCGCTTGTGTGCTCGGCATCCTCAGGCAGTATTTTTATAAGTCGACGTGTTTCGGGGTTCATGGTAGTCAGGTTCATCATATCTGGCTGGTTTTCACCAAGTCCTTTTGAACGCTGCAGCGTATACTTATCATCACCTATTTGCGCAAGTATATCCGCCTTTTCATTTTCGTCATAAGCAAAATAGGTCTTTGCCTTGGTGTTGATTTCATAAAGCGGTGTTTCTGCGATAAACACCTTACCCTCGCTTATGAGGGTCGGCATAAGGCGGTAAATCATAGTTAAAATAAGCGTACGGATATGGAAACCGTCGACGTCGGCATCGGTACAGATAATGATTTTATTCCATCTGAGATTGCCCATATCAAAGTTGGAAAGGTTTTTATTTGCTTTTGATTTTACCTCAACCCCGCAACCCAATACTTTAAGCAGGTCGGTGATAATCTCACTCTTAAAAATCTTATCATACTCTGCCTTTAAGCAGTTAAGAATCTTGCCTCGCACAGGCATAATAGCCTGAAAAGCCGCATCTCGCGCCAGCTTACAAGAACCAAGCGCCGAATCACCCTCAACTATATACAGCTCGCGCTCATTCACGTCTTTACTGCGGCAATCCACAAATTTTTGCACGCGATCTGCCATTGAGTTGCCTGTGGCAAGTGTCTTTTTAAGATTTATACGCTCTTTTTCACTGCGCTCACGGCTACGCTTGTTTATAAGCACCTGTTCAGCAATTTTTTCAGCCTCGGCTTTATTTTCTATAAAATAGATTTCAAGCTGATGACGCAAGAACTCGGTCATAGCATCGCCTATAAACTTATTTGTAATGCTCTTTTTGGTTTGGTTCTCATAAGACACCAAACCACCGGGCGAAAATGATGAAATGACCAGCACCAGACACTCTTCAATATCAGAAAACGTTATCTTGCTCTCGTTACTTTTATATTTATTGTTTTGTTTAAGGTATGCGTCAATCTGATATACAAAGGCATTTCTTACAGCTCGTTCAGGCGCGCCGCCGTATTCAAGCCAGCTTGAATTGTGGTAATATTCTTTTTTTGTGTGACGGTTAGAAAACGTCAGCGCCGCATTTATCTTTACCTTATATTCGGGCTTGTCCTCGCGGTCACGTCCCTTGCGCTCGGCAGACCAGAACTGTACCGAGGTAAGCTTTTCTTCGCCTACCGTTTCGTTAACGTAATCGGTAATACCGTTTTCGTATATAATATCTTGTGTTATATAACGCGCGCCCTGCTGTTCACGGAATTCAAAAAGCAGTCCATCATTAACGATTGCCTGTCTTTTAAGGGTATCAATAAAATAGTCGCGCGGAATATTTATATCGGTAAAGACCTCGATATCGGGTTTCCAACGGATTTTAGTGCCTGTATCGCGACCTGAGTATTCCTCGCGCTTCAATCCACCCTTGTTAAAGCCCTTTTCAAAATGCAGATTATACTTAAATCCATCGCGCTTAACCTCAACGTCCATCCACTCTGCCGCATACTGCGTCGCGCAAAGGCCTAGACCGTTAAGACCTATTGATGTGCTGTAGTTAGACCCCTCATCTGTGCCATACTTACCGCCCGCATACATTTCGCAAAAAACCATTTCCCAGTTTTCGCAGTCGTATTTGGAGTTGTAGTCCACGGGACAACCTCGACCGAAGTCCTGCACCTCGATAGAATTATCACTGTGATAGGTAATGACTATCTTTTTACCATGACCCTCGCGCGCTTCGTCAATAGAGTTTGATATTATTTCAAAAACCGAATGCTCGCAGCCGTCAAGACCGTCAGAACCGAATATAACGCCCGGGCGCTTACGCACACGGTCGGGGCCTTCGAGCTTTTGAATACTTGTATTATCATATTGTGCTTTTGCTTTAGCCAAAATTACACTTCCTTGCATACTTTTGCATATTATCATACAGTATATATTATATACTAAATATTGTGTTTTCGTCAAGGCTAAAAACACAAAAAAGACTCATTATCATAGCAAAAAACAACGCCGATAATTTTATCGGCGTTGTTTTTTGCTATGATAAATATTTACTTAATCCAAATTTATATACGGCGCGGGGTCAACGTTTCTGCCGTTTGCAATAACCTCAAAATGTACGTGATTGCCTGTTGACTGACCTGTTGTTCCCACAAGGGCTATAATTTCGCCCTGTGATACAATGTCGCCCACATTACAGCATAGCTGCTTTGCGTGCGCATAAAGTGTGCGCATACCACCCTCATGCTCGATAATTACGCAATATCCGTAATCGCCCTTCCAGCCTGAATACACAACCGTGCCGTCTGCTACGGCATAGATAGAAGTACCGCTTTTTGCACAAATGTCAATTCCTTTATGATTCCTGCCGTCGCCGTAGTATGAGCTTACCTTCCAGCTTCCTGCGGGTACAGGAAATATAAAGCCCGCGCTGTGCGCTGCTTGCTTTTGCTTAGCAGACGCAAGTGTTTTTGCAGTGCCCTTTACAATAACCTCATTAACAGGAGCAACAACAACTTCATTGCTAACCTCAACACAAGATTGAACCTCACCATTTACCATTACAATGTCCTGTGTAACGCGGTTAACACCCGAAACGCCCGTAACGGTTACCGCGCTATAGCCTACTATCTGCTCGTTGGTCTTTTGCACGGTGCTCTTATAGGGCACCATAACGTCGGTAACCTGACGCATTTCGGTAATTACGGCAAGTGAGTTCACAACCGCCTCTACATCACTCTTGCTATCGAGGTTGGTTGCCATTAAATATCCGTCTTCACACAATACTTCACCAACGAAACGGCTTGTACACTGTTGATTTTCAACATTAAAGCTGTTAAGACGGTTGTTTATTATACTATCTAACATTCTTTTTTCAGCACGCGCTACAGCGTTGCCGTCTACGTAAAGGGTCGATGCCCTGACAATTGCATCGGTGTTGTCAATTATTGCATCGGCAACCTCTGTTGTGTTATTAATATTTTCGCTTAGCACAACAGTTGTGTTAAACTCGGGTTCTTCAACCACCGTTTCAACACCCTTGCCGTTTACCATACTTACTACCAATTGGAGCGCTTCGTTAAACTGCTTTTTACTGCTGACGGTAGCGATTGTATGACCGCTGTAATTTACTTTATATGCTATACGGGCGCCTGTGAAAGAAAGGCTTGCAAGAATTGCCAATACTGCCACACCTGCAAAAATACCCTGTTTTGCTTTGTTTGAACTATTTTTAATTGTAGATGCCGTGCTTTTTATACAGTCGATAATCAGCGTAATTACATCACCCACAAAAATTCTCCTCTCAAAATTGTTACAATTTTGTAACCTTTTATAGTCTTATTATACCAAAAGGTTACAAAATTGCAACCTTTTTCTTCAAAAAATCAAAAATTTTTGAGATTTTTGTGCATTTTATACTACTTTACAATATCCATATGTGCTTATATAATAAAAATAAAGATTTTGTGACCAACTGCTTTTAAAAGCGTACTTGTTAAGTGAAGGGGTGAATTTTATGGATGACAGCAGAATAATTGAACTGTATTTCGCGCGCGATAACTCTGCGATAAATGAGACCAAACAAAAATACGGTAAACTTCTATATTCAGTATCTTATAATATTTTAAAGACACACGAGGATGCCGAGGAATGTGAAAGCGATACATATATGGCGGCGTGGGACCAAATACCGCCCACTAAGCCACAGGTGCTTTCCGCCTTTTTAAGCCGAATTACACGTAATCTCTCATTTAAAAAGCTAAGAGCTAATACTGCGCAAAAGCGTGGCGGCGGCAATCAATCATTGCCAATCGACGAACTTGCCAACCTTATCCCCGACAACACAAACGCTATATCCGAGCTTGAAATCACCGAGATTTTAAACGCCTTTTTACGCGAGTTGCCCACGCGTGACCGACAGGTGTTTATTTGTCACTATTGGTACTGCGACTCCATAAAAGATATATCTCGTCAATTTGGCTTTACGCAAAGCAAGGTCAAAATGATACTTTCACGCACCCGACAAAAACTGCTCGACCACCTTGAACAGCAGGAGGTGTTTATATGAACGATAATAACCTATTTCAAAATGCGTTTGATGCTATTGACGACGAGCTTATAGCCGAGGCAAAATCCCCCGCTATATACATTGCCACAAGAAGAAAGAAAATTATTATAAGCTCCATCGCCGCTTGCATTGCCGCAGTTTTAGTAGCAATACCGTCAATTAAGGTAATGAGCGATTTAAACGATAATAAATTCACCGAGTCGGATGATACAGAGATTATAACCGAAGTTATAAACGGAGAATCTTCAACCGAACAGACACAAAGTGAACCCACCAAAAATGAACAGCATAAAAACGAGCCGCAGAGCACAAGCAGTAATACCAACAGCAGTGACAAAAGCTTAGGCACAAGCGGCACAACGGGGTCAAGCGGTCCTATCTCAGCTAGCAAAGATTCTGACGAAATAACTATTACGGTTGATGATTTATACTTTACAAACGTTGGTGTAAATAGTCCAACCACTACGTACGAAGAGGTGTATTCGCCAAACATAGAGTATCTATATATTAACCCTGTACCCACTGATAAATATGTAACAATATATGAAGGCTATTATCAAAGAAACTTTGACAAAAACGAAGTTCAAACACTAGCAAACAAGCATTTTCCTAAAATGGCACAAACCCTAAATATCTCACTGCCATCGTATGAAATAAAAGAAAGTTTTGACGGTCTCCATGATCATATCAAAATTGACATCACTGGTCCTTTCTATTTAACCCAATATAATAATAGAAACATAATTCGTTATAGTCCTGATAGTCCTGATGGTCCTGGCAACATCGCTCTTAATGGAAAACCTGTCACCGTAAATCAGACGCAAAGCGACCAAGAAATCATAAATTCTTTATCAGAGATTAAACAAATTTTATTTGATACGTTTGACGTGTATTTTGACAGTGCAAGAGTTTATCGTGATTATGATGATAATAGCAATTACGGAGTAACAGCTTTAACTGTTTATTTTTACAATTCAGGTGCTCATCCATTAAATAATTTATGCGGCATCGGCATCCCTAAATCTGATTTCATTGAAATTCGTTTTGATAATTACAAAAGCTTTGAGGGTGATACTGTTAGCGCTTCAGACCTATATAATGTTTTTTCTATCAGTTTTTGGTCTTACCGTACAGATAATCACTCTCCGTTAAAAGCAGTGGCTAAAAAAGAGTTATTGCCACTCGAAAAAGCAAAAGAATATTTAGAAAAAGGCTATGTTTTGGCTATGGGTGGTTGTGCACTTTGTCAGGCGGAGCAAACCCCCGTTGATTTTTCTAATTATGACTATGTCTCTTTTGAATATGAAGGTGGTAGCAATGTAGGCGAACTGTTTTTACCTTATTATGCCTTTTACAAAAACATTGGTACTGCCGAAAATGGCAATATGATATTTGCAAAAACCTATGTCCCAGCTGTAGAGGTTGAGGGGTACGAAGAATATTTTATAAACAAACACAATAGTCATAATAATACCGATAATAATAACGATATAGATATAGATATAGATATTGGTGATATAATCAATAATCCTAAACCCCCAGCATAAAAAACATAAGCGAGAAGATTCAATCGAATCTTCTCGCTTTTAATTAAAACAGTGACATTTGATTTGTGTCGGGCAAATCGTCCATAGCTCCAAGGTCGGCAAGGTTTTGAATAATAGTTTTTGAAACACCTGCTTCAACTGCAAAATCCTCGCGTGATACAAAGTCGCCCTTTTGTGCTGCCTCATAAATTGAGTATGCCGCTTTTTCACCAACACCTGAAAGCGCACCGAAAGGTAGACGCATTTTGCCGTTTTCTGGCAAGAACTTCATTGCGTGGGAATGCTTAATATCAATAGGCAGTATCTCGATGCCTCTTGCCATCATTTCATTGATTATAAGCAATACATCATAGGTATCAAGCTCTTTTTTAGTAGCCTCTTTGCCCTTTAACTTAATCTCGTTCATTTTGGCAAGCACGGCGCCGCGCCCCTTAATAACGGTGGGAACGTCAACATCTTCGGGGCGGGCGGTAAAGTACGCGCAATAAAATTCGAGCGGCCTATACACCTTGTACCAACCAAGCTTTATTGCCGAGATGACGTAAGCTGCCGCGTGAGCCTTGGGGAACATATACTTAATTTTGTAGCAAGAGCCGATGTACCACTCGGGCACGCCTACTGCTCGCATATCGTCTTCCATCTGTCCCCATTCTTCTTTGGATACCTTACCCTTTGCAACCAAGCCTTTACGCACCGTTTCGGTAATCTTGAAGGCTCGGCCCTCGTCCATACCCTGATGTATAAGGTAAACCATTATGTTATCACGGGTACCTATAACCTCTGAAATGGTACAGGTTCCGTTATCAATAAGGTCTTTTGCATTACCAAGGTAAACGTCGGTACCGTGTGACAGCCCTGAAATCTGCAAAAGGTCTGAAAAGTTTTTAGGTTTACAGTCAACAAGCATTCCGCGAACAAATGACGTGCCAAATTCGGGCAAGCAGAATGTGCCGGTGTTTGACTCGATATCCTCGGGCTTTACACCCAAAGCCTCGGTCGAGGTAAATAGGCTATAAACCTTGGGGTCGCTCATCGAAACATCGTTTACGTCAATGCCCGTATACTCGGTAAGATATTTGTAGGTAGTTGGTACAACGTGACCGAGCTCGTCAAGCTTTAAAATGGTATCGTGAATAGAGTGGAAGTCAAAGTGCGTTGTAATAATATCGCTGTTTACGTCGTCAGCAGGGTGCTGCACGGGGCAAAAATCATAAATTGTCATACCCTGCGGCACAATAATCATACCTGCGGGGTGCTGACCCGTTGTGGTCTTGACCTTTGAGCCTTCTACAAGGCTTGCCAGACGATTAAGTTCTGGTTGACTCAGCGTAATATTCATTTTTTCGGCGTAAGCCTTTGCAAAACCAAAGGCGGTTTTTTCTGCAATGGTAGAAATCGTACCCGCCTTATAAACGTTTTCCGCGCCAAACAGAGTTTTGGTGTATTCTTGTATTGTGTTTTGCACTTCGTCAGAAAAGTTAAGGTCAATATCAGGCACCTTGTCACCCTTAAAGCCCAAGAAGGTTTCAAACGGTATGTCATGACCGTTGCGGTTAAGGGGTGTGTTACAGTGCGGACAGTTCTTTTCTGGCAGGTCAAAGCCCGAGCCCACCGAGCCGTCGGTAAAGAATTCGCTGTACTGACATGTAGGGCAAACATAATGTGGCGCTAGTGGGTTAACCTCTGATATACCTGCCATTGTAGCAACAAAGGACGAACCAACCGAACCACGCGAGCCTACGTAATAACCGAGTTCCTCACTCTTTGCAACAAGCTTTTGCGCCGAGATATACATTATAGAGAAGCCGTTATTGATAATCGAATTAAGCTCTTTGTTTAGACGCTTTTCAACTATTTCGGGCACGGGATCACCGTACATAGCCTTGGCATTACGCCAACAAATCTCACGAAGCAGGTCGTCCGAGCCCTCTATTACAGGCGGATAATTTCCCTTTGGTACGGGGATAACCTCATCTGATACCATTTGTGCTATTTTGTTTGGATTTTCTACTACAAACTCGTATGCGCGATCACCAAAATATGAAAAGTCCTCCATCATTTCGGTAGTAGATTTAAAGTGAAGCGGAGCTTGATTATCTATGTCATCAAAACCTTGTCCGGCCATAACTATCTGACGGATTATGCCATCTTCCTTTTTAAGGAAATGTACGTCACCCGTTGCTACAACCATCTTGCCTAACTTATCGGCAAGCTCTACAACCTTGCGGTTAAAGTCCTTTACAACCTCAATGCTTGTAACGTTTTTAAAACGGTTTGGCGTAACGTTACCCTTTTTGTCAACCTTGTCGGGCTTTACACTATCACGCACCATAAACTCGTTATTGCCAAGGGGCTGTATCTCGAGATAATCATAATAGTCGGCAATCTCCAAAAGCGTTTTTTCGTCCTTGCCGTCAATTATCGCGCGGTAAAGCTCGCCCTGCTCACAGGCAGAGCCAACTATAAGTCCCTCGCGATGAGCATCTAACGCCGAGCGCAGAATTATCGGTCTGCCGTAAAATTTGTTAAGGTGCGAATCTGACACCAACTTATAAAGATTTTTAAGTCCTACCAGATTCTTAACCAAAAGAATCTGGTGGTTACGCAGCTTTGCAATTTCTTTACCAGTAAGCTCTGAAATATTATATCTGGTATCATCAATAAAGTAGTTTTCAACACCGTAAATCGCTTTAAACTCGCCGCCGCCCTTGCGGATTTTGCCCACTGCCTCAGCAACCGCAGGGTAAGCCTGCACAACGCCGTGGTCGGTAATGGCGACCGCCTTGTGTCCCCATTTGTAAGCGAGGTTTACGATATCGCCCGCGCTCGCCACAGCGTCTTTTGCCGACATATTGGTATGGCAGTGCAGCTCTACACGCTTTTCGCCGTCGTAATCGTCGGTTTCTTCATATTTCTTTATAGTTGCAAGCGCCTTTACATCAAGCACAAAATCACGTGTCCAGCTATCGTAAGAATAATCGCCGTTTACAATTACGCACGCGCCGTTTTTAAGAGCTGACACAGAATTTAAAAATTCAGCTGCATCAGCATCCATATTTTTGCTATATTTAGGGTCAAAGAATTTTGTAAGCGAAGCACTAAACGAGTTGGTGGTATCACTGAAATAAAATTTCACCTTAACCATTTTGCCGCCGCGTTTGGTGTCAAGAACTTTGCTTTCAAGACCGAAAACCTCGCCCCAAGCGGCAACGTATACGCTCTCGCCGTCATTTTGCGGCAATGCAACAGATGATAGTTTTTTTACGTTTGTATCTATTTTTCTACCGTAAAAAAGCTTTGCACTTTCAAGATATACAGGTAGCCCATCCTTTGGCTTGTAATCATATTTCTTTTCTTCTTGCAAAGCGACAGCCTTTGATGCAACCTTTGGTTTATCGGACTGCTTTTGCACCACCATCGGCTCTGGCTCGGGCAAAACCATGGGCGCATCCTTGAGTACTCCGTCAAAAGTGATATTTATATCTATATCAAAATATTTTTTTACAGCTACTTTAAAAATCTTTTCAAAATTACCCTCTTCAATTTTAGCGTAACCGCCGTGTTTTAAGGTGATTTTTAAATTATTACCGTCAAGGACATACTGCGCCTCGTTAAAAAATCCGTTGAAAATTATATTTTTAGCGCGTATTTCAGCAACAATATCCTCTACAGCGGACACACAGAAAGCACCGTTTGCAAACTTGATTTCAAAACTGACGTTTTCAAGTTTTAAAGCGTGTATAATCTCTTCGCGCAACATATTTATCTTTGCGTGCGCTATGTATGCATCACTGCGTAATTTTAAATTAAGACTACGGTTTTCACTATTTAGTTTGCACTCACAAATCTCTGCGCCGCTAAACGTTTCAATCGTTTCTGCACTTAAATATGTACCAAACAGTTCCCCAAAAGAGTACATTTATATTCCTCACATTTTATTTATTTCTTCTTCTAACAGATCCAAAAGTTTATTTTCGGGCACCTTGTTATAAAGTATTTTACCGCCCTTAAATATAACGCCGCAATCCTTGCCGCCCGCGATACCTATATCGGCGGCAGACGCCTCGCCCGGTCCGTTTACAACACAACCCATTATAGCGACGGTGATGTCTTTATCTATATTAGCAAAACGCTCTTCTGCTTGTTTTGCTAGTCCTATCAAATCAATTTCTGTTCTGCCGCAGGTTGGACAGGATACAAATTTTATACCGTCGTTTCTAATACCTAATGCTTTAAGTAGATTTTTTGCGGCAGCAACCTCTTTTACAGGCTCATCGGTAAGTGATATACGAAGCGTATCGCCAATACCCCGAAGCAGTAGTCCGCCAATGCCCGCAGCCGATTTTATAACGCCCATATTTTCGGTGCCCGCCTCGGTTACGCCGAGATGCAACGGATAACGGCATTTTTCTGATGCTTTTACATACGCGTCATACATACGTTTTGTATCGGACGATTTAAGGGACAACACAATATTATCAAAATCGTATTTCTCTAAAAGTGATATGTGGTAAAGTCCACTTTCCACCATTGCTTCGGGTGTTGCAGAACCGTAGCTCGCTAATATTTCTTTTTCAAGTGAACCCGAGTTTACGCCTATTCTTATAGGAATGTTTTTATCGCGGCAAACACGCGCTACTTCCTTTACCTTGCTTTCGTCACCAATGTTGCCTGGGTTTATACGCACCTTATCCACACCCGCGGCAACGCTTTCGATAGCCAGACGCCAATCAAAATGAATATCTGCCACAAGCGGAATAGTAATATTTTGTTTTAAAGCCTCTACGGTTTTTATAGTTTCAATATCGGGTACAGACACGCGCACAATATCACAGCCCGCCTCTTGCAAAGCGAGCGCCTGAGCGACATTTCCCTCTATATCGTGAGCGTGCGCGCACAGCATCGACTGAATGCTGACGGGCGCGCCGCCGCCTATGGCAAGGGGCCCCGCGTATATTCTTTTTGTATCAGCATTTGTATACATAAAATCACCCTGCGATTAAAGTCCAGATATTTTTAAATGTAATTACTGCCATCAACAACAGTAATAGAGCCATACCTACCGCGTGAACTATTGCCTCATACTTTTGCGGTACGGGTCTTTTAAATATCATTTCAAACAAAATAAATACAAGTCTGCCGCCGTCAAGCGCGGGAAGCGGCAAAAGATTAAACAGTCCAAGGTTTATGGTAATAAGAGCCATAACGGGTATTAGGTCAAACAAACTTTGTTTTGCCACGCTACCTATTGCGGCGGTAACGCCTACGGGGCCCGATATTGCGCTTATACCATAACGACCCGTAATCAAATCTATAAGCGAGCGGTACACAACCGCGCAGTTTGAAATGGCGGTATCAAAGGTATGACCTATAAAACTTGTAAAGGTTTTTTCCTTGCCCTCAACATAAAAATCGACCGTAAGATAGTTTATACCCTCGATCTCTTCACTTTTAAATTTAACATCATCGAGTTCTACCTTTTTGCCGTCACGCTTTACGGTTATATCAATCGCGCCGTCGTCTATGTTGCTGAAAGCATAGCTTAAATCATAGGTGGTAAAAATTTTTCTGCCATCTACCGCTATAATCTCGTCGCCCTCTTGCAGACCGTACCCAGAGCTTACGGCATTTTCGTGGAAAACATCTACAGTAGTTGTGGTAAATCGCTTTTCGGGTATCAGGGTAATCGCTACTAAAACAAGACCTAAAATCAAATTAAAGGTAGCACCCATAATCACTATCAAAAAGCGGCGCCACGGCTTTTTGTTGCAAAAGGCTCGATCGTCGTGGCTTTCCTCATCCTCACCCTCCATAGCACAGTAACCACCTATTGGAAAAGCGTTAACAGAATATTTCGTTTCCCCTTTGCCCCATTTTATAAGCTTTGGACCCATGCCTATGGCAAATTCATTTACGCGCACACCCAAAAGCTTTGCTGCAATAAAATGGCCGAATTCGTGTATGAGTATCAGCAATATAAAAAGCAATATTGCTATAACATATGGTAGCACATTATCTCCTAAAAATGAAATAATTTTGCCAAAAAAATCAATAATGCCGGAAATTGTAATCACAACCTAAATTAAAGTAATTTTTTAATCTCTTCAAAAATCCTGTCGGCTATCGTTTTCATGCCCAGGTCGCCTGGGTGATTTGCAACACCATAGTGTTCAAAAAGACCGATAGCCTTCATCTCGTCAAGCTCGCCCAAGTCATTAAGCACAACCAACGGCCAACCCATCTCTTTTGACACTTCTGCCACAACACTATCTGCGCTGTGCTTCCAAAAAGACGTTGTAAGTATAACCTTAGCATTTCCGCTTTTATTAAGATAATTGATAAAATCAACATATTCTCTCTTGAATACTGCGGCGTCAAAATCTTTCCAAGGGCAGTTTTCAATAAAACGGACAACAATTATATCAGCATTAAAATCACGCGCTGCCTCGTAAATTGGATATGCCTGCTTTCCGTTGGCAAAATCACGTTCCCATTTATATGCCTGACAAATGCAAAACGTAGCATCAGGGACTGTACTTTGTATATGTTTTTCAAGAACGTGAACATAGTCTTTTTCTTTAGCAGATGCCGCCATACCACATTGATTATACCAGCCTATGCTCTCGCTTGGCTCGTGCAAGGTAATAGAATTGCCCGCCATCATTACACGTACGCCGCTATTACCCTCGCACTCAAAGGTAACGTCGTGCTTATCTCTTAACTGATTTTCAGCCTTTACGGTATTTTTTTCGATTTGCTTCACTTATATCGCCTCTCTTACGACACGTCTTGCCGCCTTATCCGCCGCAAATATGTCCTCAATTGTAAATTCGCGTTTATTACAGCACGCATTCATAGCTTTTTCGTTTAATTCCGCTATCTGCAAAAACTTAATTTTACCCTCCAAGAAAAGCTTAACCGACTCTTCGTTTGCGCCGTTTATAGCCGTGGGGTAAAGTCCGCCACGGTTTATCGCCTCTACACACAGCGGCAAAAGACGGAAGGTATCTGTATCGGGCTTTTCAAAGGTAAGTGTTCCTACCTTTAACAAATCAAGGCTTTCAAAACATTTGTCACGCTCGGGGTATGTGAGTGCGTACTGTATAGGCAGTTTCATATCGGGTGTGCCAAGCTGGGCTATTACCGCGCCGTCAGACAGTTCAACAGCAGAGTGCAAAATACTCTGTCTATGAACCAGCACTTCGATTTGCGATGCCGCCACGCCAAACAAATGCACCGCCTCTATAACCTCTAACCCTTTATTCATAAGGGTTGCGCTGTCAATGGTAATTTTTGCGCCCATTGACCAATTGGGGTGATTTAGCGCTTCTTTTACTGTGACGTTTTGTAGTTGCTCGCGTGTTTTGCCAAAAAACGGTCCACCCGACGCCGTAAGCAGTATTTTTTTAAGACTACCCTCAGGCGCGCCCTGTAACGACTGAAAAATAGCCGAATGCTCACTGTCAACAGGCAATAATTTTACGCCCTTTTCTACAAGGCGGCGGTTTACAATTTCACCGCCCGTTACAAGCGTTTCCTTGTTGGCAAGTGCAATAGTTGTACCATTATCAATCGCCGCAAGTGTTGGACGCAGTCCCGCAATGCCAACGATAGCGTTAAGAACTATATCGCCATCACTCGCCGCTAACTCACAAACGCCCGACTCACCCGACAAAACCTTTACGTCGGTATCAGCAAGTCGAACCTTCAAGTCAGCCGCCGCTTTTTCATTAAAAAGCGCTACGGTCTTTACATCAAATTCTCTTGCCTGTTTTTCGAGTATCTCTGCGTTACTTCCCGCCGCAAGAGCCGTCACGGTATATTTATCGGGATTGGCTCTTACAATATCGAGCGCCTGCGTACCTATAGAGCCCGTCGAGCCTAATATAATTAACCTTTTCATCAAATTGCACCCAAGAATAAAAGGCAGAATACAAGCGGAGAAATAAACAGTATACTGTCTACGCGGTCAAGTATACCGCCGTGGCCTGGAATAAGGTCGCCGTAATCCTTTATACCAACCTTGCGCTTGATTATTGACGCGAACAAGTCGCCCGCCATACCTGCCACGCAAAGCGGAATTGTAAGCAGAAGTGTTGGCAGGATTTTATCAAAATAGCCAAAGCAAAGGGTGATTATAAGCGTTACTATAACGCTTGAAACAATACCACCTAAAGAACCCTCAACCGTTTTTTTAGGACTTATCTCGGGGCAAAGCTTGGTTTTACCCATACTAACGCCCACAAAGTAAGCGCCCATATCGCAAACGCAAGAGAAATTAAGCACCAACAATAAATAGTATATTCCATTATATGCCGTAACAATGCTTCCTATCGTTGAAAAAGCAAATGCTAAAAGCATCGGCATTGATACCAGCGTCGCTATCTTGGCAAGGTCAAAGTCTGCCTGCTTTACAAGAATCAGCACTGCGCAAACGATAAAATAAACCACCGTAACCATTGCGGCAATCATTGGCATATACACATCGGAAGTATCTATTTCTATAGCCGAAGCATTACCTCTTAGCGTAACGCTCATTCCAAGTACCTGATCAAGCCAACGGGTCATTATTAAAACCATCGCCGCCGTATATACGCCCACAAGTATTTTAAAAATTATATTATCTACCCTTGCGGCGTTACACACAAGCTCAAGCGCGCCAAGAGCCGCTATAATCGCGATAAAAACATTTATAATCAAATTGCTGACGTTAAGCCCCAAGACTAAAACAAGTACAACTATAACGCCCATTACAACGCCAGAAATTATACGTTTTTTCATAATTTTTCCTCCTTATACGCCGCCAAATCGTCTGTTTCGTTTGTTAAATTCCTCAATAGCCCTATCCAGATCCTTAGGCTTGAAATCAGGCCACAAAATGTCTGAAAACCAATATTCAGCATACGCTGACTGCCAGATAAGATAGTTAGAAAGTCGGTATTCGCCGCTCGGTCTTATAATGAAATCAGGATCGGGTTGACCCGCGGTATAAAGGCTGTCGGTAATAGTTTTCTCGGTAATATCTTTTGCATCTATACCGCTGTCTACTATATTTTTTACAGCGTGAACAATCTCGTCGCGCCCACCGTAGTTTATCGCGATATTAAGATGCAGACCCGTAGCGTCACATGACGCATCCTCGGACTCTTTCATAAGACGTTGAATATCTTCATCCAACACACTACGATCACCAATAAACTGCACCTGAATATTTTCGTCCTTAAAGTTTTTAGCATCTTCAAGGTATTCCTTAAAGATTTTCATTATGTTGTCAACCTCTTCTTTGGGTCGCTTCCAATTTTCTGTAGAAAAGGCGTAAACCGTCAGGTACTTGAGTCCTATTTTGTTGCAATAGCGCGCAATGTCTTTAAAGTTTTTACTACCCGCCGCGTGACCCGCAGTGCGAGGCAGAGAACGTTTTTTTGCCCAGCGACCGTTACCGTCCATAATAATGGCAATATGGTCGGGAAGTATACGCTCTGCAACATTTTTCTTTTTAAAGATAGCCATAAAAAACCTCTTTCAAAAGCGACAATTAGAGCGGATTAAAAAATCCGCTCCGCATATCTTTAGATTTCCATTATTTCTTTTTCTTTTACACTCTGAAGCTCGTCAATTTCCTTGCAGAACTTGTCGGTAATATTCTGAATCTTTTTCTCTCCGTTTGCCTCGTCATCCTCGGTAATAGAATTACCCTTTTTAAGCGCCTTTAATTTGTCAAGCGCGTCGCGGCGCTGATTGCGGACTGCAATCTTTGCGTCCTCGCCTTTTTTACGAATATCTTTAACTATATCCTTACGTCTTTCCTCGGTAAGAGGCGGGAAGTTAAGTCGGATGCTTGTGCCGTCGTTCTGAGGGTTAATGCCGATTTCAGAGGTAAGAATAGCCTTTTCAATATCCTTGAGTGTTGACTTATCCCAAGGAGAAATCAGCAACGTGCGTGCCTCGGGCACGGAAACTGCCGCCATCTGCTGCACAGGCGTGGGCACACCGTAGTAGTCAACCATAACTCTGTCAAGAACAGCTGCGTTAGCGCGGCCTGCTCTTACGGATTTATATTCACGCTCTAACGCGTCAATGGATTTTCTCATTTTTTCTTCGGTATTTTTAATCAGTTCGTTCATAAATTTCTCCTTAAAATTATTTTACTAATGTGCCGATAGACTTTCCACATACGGCATCAACAATGTTGTGAGGGTCGTTAAGATTAAATACAAGTATATCAATACCGTTATCCATACAAAGTGACGCGGCGGTAGAGTCCATAACGTGAAGCTCTTTAGCCAAAACATCGTGGTGGGTAAGAGTATCATACTTTTTAGCGTTTGGATTTGTTCTTGGATCACTGTCATAAACGCCGTCAACATTGGTCGCTTTAAAGATTACATCAGCGCAAATTTCCGCACCGCGAAGAGCAGCACCCGTATCGGTGGAGAAGAATGGGTTGCCCGTGCCGCAACCAAAGATTACAACCCTGCCCTTTTCAAGATGGCGAACTGCTTTGTTGCGGATATAAGGCTCTGCAACCTGACGCATTTCTATCGCGGTCTGTACGCGTGTTGTAACTCCTAATTGCTCGAGTGTATCGCAAAGCGCCAATGAATTTATAGTCGTAGCAAGCATACCCATGTGGTCAGCGCGAGTGCGGTCCATTTGTCCGCTTGAGCGACCGCGCCAGAAATTGCCGCCGCCTACAACAATGGCAATTTGTACACCAAGGTCAACGCATTCTTTGATTGCACCACAAACCTCTTCTACCTTTGAAAAGTCAATGCCTGTGCCCTTTTCGCCTGCCAAAACCTCACCGCTGAGTTTAAGTAAAACGCGCTTATAAACGGGTTTCATACATAACTCCCCCAACTGTATATTTATATTTAATATTATTTTACAATATCAATGTATTAAAGTCAATTGAAAAATTTTAAAAATGCACAATTAGCAAAAACGTAAATTAATATCGTTATTCGCAAAAAAGGAGGCGAAACGCCCCCTACAAATTAAATTATTTTTTGTAAATTGTTTTATAAATAAACAATACTATCGCCGCTATCGGCACGCCGACTGCAAAGCCGCAGAGCGCCATACTTAAATGCCATACGAATTTAAGCACAACAACGCCGATGCCTATGCCGTAAGCCAAAAATTTCGCAGCAAAAAACAGCAGTATTTTTTTGCTGTCCCTTTTATTAAATGCATAAATCAACTGTTCTGTAAGGAACACCTGCCCTACGCCAAAAGCCGCCGCTATAATAAACGCTAACATTTTTATCACTCCAATGTATCGGCAATTTTATAAATAAGATTTTCGGTCTTTTCCCAACCAAGACATGGGTCTGTGATGGATTTTCCGTAAATGTGTTCGCCAATCTTTTGCGCGCCGTCTTCGATATAGCTTTCAATCATAATTCCTTTAACAAGATGCCGTATATCGTGATTATGGTTACGACTGTAGACGACGTCCTTTGCAATGCGGATTTGTTCTAAATATTTCTTGCCCGAATTTGCGTGGTTGGCATCAATAATAACCGACGGGTTTTTGAGTCCGTATTCGTGATACAGCTCGCAAAGATGAGCAATATCTTCATAGTGATAGTTAGATATATTTCTACCCGCAAAGTCCATATAACCGCGAAGTATTGCGTGGGCGGTATCGTTACCCGAGCTTGTAACCTCCCAACCGCGATAAAGATAGGTGTGGGAAGTTTGCGCCGCTTTGATTGAATTCATCATAACGGTAAGGTCACCGCTTGTGGGGTTTTTCATACCAACGGGTATTGATATGCCGCTGGAAACCAAACGGTGCTGTTGATTTTCTACCGAGCGCGCGCCGATTGCAACATAACCTAATATATCCGATAGATAACGGTAATTCTCGGGATAAAGCATTTCGTCCGCACAGGTGAAGCCGTAACACTCAAGCGCTCTCATATGCAAATCACGAATAGCAATAATGCCCTTTAGCATATCGGGCTTCTCGTCAGGATTGGGTTGATGCAGCATACCCTTATAACCTTCGCCTGTAGTACGTGGCTTGTTGGTATAAACACGGGGAATAATCAAGATTTTATCCTGAACCTCGTCAGACACCTTTTTGAGCCTGCCCATATAGTCAAGCACAGCTTCCTCATTGTCGGCAGAGCAAGGACCAATGATTAGCAAAAATTTATCCGACTCGCCCGTAAATACAGCCTTGATATCAGCATCTCGCTGAGCTTTTACAGCGGCAAGGTTTTCGGTTACAGGATATTGCTCCTTTATCTCCTTCGGAATGGGTAGTTTCCGTTTAAAATCCATACTCATATTAACTTTTCTCCCTCGTTGAAAGTCTTTCTGCGGGCGCTGGAGAGTCTCATCATATCTCGCATAGCGTCGCGGTCGTTATTTTTTATAGTATCATAAAGTCTGTTAAACGCGTCGCGATAGCCGTCCATTTCCTGAAGCAACGCTTCGCGGTTAGCCAAAAACAGTTCACTCCACATTTCGTCGTTTATATTAGCTATTCTTGTAAGGTCACGGAACGAGTCACCCGTGTAACGCACAAGATTTGGGTCACCATTTGCGCACATAAGCGAAATTGCAATTCCGTGGGTAAGCTGTGACAAAAAGGCTATCATTTCATCATGCTGACGTACAGTAAGACTTGATATATCGTTAAAACCGAGCGCCCTACCTAAATCACAGCACAGCCTAATACCGTCAGGTGTGTTGCGGTTTGTAGGCACTACGATATAGTTTGCAGTTTTAAATATGCTGTCATCGGCATTCCTTACGCCGCAAGTCTCTTTGCCTGCCATAGGGTGCGCTGAAATGAATTCAACGCCAGCGGGCAACATATTTTGCACACGCTCTACAACGCACCCTTTAACACCTGTAACATCGGTAATAATCGTACCTGCTTTTATAAGCTCGCCGTATTGCTCGACCCACTCTATAAAGGTATGCGGATAAAGCGCAAATATTATAAGCTGTGAATTGGCTATTAAATCGGGGTCAATCTCGGTTGTGCCGCCTGAAATAAAGCCCTCACTCACGGCATAATCAATATCGTCTTGATTAAGGGTTATTACCTTTACATCAAAACCTTGTCGGGTTAAAGCCTTGGCGTAGCTACCGCCCAAAAGACCTAAACCTACTATCAATATATTTTTGATTTCATCTAACTTCATCTTCTATCACTATTCCAAGAGATTTTATTTTTTCAAAATAGTCAGGGTAGCTTTTGGCTACCGACTCCGCCTCATCTATGGTGCCGCCCGTAAGGCTGCAAAGAAGACTCAGCGCCATAACAATGCGGTGGTCATTGTGTCCGCAAAGTGTTTCACACGGCGTTTTTAATTCGCCGCCGTGTACTGTAACGTCATTATTATTAACGTCTACCTTTATACCAAACTTTTCAAGTTCTGCTTGCATGGCAGCCGCGCGGTCGCTTTCTTTTATTTTGAGGCGCCTTGTGCCTGTGAACTCTGCGCCGCCAAGCGCTGCTGACAACGCAAACATAACAGGCGCTAAATCGGGGCAGTTAGCAAGGTCGAAATGTTTTTTACCGTTTCTAAGTTCTTCAAAGATTTCGAGGTACACGCGGTCGCCCTGAAGACTGTCTTTATTAAGACCCGTAACACTGACACTACCGCCCAAAAGATTAAAACCGTCTAAAAATGCCGCGTTAGAGTAATCTCCCTCGACAGTCATATTTTGCGCTATGTATTTCTGACCGCCTTTGATTTTATATATGCGGTCGTCTTTTTCGATTACAACCCCAAAATCTTTTAAAGACTTTATGGTTAAATCAACATACGGCTCGCTTTCATATTCGCCTATGATTTCGAGTGTACTGTCACCATCTAAAAGAGGCAAGGCAAAAAGCAATCCCGATATAAACTGACTTGAAATATTGCCTGCTATTTTATAGTTGCCGCTTGCAAGCTTTCCACAAACGGTAAGGTTATTTTCGCCCTTTGCAAAAAGTATGCCGTTTTGTTTTGCAATTTCCTCATAGATTGTAAGATTACGCTCAAAAAGTCGGTTACTGCCTGTAAAGGTAATTTTGCTACCCGACAGCATACAAATCGGTATCATAAAGCGTAGCGTGCTACCGCTTTCACGACAATCAAGCGTTGCCTCTTTTGAAACAAAGGGATTAAGCTCTCCACACTTTATTGTATTGTCTATAATTTCTATTTTTGCGCCCAAAGCGGTAAGGCAGTCAAGCGTTGCAGATATATCATTTGAATATTCTATATTTGAAATTTGACTGCCGCCTGACAGCGCACCGCAAATAAGGGCTCGATGAGCCATAGATTTTGACGGTGGCGCCGCTATAGTCCCTGTGGCTTTTGATTTTTTTATATTTACTATCATAAGTTTTTTCCGTTTTCAATCAAAGCATCAATCGCTCTTAAATATCCGTCAAATCCAAGACCTGTAATAGTCTTGATACATGCCTTACGTATAAAACTAACCTGTCTGAAATCCTCGCGGTCTTCGACCTTTGATATATGTACCTCAACCGCGGGAATACCTACCGATTTTACAGCATCCAAAATCGCCACGCTTGTATGTGTGTATGCCGCAGGATTTATAACAATGCCGTCAAATTTTTGGTATGCGGCTTGAATTTCATCAACAATATCACCTTCGTGATTTGACTGAAACAGCTTTACCTCTATCCCCTTTTTTTTCGCATAGTTGGTGATAAGCTCACACAAATCAGCATAGGTGTTTTTGCCGTAAATATCGGGCTCACGAATACCAAGCATATTAAGGTTTGGACCGTTAATTACAAGTATTTTCATTTTAAAAAATCTTCCTTTATCGCTTTTGTGACGGCATCAATTTCGCCATCATTTAATATTTGTTCATCTGCTATATTGCAGTAAATATCATACCGCTCATTATAGCGCTTTACAAGGTCGTCACGATTGCTTGAGAGCGGTCGATCATCGGTTGTAACTAATTTTTCAAGCGGACGGTCTATAAAAAAAATAGTTCCGTTGCCTTTAAGCGCTGTTATATTTTGCTCACGTAAAATAGCGCCGCCACCTGTCGAAATAACACAATTCTGTTTTGCAGAAACTGTTGTTATTATGCGGGCTTCAATATCGCGAAAACCACTCTCTCCTACTTCGGTAAATATTTCGGGTATTGTTTTGCCCTCGCTTTTTTCTATCTCTTTATCGGTATCAATAAACTGCATACCGAGTTCATTTGCTAACTGTTTACCAACGGTGCTTTTGCCACTTGACGGCATCCCTGTAAGCACAATGTTTCGTTTTGACTGCTCTATTTTCTTATACACATCATAAACCTTGTCTTCACTAACCTTTGTGTCAATAAACAGCTCCGCCGCAAATGCCGCTTGAGATACCAGCATATAAAGTCCACCTGTGGCTTTTATGCCCTTTTTCTTAGCTTTTACTACAAGATTAGAGCAAAGTGGGTTATATATAGCGTCAACTACCGCTTCTGTTTTAGGAAAACCGTCAAGGTTTATAGGCTCACCGATGATATTAGGGTACATTCCGCAGGGGGTAGTGTTAATTATAACCTCGGCAACAGCAAAATTTTTATACGCTTCTTCGTATGTGATGCAGTCCTCTTTTGCTGTGCGCGATACACGCTTAACGCTTAACGCGCCCAAATACTCTGCCACAGCAACTGCGGTTTTTGAAGTGCCTCCACTACCAAGAATTAAAACCTTTTTGCCTTCGAGTGTAATACCATTTAACTTAATTAAAGCGATTAACCCCGAAAAGTCGGTATTATAACCGTACAGCCTGCCACCGCGGTTTACTATGGTGTTTACCGCGCCAATTTGCTTTGCGGTATCACTTATTTCATCTAAAAAGGGTATTACATCCTGCTTATATGGTATGGTCACATTTATCGCTTTGAAATCCCTTTTGGTCATAAAAGCTTGAAGCTCGCCCTTTGGAATTTCCCTAATTTCATAATCATAATCAAAAAGTAGATTATGTATTTCTTTTGAAAAACTGTGTGTCAGTTTCTCACCAATACAGCCGTATTCCATTATTTTGCCAACCAATCTGTGCCGAATTTAGATGTAAGCATATCAGCAATTACTAATGCCGTTACGCTTTCAACCACAACTGCCGCGCGGTGAACTATACACGGGTCATGTCTGCCACTCGCTGAAAGTGTTGTGTCACTCATAGTACTTATATCAACTGTTTTTTGTTCCTTTGCAATAGTAGGCGTAGGTTTAATTACCGTACGGAACACGATAGGCATACCGTTTGTAATGCCACCCAATATGCCGCCGTTGTTGTTGGTGTAGCACTTAACTACATCACCGTCGACATACATTTGGTCGTTAGCATCACTTCCCATTTTGTCGGCAAAGTTAAATCCCAGACCAAACTCAATACCCTTTACGGCAGGGATAGAAAAAATCGCGTGCGACAGCATACCCTCTACAGTATCAAACCAAGGCTCACCAACGCCTGTAGGCATACCCTCAACCACCGTTTCAAGTGTGCCACCAACACTGTCACCCTCTTGTCTTGCTTCAAGTATCTTTTCGCGCATTTTTTCCTTGTCGGTTTCACCGCCGATATTTAAAATATTGGTATTAATTTTAATTTCCTTTTTATTGAGCGCAGGTATTACAAGCGCTGCCGCCGCTACAAGCGCCGCCGTTATTCTACCGCTGAAGTGACCGCCACCACGATAGTCCTGAAAACCATTATAACGACAGTTTGCGGTGTAGTCAGCGTGCGAAGGACGCATTTTATACTGCATTTTGCCATAGTCAGAAGAATGTGTGTCGGCATTTGGAATTGTAATACAAATAGGTGTGCCTGTGGTATGTCCTTCGAAAACACCGCTTAAAATACTGAATTCATCCTTTTCCTGTCTGGGTGTGGAGGTCGCATCCTTTGGCCTGCGGCGCGAAAGCTGTGACGCAATATACTTTTCGTCAACCGCTAAACCGCTCGGCATACCGTCTATTACCGCACCTATAGCCTTGCCGTGACTTTCACCAAAAAGTGTTATCGTCAAGGAATTACCTATAGTGTTTTTCATTTTTTATACACCGCCTCAATTTGATTTGAAAATGTGGAAAAATCCACCTTTTCAATTTCAAAACTGCCTATTTTTTCAACACGCACTACCGAAATTTTATCCCCTGCCATTTTTTTATCATGACTCATAGTATCAATAATTTTTTTGGGGTCAATATCAATGCTTGTTGGCAACTTTAATTTTTCAAGCACAGGGATAAGTCTTGCTCTTACCTCACAGCTACACATCGGAAGCATTCCGAGAGCCACACATTCACCGTGATAAAGCTTAGGGGTATTGCTTTCAATAGCGTGGCCTACCGTGTGACCAAAGTTTAACACTTTACGCAGTCCCGATTCCTTTTCGTCAGCCTCTACAACCGATTGTTTGATTTTAATTGAACGTTCAATTACTGTATCGATATCAAAATTACCGCTTTCAAACATCTCAAAAAGTTTATTGTCGTGTGTAAGAGCCATTTTTACCGCTTCGGCAAGGCCGTTTGAAATCTGACGATAAGGTAAGGTTTTTAAGGTATCGGAATCTATTATTACACCCTTTGGCTGATGAAAAGCACCTACAATATTTTTATATCCGCCAAAATCTATAGCCGTTTTGCCACCTACGGACGAGTCAACCTGAGAAAGCACCGTGGTGGGAATATTATAAAAATCTATACCGCGCATAAATGTAGCCGCCGCAAAACCAGCCATATCGCCTGTAACACCGCCGCCGACAGCCACAATGCAGTCTGTACGGGTAAAGCCACCGCCGACTAATGTGTCGAGTATGCTTTTATAGGTATCAAAGTTTTTAGATGCCTCGCCCTCGGGAAACACGGTGATTATCGACTCTTTACACTGTTGCGCCACCGTTTCTGCGTATTCGCGAGGAACACCGCTGTCGGTAACTATAAGCACATTACGGTCAAGATTAAAATATTCTGCCGCCTTTTTAATTGCGCCGCGTTCAAGGTAGATGTTGTATCCACCGTTTTGTGTTTTTACAGGTATTATCATATAATTACACCTTGATTTCTTTCTCAAAACTACCCAAGATTTTCAAATTCGAGCAGCATTCGGATAATTTTTCAAGCATTTTTTTGCCCTGCTCACTTCCTATGTTGCCTTCACCCTCGGCATAGAAGTAATAATCCCAAACAAGCTCTTTAGTGGGTCTGCTTTTTAATGCTTTAAGGTTAAATCCGTACTCACCTATTACAGATACAGCCTTGCCCAAAGAACCCGCCGCATTGTTTACGGTAAAGAGCATAATAAAGTGGTTATCGGTAGGCAGATGCGCCTTTTCACTGCGGGAGAATACTGCAAATCGGGTAGAGTTTACATTGCTTTCATTAATGTGTGACTCTAATTTTATAAGACCGAATTTTTCGGCGGCTTCTTCACTGCCGATAGCGGCAATATGTATATCGCCCGCCTCTGCTACCTGTTTTGCGGCAACGGCGGTGTTTACCGCCTCGACGGTTTGGAAGCCGTGCTTTTCTATATAAGGCGCGCATTGCCCGAGCGCCTGTGAATGACTGACGACCTTTTTTATGTCCTTGATTTCGGCACCCTTTACACCAAGCAAATTCTGAACAATGTCAGCATCATATATTCCGTTCACAAACAGCGAACCGAAAAAGCTTAAATCCATCACCTTTCCGACGTCACCGTTAAAGCTATTTTCTATCGGCAACACCGCGCAATCACACTCACCACTCACTACCGCCGTGTATGCCGCTTTAAAATCTTTGTAACCGACACAGTTGGCATCAGGAAAAATGCGCTCGGCTACAATATTTGCAAACGCGCCCTCAACTCCGCTATATGCTACACGCATACCCTCAAGCAACCGGTGCTGTAAAAGCTTTGAAAGGGTTATTGTTTCCTTAAGAAAATTAACGTAGTAAGACTTATAATCCTCGTCTTTTATAAGCGACGTGTTTTTTGCGATGATTTGTTCCTCACGGGCAAAATCATCTATTTTAAGTCCGTTTTCTTTTTTATATTCGGCAACAATACGGGCAGCATCCATTCTTTGTTCAAACAGCTCTGCCATTTGTTTATCAACATCATTTATCGTTTGTCTTGCCTTTTCAAGTTCTGTCATAAAAATTATCCTTTATATTCATCAAATAATGCTTTAAAAGCAGGAATTGAATTTTTAATCGTGTCATATGATACACAGTACGAGATGCGCACATAACCTTTTGCGCCGAAAGAATCTGCGGGAACGAGCAACAACTCGTGTTTTTTTGCCCTTTCACAAAAAGCGTTCGCGTCGCTTTCAAGTGATTTCATAAACAAATAAAACGCGCCTTGTGGTTTTACTGCTTGATAACCTATTTCACTAAGCGAATTATAAAGCAATTCACGGTTTTTATTGTAAAGGGAAACATCGGCTGTCATACCGTCACATTCAGCTATAACACGTTGCATCATACTCGGCGCACAAACGTAGCCCATGCTACGCGCCGCGCCGCAAACTGCCGCAAATAAATCGTCAGCATCATCACAGTTTGGTGACACAAACACATAACCTATACGCTCACCGGGAAGCGACAACGATTTGCTGTATGAATAGCAAACCACCGTGTTGTTATAAAAGTTTGGGATATATGGCACATCATCACCGTAAGTAAGTTCACGATAGGGCTCATCGGCAATAATGTATATCGCTCTGCCAAGCTCTTGGCTTTTCTTGTTAAGCAAAGAAGCAAGCTTTATAACATCGCTTTCAGGAATTATGGCGCCTGTAGGGTTATTGGGCGAATTTACAATAATCGCCGCTGTATTTTTGTTTATCGCTTTATCAAGCGCCTCAAAATCAAGTGAGAAATTATTCCCCTTACCAAGCACCGTAACGGTCTTTGCTCCTGCATTTGCGCAAAAGACATTATATTCAGGAAAATAGGGCGCCAACAATATTACCTCATCACCTGCATTTACTACAGCCTTTAGAGTTGAAGTAAGCGATGCTGCAGCGCCGCAAGTAATGTAAATGTTTTGAAAATCAGCCTTAACCCCAAAACGCTTTGTGATATTTTGGGCTATGGTTTTTCGCACATTTATATCACCCTGCGCCGAGGTGTAGCCGTGAAGCACAACACTGTCACCTGACTCCACTAATTCTTTAATAGTATCATCTACAATCTTTGGTGCTGGAATACTTGGATTACCGAGACTAAAGTCAAAAACATTTTCTGCGCCAATCTCCGCCTTGCGTCGCAAAGAATACTCAAAAATCTCTCTAATTACAGAAGGTTGATTTCCAAGGTCTGCCATAGCTTTATTTATCATATTTTCATCTCCTATTAAAGTAAAAAAATCCGCCAACTCGTAAAATGCAACTATGTGCACAAACGGTTGCGGACTGTCTTTAATCTATTAAGGTGCGAATTACATCGCTTTCTTAAAAGAGGCAAGACAGTCCTGATTAAAGTAATAAAAATAATAATTACTGTTAAAACACATAGTATCTGTCTCCTCTCTAAAGTATATGAACGATTTTACTCCCTTTTTTTGAGTTTGTCAAGAAAAAATCGGTATTTTTATGCGAACATCTGCATAAAATAAGTCAATCAGGGGACGGTTCTCTGATTGAAAAATATTTCACCTTTTTCAAGAAGGGTCAGGAACACAACTAACTACCCCTGACCCTAAATACGAATTCAGCGATATCCTTGCCCGCTCGGCATTATGGGCGGACTTAAAATATAATGAAATACCAAGGCTTACACCACAAGAAATACAAAAAGCGGTCGGTGTAGAATCCGACCGTCAAAAAGACTTTTATAAAATGCTGGCATACATAGTTTATACAGGCGCCTCGCTTACCGCCGTAGGCTTTAACAACCCAAAACAATTCCCAAGTATAGAACAGGCTTTTCCAAACCTTTTTGAACGTGAGGAACAGCAGGACTGGCGCATTATGAAGCAGCGAGTTGAAGCATTTGCAAAGGCTAAAAATCAGGAATCACGATAACATAAAAGAGCGATCCCCTTGTGTACTTTTCCTTGTGTTTTGCCATTATTTGATTAATCCTAAATCGGTTATTTTAGTCATAAAATCTATATAATCTTTAGGATATGAATTATTTATTAAATTAAACTTAATAAACAGAGTGATTTGATTATACAAACTATCCTTGTATATAAGCTTAAGAAAATTATCTTGTTTTAATCCACTCCCCATTCCCTTTAATGTTTGCTCATGAGTAAAAGAAACAATATCCGTTAATTGGATTACAATCTTTTTAAGGTTATCATGTCCGGTTACAAATTCAAAGCGATCGTTAAAAGCACGAAACAAGAATATGCCGTCAATATTTAAAATTGGACAATGTAGGTATGTTTTAGCAGAAAGCAAGCTCATATCTTGTACTCTTTTTTGAATATCAAGTTCGCTCAAAGTAATTTTGTTATATAAATCTATTAATTCTTGGCATTCCCTTACATTTTTGGTAAGTGATATGTAGCAATTGATGGTAAAATCTAAATTTTGTGTAGTACCATCGTTTTTTGTAAATTCAATAGAAAATTCACTTTTTCGCGCATTAGACTGTAAATAATCAGACAAACTAATAATTCGTGAAAAGTCTTCGCCACAACAGGAAATTCTGATAATAGATTTAAAAGGTATTTCTAAATATACATTACCATAACCTTTTATACAAAAGATGTCAGGATTGTAAAAACTTCTAAGTATAAACTTATTTTGTGTTAAATACAACATTAGATATCCATTGTTTTTAAAATTAAACTCTTCTTGATTTGTGCACCGAACCTGATATTTACTTATCGTTCCCTCTGGATCCACATATACTCTTTTACTATCAGCTTTTGAATAAATATAACTCATTCTTATCGACTCACTTTTTAATTTTTAGGAGGTTATGAAATTGGACAATTTAAATGTTCTTACTGAAATATTATCAGAATTACAAATAATTACACAAGAAATAACGAATTCAACACCATTTGAAAATTTCTTTAATGGATTAGATGATGGATTAAGCTTATTTAAATCTGGGGACGGTTCCCTGATTGATATTTTTTAACATTTTCTTTTAAGTTACGCTTTTTGTACTAAATAGTAACTCGTTCCCGTCAAGCGACTGATTTGCCTTATCGATAATCCTTTTTCTTTGAAAAGTTTCAGGCATTTGTCACGCACATTGGCATCCAGCTTTTGAAATTCTGCAATGCTTTTGCATTTTGAATTTTTTTCAATTATCCTTTGAGCCTGTTCGTCGGTCATCCTTTTTTGGGGCTTATTTTCATCTTCTAAAAAGTTATCAGCGCTTTTCTCGTTGTTAAAAGCAGCAAAGTCATCTTTATGAATAACTTCAAAAACAAAATCGGTATCTATTAAACACTGTTTTTTGAAAAATTCATTATAACTGCTATGCGGATATTGATTTATATTTTGACATATTCCTGCCTTAACAGGATTTTGATGAATATATCGCAAAACGGCTAAAAAATATCTTTCGTCATCAATCGGTTCACTTTTAAAGCGATCCTGAAACAAATGCCCTACCCTTTGATATTTTATATTATACCAATACACAAAACGAGTTGCAAGTCTTTTAATTATAAGTTCAATGGGTTCCTTTGTTTCCTGTAACAAAAGATGAATGTGATTACCCATCAAGCAATAAGCATATATTTTAAATTCGCAAATATTTTTACACGTTTTTAAAATTGATATAAACTTTTCGTAATCTTCTTGTTCTTCAAAAATTTGCTGATTGTTAACTCCTCGTAGCATTATATGATATATACCGCTATCACTCTTTTTCCTTGCTCGTCTCGGCATTGTCATCACCCAAATTTATAATATCACAAATCTTTTAATTTGTCAATCGGAGAACCGTCCCCTGATTGACCAAATTTCATTATGCTTTGTATCTCGTCAGGTGTCCGCCCTAAGACAAATGACAGTTCGTTATAAAGCAATAACTCTGCTTTTGTGAGCGTTTGTTCATCATTTATGTTAAGCTTTTTGCCGCTCTCACGGCGGATATCTCTTTCAAATCGGATAGTTTTTATAACCGCAATAAGTCTTTCGCGATCGCCGCTTGCCAATACGCTTTTATATTCATCTCGCTTCTTATTTTCGTCTTTAGTTTCAATAACACCGATTTGCTGTGCCTTTTCAATTAAATTCTTTGCCTGAGTTTTTGATAAAACGCTCTGCATTTTTGCAACAAGGGTTTCGTTTCCTACAGGCACAAAAACGGCTGTGTTTTCGTTATAAAGCGGTTTCAAAACATAGTAATTTGCTGTTTGTCTGCCTATCTGTTTTGTCTCGAATCTGTCGATTTTGCAGATACCTTGCGCGCCATAAATTATAATATCTCCTATATTAAACATAAACTCACCTCAATATGCACTTTAATTATACAATTTTTTTTGCGAAAATGACATAGGCATACTTAACAAATCTTTTACATCCTTTTTTTGTAAGTTTTAGCCTAAACACCCATTTTATTGACTTTTAGAAAAACAAGTGTTATATTGAAATAAAATAGTTTATATATGAGGTTTTAAAATGAGCATAGTAAAAAAATTTATATCATTTGTTTTGTGTGCGATTCTTTGCACAATTATGTGCTCTGCAGTTTTTGCAACATCTACCCCAATAATAACCATTTCAAACAAATCAGACGTTCCGAGTAATTCCGTCAAAATAGATATTTCCATAGCCAATAATCCAGGTATTATGGGAATGACCTTTAGCATTATGTATGACAGCGAAAATCTTGAATTTGTTGATTTGAGCAGAGGTTATATAAGCGCACCAACCTATAATAACCTAAGCGATGAGGGACGTATTATTGTTGCGGTTACAGAGAAAGAGGATAAATATGATAACGGCACACTAATGTCGCTTATCTTTAAAATAAAAGATAACGCAAAGCCTGGTAAGTACGCTATAACACTTGCTAATCATAAATATGAAAAATATGCCGACAGTCTGCATAACTGTTTTTCAAATTCAAATCAAGAATCCATTGTCCCCACGGTAAAGGCGGGCAGTGTAACTGTAGAAAAAACCTGTGAAAATTCAGGTCATAAATACAGCGTTTGGTCTGTAACAAAAAAGGCGTCTTGCACCGAGACAGGACAAAAAGAACGTACGTGTGCCCGTTGCGGCGATATAGAAAAACAAGAAATACCCATCACCCACGATTTTGAAGCTGAATGGACTGTTGATAAAGCCGCAACCCCCTCCGAAGACGGAATTATGTCACGTCACTGTAAAAACTGCGACGCCGTGACAGATAAAATTACATTTACATATCAAGAGGTTGAAGATAGCAAAGACCCTGATGACAACACCTCAAGCGACAACAACATCTCGTCCGACGCAAGTTCAAATGGAAGCAACTCTTCAAGCAGTGTATCTTCATCCGACGTAAGTTCAAGCGAAAACAACTCTTCAAATGAAAGCAATTCGTCAAATAAAACACCGATAGACAATACCGTAGGCGCTAAAAACCCATTATCCGCAGTTGAAAACACAAAGGATTTTCAGGAAAATATTAAACCAAATTTCGAGAATAACAACACATCGAGCAACACAGAAAACAGCGCCGAGCAAAGCGGTAATTCGGATAATTTTGACACCCAAAGCATTACCACTACAACCGACGGCGATAAGGATACAACAACCGATAAAGCACAGCCGTTTATATCAACCTCTATGGGTATGGCAATCATAATTATTTGCGCATTATTGAGTATCGGAATGGTGGTATTCTGTATAATTCTTATAATTCGCAGAAAAAAGGCTGAACAGGATTAAATATAGTAAAAAGCAAAAACATCGCGTGAATAATATTTACGCGATGTTTTTTGTCTTATTGGTTGTCAATTACACATTATTTTCTCTGATATTTCTGCAGCATATTCGCGGCAAAGCGTTTCACTTTCACACTCAATCATAACACGAATTACAGGTTCGGTACCGCTTTCTCTTAGCAATACCCTACCCTTGCCGTTAATTTTTTCTTCAACACCTCTTGCGGCATCCAGTACAGCCTGATTGGTCATCACTGCTTTTTTATCGGCTACCCTTACATTTTGTGTAAACTGCGGATACAAATGCACTGGCTCTGCAAGCTTTGAAAGTGTGGTTTTTCGGTCACATATTTCCTCTGTAATCATAATAGCTGTAAGCAAGCCATCCCCCGTGGTTGCATATTTTTTAAGAATTATATGCCCCGATTGCTCGCCGCCTATATCATAGTCCTTTTGTTGCATACGCTCATAAACAAAACGGTCGCCGACAGTCGTGAGTTCGCAGTTGATACCAGCTTTTTTTAGTGAGTTTACAAAACCGCTGTTTGACATAATTGTAGCGACAACGGTATCGTCTTTGAGCATATCACGCGATTTTAAACGGTTAGCTAAAATATACATCATTTTATCACCATCAACCTCGTTTCCCTTTTCGTCCACCGCTATACAGCGGTCGGCGTCGCCGTCAAAAGCAAAACCAATGTCAAGGTGCTGTTCACGCACAAGGCGGCATAAATTTTCTATATGGGTAGAACCGCAGCTCTCATTTATGTTTATACCGTCAGGCGCATCCCCCACAACATACGTCTGAGCGCCAAGCGCGTCAAAAACGGCTTTTGCAATGCTCCAAGACGCGCCATTTGCGCAATCCAGTCCGATTTTTAAATTTTTGTATGAGTGGGACGCGAGCGATATAAGATAACCGATATATCTGTTTCTGCCCGAAACGTAGTCAACAATCGCGCCTATTCCATCACGGTGTGCAGGCGGCAAATCGTCACCCTCGACACCAAGGCTTTTTAAATCGCCGTCAATATAGCTTTCAATCAAAGCGGTTGCCGCATCGTCAAACTTTTCACCGTAGCGGTTAATCACCTTTATACCGTTGTCGTAAAAAGGATTGTGCGACGCAGTAATCATTATGCCGCAGTCAAAACCCTCGAGCCGCGTTACGTACGAAACGCTGGGCGTTGTGGTTACGTGCAGGATATAGGCGTCACCGCCCGAGGCAATAATACCCGAGCAGAGCGCGTATTCAAGCATATAGCTTGAACGTCTTGTATCCTTACCGATAACTATACGCGGTCTGCCGCTTGCCTTGTCGGTTTTGCATAGCGGCGAGGCAAAATACCATCCCAGAAATCTGCCAATTTTGTAAGCGTGCTCAGCCGTTAAATTAACGTTGACCTCACCGCGAAAACCGTCGGTGCCAAAATATTTATTTTGCATTTTATAAAACCCTCTTTCGCATAATAGTATGCGGAAAAAGGATTATTAAATACAAAAAGAGCCGAAACAAATTCGGCTCTTTTAAAATTATTCTTCTGTATTCGCAGAAATTTTACCGTAAAGCGGGATATCGGTATCGCGCTTTGGTTCACGTGTGGGTGCGCTCGCTACGGTGTTTGACGGTCTGCGGTTGCCTCTGTCATTTCTGCGTCGATTACCACCGTCGCGACGGGGCATATTGGGTGTACCGCCTTCGGGGAAGATAACAACTCGACGGTTTTTGCCCTCGCCGATTGATGCCGAACTTACGCCCTCAATTTCCTGCACCGCGGTGTGAATAATGCGACGCTCGTACGCGCTCATAGGCTCAAGCGCACGGTTGCGGGAATTGCGTTTAACCTGTTCTGCTACGCGCTGAGCAAGTGACACAAGTGTCTGCTCGCGCTTTTCGCGGTAGTCGCCGATATTAAGAGTTACCTTGAAATATCCGCCCGAATTGTTAGCCGCAAGGGACACGAGGTGCTGCAACGCGTCAAGTGTTTCGCCACGATGACCGATTACCACACCAAGACCTTCGCCGTCAAGAATGATAAGCGCGCTGTTTTCGCGGACGGCAGCCTTAATTTCCACGTTTTCACAACCAAGATTTTTAAGAATAGCATTAAGATACGCGATAGCCTTACCTGTAGGTGAAGCCGCGTCAATCTGTGACTGGTCAACTGCCTCTATCTCGGGCTTTTCAATCTTTTCTGTCTTTTGCTCTGCTTTTTTAGACTCTGCCTTTTCGTGTTTTGCCTTTTTATCTGCCTTTGCGTTGTTATCTGCCTTTTTAGGCTGTTTATTGCTCTTTTTGGCAGGCTTATCAGGGCGCTCTACGAAAGCTTTAACCTCTGCCTGCGCGCCGCCAAACAGACCTAATACCTTCTTTTTAGGTAGTGAAATTATTTCGATCTGTACGTCTTCTTCTATTTTTGCGCCAAGCTTTAAAATGGCGTCTTCTTTTGCTTCATCAACTGTATTACCGAAGCCGATTGCTTCCTTAATCAAGAAAAGGACCTCCTCAAATTAGTCTTTAATCATAGAATCTGTGTTGTTAAATTTGTCAAGCTGTTTTGCTTCAAAATCACACTGCTTTAAAAGTTCTTTTGAACGCTCGCGAGCAAGCATTTTATTAGGACCGTACCAAAGCTGTACGCCTGACTGAATAAGACCGCCTATAAGCGACGAGCATATCCAATAGAAACCAACGCCGCCCGGCAGACCGAAACCGATAAATAATGAGATGAGCGGCATAGTAAGCATCATACCCATCATAGAGGGAGCCTCGGGGTTATTGATTTTGTTTATTTTTGTTGAGATAAGGCTTGTAAGCATCTGCGCTAAAAATGCGCCTATGGGGATAAGCCATAAAAGCTGTGCTTCTTTAAAAATGTTAAATGAGAATTTAGGTGTCTTTGTAAGGTCTAAATCTTTATTTCCAAAAAGATCAAAGTTGATATGAGTCTTATTGTCATTATCTATCTCGATAAGTTTTTCAACATCAGGCTTAATCTCAGCATAAAGATCCGGAGATAATACTTCTTCAAAAATATTGCCATCTTCTCTTAAATTACCAATGATAGCAAGTTCTTTGTTATTAGTAGTTACTTTATCCCAACCAAGAGCATCCTTATATTCGTCATTGTATTCCTTAGCTGAGGTAATCTTGCTATAAATATTGTCAATATTCTTTGCATCAGCGCCTGCCATATATGTGAACGGTGACATAATAAGCCAATAAATACTCATCATGAGCGCAAGGCGAATAAGCATTGGCAAGCAACCGCCCGACATGGAAACGCCTTCTTGCTGGTAAAGCTCTTGTTGAGCCATTGCCATTTTTTGACGGTCATCGCCATATTTTTTGCGAAGCTCATCCATTTTTGGCTTAATACGCATCTGCTGAACAGAAGACTTCTGACTCTTAATGCTAAGAGGAATTAACACAACGTTAATAAGCAATGTAAAAACTGCAACCGCTGCGGCAAAATCATTATTGAAAATGCCTGCTAAAAAGCGCATAACGTAGCCAAGCGGTATGTTTATTATGTTAAAAAGTCCTTGAAACATACTTTTAAACCTTCCTATTTAATGTGTTTGTGTCTGTCTTTGCGCTCGGGAACGGGGTCATACCCACCCTTGCATAATGGATTGCACCTCAAAATTCTTCTAATACTCAGTAACAGTCCCTTAAACGCGCCGTGTACGGTGATGGCCTCTACCGCATAAGCCGAACAGCTGGGTGTAAAACGGCAACAGGGAATTTTGTGAGGTGAAATGTGTTTTTGATAAATTCTGATAAGCCATATAAAAAATCGGCTTATGGGATTTTTTATTCTACCCATAGATTTTGTTGTCTCAGTTGACGCTCAAAGCTTGCGGCAACCACATTACTTTTTGTGTTTAAAATTCGAGTGCGGGCAACCACCACGCAGTCATACCCCGTGGGTATGTGAGGCGCGCAAGCGTCAAACGCTGCGGTGATAACACGTTTTGCGCGGTTGCGGCTTACAGCAGTGCCGATTTTTTTGCCCGCTGTAATGCCAAGACGCAGTTGATTTTTTTTAGCCTTACATACATAAAGCACATAACTTGGGGCTACCATTGACACACCGCGATTGTATGCGCGGTGAAACTCCCAATTTTGTTTGAGTTTTGTATAAGCTCTCATAATCTCACCAATACATAAAAGTAAAAGCCACATGGAAGTGGCTTTTTCTTCAGTCACAGCATAAAATCAGCCTTTTAAAGTCTGATTCAAGTTCAAATGCTTTGGCTTAGTAAGATAACTGCTTTCTTCCCTTTGCTCTACGGCGAGCCAAAACTTTACGACCGTTGGCTGTAGCCATTCTCTTAAGGAAACCATGCTCTTTTTTACGATGTAATTTCTTAGGCTGATAAGTTCTTTTCATTATTGCTAACCTCCTTGTCCGAGACATAAATATACATATATCAAAATTATGTTAGGGCGAAATACCCCTTGTAATTATGGATTATAACCCAACCAAGCCAAAAAGTCAATAAAAAAGTAAGTGTTTTAACAAATTTTTATTGTACTCTTGATTTTCAAAAGCATATATGATACTATAATCTCACAAAGACTTCTTCACTATTACCTCTTACCTATTACTTAATATTCGGGGGCGTAGCTCAGCTGGGAGAGCGCTTGAATGGCATTCAAGAGGTCATGGGTTCGATCCCCACCGTCTCCACCAAGAAAAAGGCGATTGCAAAAGCAATCGCCTTTTTCAGTTATATTCGCGCTTCACGCGAGTTATATTGCTACGCAGTTATATTCGGACTTCGCCCAAGTGATATTCGCTTTGCGAGTTTTGAAGGCGGATATAATCTCACTTTTATGAAATAAAAATATCTCTGTGCCGTAGGTACAATATCACTAAAACTCTACGCCAATCACAGAACCGTCCTCTGATTGTGCCCTTGTAAAAGTCCAAATTATAGCAAGTCTTGACTTTTTTCGCGTTTTGATATAAAATCTATACACCTTAGGCTGACGAGAGTCGAACACGTCAGACTATAAAAAGAGGTTTGTGACAAAATGAAGGTTTTAAAATTTATTAAGGACAAGCTTGTAGCTACGTTTTATGCCGTACTTGCTTTTGTAATAGAGCATAAGATTACCTCTGCTGTAATTCTGGCAGCAGTGGCTGGTGTGACTGCGGCGGCGATTATCGTGTCAAGCGTACTATCGGCGCCTGTAGATGCAATTTTATCAAGTGTTGGTAATAATAACGACAATTCAAGTGAGTCGACAGTTTTATCTGAACCTGAGATTACAACTTCAGAGTCGGAAGAAACGGTATCGAGTGAAGAAGCACCCGTATCAAGTGAGCAACCCACCGTTTCAAGCAATCCGCAGCCCGTCGTTACTCCCTCGGTTAATACGGAATACAACTACAACTCTAATATGAGCTATGACAATAACGTATTTCTTGATGCTCTTAAATATACAGGATATAAGACCGACCCTGCTATGTGGGGTTCATACGGCAACTATGTTTTATGCTCACAAAAGCGCGGTCGCGGTTGGCTTTCCAATATAACATACGACGATTATGGTCGCTCAAAGGGTTATGAAGTGAATGCAAACGGCAAGCCCGATATAGCATATTTTGAACAAAAAGGTCTTGTTTGCGCAAGTTATGTTGCGTATGTTTATTTTAACTATTTACCTAATGTTGCAGGTATTGATACATCTATGCTGCCAAAGGCAGGTGACCCCGTTCTTGCAAATGAATGGTATATTGCCGCAAAAAAATGGGTAGATTTAGGTTATTCGCGTTATATTAACTTCACCGCAAACGATGGCGGCAGTATTTATCAAGACCTTAAGATGACTCCCGAAGAAGAAATTCCAATCGGCTCGCTTATATTCCTTTGCGACTGGTACAATCGCACAAATTGGTCAACACACGTAAGCATTTATGCCGGCAAGGTTAACGGCTATCACTGGGTAACTCATGTTGGTAATGAAAACGGCCCCGAGCTTTGCGCAATAGAGCGTATGAATCGCTTACCCCATCCACAATGGATGCTCGCGATTATTACCCCACCGTCTAATATTCGCTTTTCCGCCGCGGTTGAAGTAACGGTAAAAGACGACAGCGGCAAGCCTATGAAGGACATTGAGGTTAGCGTAAAACGCAAATCAAACGGCGTCGTAACCGAACTTGGCAAAACCGACTCGAGCGGCAAAGTAACGGGTGATGGACTTTCCTATGATGAGTATGAAATTATACAGATAGTACCTAACGGATACACCTGTGAAAACAGTACACAGACGGTGACATTTACCACCGCAAACAACAGTCTTAACAGTGTAACCTTTGCAAATAAAAAGCAGGAAGAAAAAAAGACTGAAAAGCCTGTCGAAAGCTCAAAAAATGAAAGCGTCACAGAAAGTGATGAAAATTCTTCAGACGTAACTACCGACAGCAGCAAAACAGAAACAGCAGAATAAACAGTATAATAAAAGGGCACGAGATCAAGCGCTTGCAAAATCTTGTGCCCTTTTTAATTGTGCATTTATTTCCCTAATTCTTTATTCCTCTTATATGCCGCTTTTATGCAGTCTATAACAATTTTTTCGAAATCACTGTTTCTTAAAACATTTACACCCTCTATAGTGCTGCCACCTTTTGAGCAAACTGCATCTGTAAGCTCTTGTGGAGAAAGGTCGCTCGTAAGCAACATTTCGGCAGCGCCCATCATTGTAGCGGCGGCAAACTCTATTGCCTGTGGTTCTGATAGTCCGCACTCGGCACCGCCCTTTGCCACTGCCGATGCAAAGGTATACATAAACGCAGGTCCACACCCCGAAACACTACAGCCCGCGTCCATAAGGCTTTCATCAATCGGGTACAATTTGCCGCTATATTGCATATCGTTTACAAAATCGTTTACGATGTCGCAAGACACGCCGTTAGAGCAATAAAGAATTACTCCCTCACCAACACTAACAGGGGTGTTTGGCATAATGCGGATAATTGGCATATTACCTGCAAGCTCTTTTATTTTTTCGGTGCTAAGCCCCGCCGCCATAGAAACGAGCGTTGGTTTTTTCTCATTTAATATATTTTTTATGTCAGCCAACATTTCAGCCATAACCTGTGGCTTTACGCCCAAGAATATTCTGTCGCATTTTCGGGCAATAGTTTGGTTATCAACCGCCGATAAACCCAGTTCGTTTGCAAGAGCAGCTGCCTTTCCGTTATCAAAATCAGCAATCATAATATCTTTTGTGCTTTTTGCCACCGCACGAATAAGCGCGCTACCCATATTTCCGCAGCCTATAAATCCGTATTTCATTTTATCACCTTATGTGTCCATTACCATTGATTATATATTTATATGTTGTCAATTCCTCAAGTCCCATAGGTCCGCGAGCGTGAAGCTTTTGGGTAGAAATACCCATCTCACAGCCAAGACCAAACTCGCCGCCGTCGGTAAATCGGGTTGACGCATTAACATAAACAGCTGCGCTGTCAACACCATTTGTGAATTTTGCGATTTTCTTATCATCGCTTGAAATAATTGCTTCGCTGTGTCCTGTCGAATGTGCCGAAATATGCTCTACCGCCTCATCAACACCGCTTACGCATTTAACTGCAAGTATATAATCCAAAAATTCGGTATCAAAATCATTTTCCGTAGCAAGTGTGCCGTCAATAACCGTTGCCGCGCTTTTATCAAGTCGTAATTCAACAGGTATTTGACCGCCCTGTTTTCTTTCAACTACTAACTTATTATATATAAGCGGTAATATTTTTTCTTTTATACTATCTTCAACAAGCAAAACCTCTGCCGCATTACAAACGCTGGGTCTGCTCGTTTTTGCATTGTTTACAATATTTACCGCCATATCTAAATCGGCAGTTTTTTCTACGTATATATGGCATATACCTGTACCTGTTTGAATACACGGCACGGTCGCGTTATTGATACAAGCGTTTATAAGTCCTGCGCCACCGCGTGGAATTAACATATCGACATATCCGTTTGCCTTCATAAGCGCTGTTGCGCTTTCGCGAGTAATATCGGTTACAAGATTTATTGCATCTTCACATACATCGGCTTCACGCAAGCCCTCACGCAAGGCTGCAACAATAGCAATGCCTGAATTTATTGCCTCTTTACCGCCGCGCAGTACACAAACGTTGCCACTTTTAAGAGATAGAGCCGCAGCATCGCTTGTAACGTTAGGGCGACTTTCGTATATAATGGCAATAACACCTATTGGCACCGAAACGCGTGTAATTTTAAGTCCGTCTTCTCGAACGTGTTCTTTTAGAGTGTGACCTACTGGGTCGGGTAATTTTGCTACATGGCGTATGCCATCCGCCATTGCCTTGACACGCGACTCGTTTAGCATAAGACGATCTATCATCACATCGCTTATTACACCGCGAGAATTTTCTACGTCAATAGCGTTAGCATTAAGAATTTTATCGGTGTTTTTTATAAGCGCATCTGCCATTTTAAAAAGAGCTTTGTTTTTTTGTTCGGTTGTAAGCTGTGCTACACTCTGTTTTGCAGCCTTAGCTGTGGTTAATAAATTTATCATATTTTACTTCCCTGTAAATTTTGTTCCAACAGATTTACCCTCTACAATATCATAAAGGCTTGTGGGTACTGCACCATTTGTAATAATCATATCGCAGCCGCATGCCATGCAAATTTTGGCAGCCTCAATTTTTGTAACCATACCGCCTGTGCCAAGCGCTGTACCTTTGCCACCTGCAAGTGCAACTATGCTGTCATCGATTTTATCAACATGACTTATAAGCTTTGCGTCATCGCATTTGTGTGGATCTGCGGTATAAAGACCGTCGATATCTGAAAACAAAACAAGAACATCTGCCTTTACGCTTTCGGCTACAATTGCTGCCAACGTATCGTTATCGCCAATAACTATCTCTTCGGTAGCTACGGTATCGTTTTCATTTATAATAGGAATAGCACCGAGTTCTAAAAGACGGTTTAAGGTATTGCTAAAGTTTTGGTGACGCTCATCGTTTTTAAGATCTGCGCCCGTCATAAGCAACTGTGCTACTGTATGATTATATTCGGAAAAGAGTTTATCGTATGTATACATAAGCTCGCACTGACCGACTGCGGCTGCCGCCTGCTTTGTTGGTATATCGGTAGGTTTACTCTTTAGTGACAACTTACCAACACCCATACCGATAGCGCCCGACGATACCATAATAACCTCGTCGCCCGCATTCTTTATATCACTGATTACCTTGCAAATTTCTTCAACACGGCGGATATTAAGATGCCCTGTCGCGTGAGCCAATGTGCTTGTTCCAAGTTTAACAACTATACGCATAATATAACTCCTATAAATGATATACATTATATTATACATACCGCGTTTCAAAAAATAAAGACTTTTTTTAAAAAAACTCTTGACACCAACGCTTTACTGTGTTAAAATGTGAAAAAATTTAAAAAAGCTATGACGAAGACGGCTTAAAATTTGCGTTTTCAGAGAACTGTCGGTTGGTGCAAGACAGCAACAAAAGTTTTAAAATGCCCATCACTTCCGAGCTGAAGGCCCGAAAAGTTTTAACTTAGTAGATACCTTCCGTGACTGCTGCGTAAAGGCATAGGAATTGTTTGATTCCGAGAGTGGTAGCCCAATGGGTTGCAATTTGAGTGGTACCGCGAGTGTTTATTATCACCCGTCTCAAAGTTTTGAGACGGGTGTTTTTTGTTTTAATTTTGTGCTAAATGCACGCAGAAAAGGAGATTGATATTTATGCAAACCAACACCGCAAAAGAACAATTAAGAGAGATTGCCGCGCGAATTAAGGAGATGCGCGAAATTATGGGTTGGTCTATTGCCGAGATGGCAACAAAAACCGAAGTAAGCGAGCAACAATATATTGAATACGAAAGTGCAAGCGTAGATTTTCCGTTTACCTTTATACACAAATGTGCCCAAGCCTTTGACGTCGAAATGACACAGCTTCTCGAAGGCCATTCAGCCAAGCTTTCAAGCTATACCGTAACCCGTAAAGGCGGCGGACAAAAAACCGCAAAAGAAGACGGTATTGATATTACAAATCTGGCGCCAAAATTTAAAGATAAAATTGCCGAGCCATATTTTGTAAGATATGAATATTCAGCTTCTCAACAAAATAAGCCTATTCATCTTACCAAACACTCAGGTCAGGAATTTGACTTTATTTTAAGCGGCTCGCTCAAAGTGCAAATTGGTGAGCATACCGAAATACTCCACGAGGGTGACAGCATCTACTACAATAGTTCTACCCCACACGGTATGATTGCCGTCGACGGCAAAGACTGTGTGTTCTGTGCCGTGGTACTTCCAGGCGAAGATACCAAAGAAGAGGTTGTTCGCAAGAGCATTGTTTCTACCAAAAAGAGCGAAAGTCTTGTTTGTGAAAAGTTTGTTGAAACTGTTGAGGACGAAACAGGCGCTTTGCAGGATATTAAGTTTAAAAACACCGACAGCTTTAACTTTGGTTTTGATATAGTTGACGGTATTGCCGACAAATACCCCGAAAAGCTTGCTATGCTTCACCTTGACAAAAACAAAGTAGAACGTCGCTTTACCTTTAAAGATATCAAGCGCGCATCAAATCAGGTTGCAAACTATTTCACCTCTTTGGGCATCAAGCGTGGTGACAAGGTAATGCTTGTTCTTAAACGACATTACCAGTTCTGGTTCTGTATGACAGCGCTTCACAAGTTAGGTGCCGTGGCAATCCCTGCTACAAATCAGCTTAAAGACCACGACTTTGAATATCGTTATAAAGCCGCAGGCGTAAAGGCGCTTGTTTGCACAGCTGATGGCGATACAGCCGAAATCGCCGAAAGAGCCGCTAAAAATTGTGATTGCGTAGAGCAGCTTATCATGGTAGGAGGCTCACGCGAGGGCTGGCACGACTTTGACAGTGAATATAAGCTTTACTCGGGCAAATTCGACCGTCCCGAAGACGCATCTGCAGGTAATGATGCCGCTCTTATGTTCTTTACATCGGGTACTACGGGCAATCCAAAAATGGCGGCTCATGCGCACACCTATGCTTTAGGCCATTTTGTAACCGCAAAATATTGGCACTGCTGTGAGCGCGACGGCCTGCACCTTACCATATCTGACACAGGCTGGGGCAAATCCCTTTGGGGCAAGCTTTACGGTCAGTGGCTTTGTGAGGGCGCTGTATTTGTTTACGACTTTGACCGCTTTGATGCGTCAGATATTTTGCCAATGTTTGCAAACTATGGCATAACTACCTTCTGCGCGCCACCAACAATGCTTCGTATGCTTATAAAGGAAGACCTTTCAAAGTACGACCTTTCTTCTATTCACCATATGACAACCGCAGGCGAGGCGCTTAATCCTGAAGTGTTTAAGCAATTCGAAAAAGCTACGGGACTTCAGATTATGGAGGGCTTTGGTCAGACCGAAACCACCCTTACTATCGCAAATCTTCGTGGCACAACGCCAAAGATTGGCGCTATGGGTAAGGCTTCTCCTCAATACGACGTTGACATAGTTGACCCCGACGGCAACTCGGTTGCCGACGGTGAGGTCGGTGAAATCGTTGTTCATACCAAAGACGGTGTGCCTTGCGGATTATTTAAAGAATATTATCTTGACGACGAAAAAACAGCTGAAGCATGGCACGACGGAATGTACCACACAGGCGATACCGCTTGGCGCGATGAGGACGGATATTTTTGGTATGTTAGCCGTATTGATGATGTTATCAAATCATCGGGCTACCGTATAGGACCTTTTGAGATTGAAAGTGTTATTATGGAGCTTCCATACGTTCTTGAATGTGGCGTATCAGCCGCTCCTGACGAGGTGCGCGGTCAAATTGTAAAGGCAAGCATTGTGCTTACCAAAGGAACCGAGCCTACAGAAGAACTCAAAAAAGAGATTCAACAGTATGTTAAAACACATACCGCTCCTTACAAATACCCCCGTCTTGTAGTGTTCCGTGACGAATTACCCAAAACGATAAGCGGAAAAATCCAGCGTAATAAACTGTAATATTTTAATTTAAAATATTGACAAAACATTTAAGTTGTGATATACTATCATAAATTTTAAAGACTTTGACGAAGAGGGCATATCCCAACGCTTTTTTCAGAGAGATAACGGTTGGTGAAAGTTATCAAAAGTAGGTTTATGTTTGTAGCTTCCGAGTCGGGAGAAAGAAAGTCAACTGACGAGTAGAATCTCCCCGTCCTGCTGCGTAAAAGCATAGGAATTGTCAGATTCCGAGAGTGGTAACCGAAAGGTTGCAATTTGAGTGGTACCGCGGGTGACTGATTAGCAGCGCTCGTCTCAAAGTCATAACTTTGGGGCGAGTGCTTTTTAAGTCCCAATAGGAAGGATTTGTGAATTATGGAACAAATTACCGCGCTTGATTACAAAATTAAGGAGATGGCAAGCCGTATTAAAGATCTTCGCGAGCTTGAAGGTCTTACCACAGCACAAATGGCTGTCAAAACCGATGTCAGCGAGGCAGAATACATAGAATGCGAATCGGGTAAAAGCGACTTAAACTTTGCTTTTATCTATCGTTGCGCATTGGCGCTTAATGTAAACGTTACCGATATTATCGAGGGCTACAGTCCTAAACTCGCAAGCTATACGGTAACCCGCGCAGGTAGCGGTCAAAAGGTGTCTCAGGCACACGGTATGACATATTATAACTTAGCATATGCTTTCCGTGACAGAATTGCCGAACCGCTTTTTGTAAACAGTGTTTATGACGAATCTGCACAACAAAAAGATATTGAGCTTACCACCCACGCAGGTCAGGAATGTGACATTGTAATAGAGGGTAACTTGATGGTTCAGGTTGGTGAGCACCGCGAGGTATTAGGACCTGGGGATAGCATTTACTTCGACAGTGACACACCTCACGGTATGATTGCCGTAAACGGCAAGGACTGTAAGTTTTATGCTATAGTTCTTAATCCTACGGGCGAAGAAATCCCCGAGCTTACCACAGCTACCAAGATTGAAGACCGCCGTGTTTCTGCAAGAGATAAGAAAAACCGTATCTACCGCAATTATATTGATACGGTTGAAGATGAAAACGGCACACCAACTTCGATTACATTTAAAAATGCCGATAAATTTAACTTTGCATTCGACTTGGTTGACGCTCTCGCTGAAAAAGACCCAACCAAGCTTGCAATGTTACATATATCAAAAGACAAAACCGAACGCCGCTTTACCTTTAAGGATATGAAAAAGGCATCAAATCAGGTTGCCAACTATTTCAAATCTATTGGTATTAAAAAGGGCGACCGCGTAATGCTGGTTCTCAAGCGCCATTACCAATTCTGGTTCTCTATGTTAGCGCTTAACAAGCTTGGCGCTATTGCAATTCCTGCTCCAAATCAGTTGCTTGTTCACGACTTTGAATACCGCTTTAATGCTGCGGGCGTATCGGCCATTGTTTGTACTGCTGACGGTGATGCCGCAGCACAGGTAGATATTGCCTCCGAAAATTGCGATACACTTAAACACAAGCTTATTGTAAACGGCACACGTGACGGTTGGCGCAGCTTTGACGAAGAATACACCCTATTTAGTTCTAAATTTGAGCGCACTGAAGACTCCCCCTGTGGCGACGATTTGTTACTTATGTTCTTTACGTCGGGTACGACAGGCTATCCAAAGATTGCCGCTCACAATCACAAGTATCCATTAGGTCACTTCCATACAGCAAAATACTGGCACAACGTTGACCCCGACGGACTTCACTTTACCATATCCGAAACGGGATGGGCAAAATCAATGTGGGGCAAGCTTTACGGTCAATGGCTATGCGAAGCCGCAACCTTTGTTTACGACTTTGACCGTTTTGATGCGGCAGATATTTTGCCAATGTTTGCAAAATATAAAATCACAACATTCTGCGCACCGCCTACTATGCTTCGTATGATGATTAAGCAGGATATTTCAAAGTATGATTTTTCTTCTGTTCAGCATATGACTACCGCAGGCGAGGCGCTTAACCCCGAGGTTTACCGCCAATTTGAAAAAGCAACAGGACTACAGATAATCGAAGGCTTTGGTCAAACAGAAAGCACTATGATTATCGGTAATTTGGTTGGTGCTTCTCATAAAATCGGTTCTATGGGTAAACCCGCCCCGATTTACGACGTACATATCGTTGACCCAGACGGTAACGATGTTGCTGACGGTGAGGTTGGCGAAATTGTTGTAAATGTAGCTAATGGCGCTCCTTGCGGTCTATTTACAGGCTACTATCGTGACGAAGAGAAAACCCGCGAGGTTTGGCATGATGGTTACTACCATACAGGCGATACCGCTTGGCGTGATGAGGACGGCTTTTTCTGGTACGTTGGCCGTGTTGACGACGTTATCAAGTCATCAGGCTACCGTATTGGACCGTTCGAAATCGAAAACGTTATTATGGAGCTACCTTATGTTCTTGAATGTGGTGTTTCTGCCGCGCCCGACGAAGTTCGCGGTCAGGTTGTAAAAGCAAGCATTGTGCTGGTAAACGGCACCGAAGGCACCGAAGAACTTAAAAAGGAAATTCAAGAGTATGTTAAAAAGCATACCGCACCTTACAAATATCCTCGTATTGTTGTATTCCGCGACAGCCTTCCAAAAACTGTTAGTGGTAAGATACAACGAAATAAATTATAATCAGTGATACATAATGAATAAATTTAAGCGATTAACATTACTTTGCGGGCATTACGGCAGCGGCAAAACAAATGTTGCCGTAAACCTTGCATTTTACTTAAAAGAGCAGTATAATAACGTGGTTGTAGCCGACCTTGATATTGTAAATCCATATTTCCGTACAAAAGACAGTATGGATGATTTCAAGGCTCGCGGCATAGAGCTTATATGCTCCCAGTACGCCAACACCAACGTTGATATACCTGCTTTACCCGCTAATATGTACCGACTTACAGCCGATAAAGACATTACTGCTGTAATCGACGTTGGCGGCGACGACCGCGGCGCTTATGCGCTGGGCCGCCTTGTTCCCGAAATAAAAGCCGAAAACAATTTCGATATGTTAATGGTTATTAACGGCTACCGCCCACTTACCCCCGACGCAGAATCAACCGTTGAGGTTATGCGCGAGATAGAAACTGCGTGCGGGCTTAAATTTACGGGACTTGTAAACAACTCAAACATCGGCGAAGAAACCACCGCCGAAGATATAATTAAATCCATAGGCTATGCAAACGAAGTGTCGCAAGCATCAGGTTTACCTATTGTAATGACAAGCGTAAAGCGTGAGCTTTATGACGGGCTCAAGAACAAAATAGATAACCTTTTGCCAATGACACTGCAAGCAAAACCTGTTTAATAAAGGAGAATGAATATGGCAAAATTAACCTTTAAAACCGACAAGTGTAAAGGCTGCGGACTTTGCGTTGACGCATGCCCAAAGGGTCTTATTAAACTTGCCAATGACAAAATCAACCAAAAGGGCTATCACCCTGCAGAAATTACCGACGAATCGGCCTGCGTTGGTTGCGCTGCTTGCGCTATGATGTGCCCAGACTGCATTATCAAGGTAGAAAGGTGAGTGAACACTAATGGCAGATAAAATTTTAATGAAGGGTAACGAAGCCATTGCTGAAGCCGCTATCAAGGCTGGCTGTATGCACTACTTTGGTTATCCTATCACACCTCAGACCGAGGTTGCAGCATATATGGCAAAAAGAATGCCAAAAATCGGCGGATGCTTCTTGCAGGCAGAAAGTGAAGTTGCCGCTATAAATATGGTTTACGGCGTAGCTTCTACAGGCAAACGCGTAATGACTTCATCTTCATCCCCTGGTATATCTCTTAAGAGTGAGGGACTTTCTTACCTTGCAGGCTCTGACCTTCCCGCGCTTATTGTAAACGTACAGCGCGGCGGACCGGGTCTTGGCGGCATTCAGCCAAGTCAGGCAGACTATTTCCAAGCTACAAAGGGTGGCGGTCACGGCGACTTTAAGATGATAGTACTTGCACCTTCTTCTGTTCAGGAAATGGCTGACCTTACAGTAAAGGGCTTTGACCTTGCCGATAAATACCGTATGCCAACTATGCTTTTGGCTGACGGTACAATGGGTCAAATGATGGAACCTGTTTCTCTTGATTACGAGGTTAAGGAGACTGTTGATAAGCCTTGGGCTACTACAGGCACCAAAATGGAACGCGAACACAACATTGTTACTTCCCTTTTCTTAAAGCCCGACGAGCTTGAGGATCTTGTTGTAGAGCGTTATGAGCGTTACAAGGTTGTAGAAGAAAACGAAGTAATGTATGAAGAATATATGATGGATGATGCCGACATTTGCATTGCCGCTTTTGGTATTGCCGCTCGTGTTGCTAAAAACGCAATCAACGAAGCAAGAAAGCAAGGCATCAAGGTTGGTCTTATCCGCCCCATCACTCTTTGGCCTTTCCCTGTAGTACCTTTCAAAAAGGCGGCTACTCACGTTAAAGAAATTATTTCAGTAGAGCTTTCTATGGGTCAGATGATCGAAGACGTACGCCTCGCTTGTGAATGTAAGGTGCCTGTTACCCTTTGCAGTCGCACAGGCGGTATGATTCCTTCACCCGAACAGGTGTTAGAAGCTATAACACGCGCAAACGGAGGTGCAAAATAATGGCAGTAGTATTTGATAAACCACATGCCCTTACAGACGTTCCTATGCATTATTGCCCTGGTTGCACCCACGGTATAGTGCATCGTCTTGTTGCAGAGGTTATTGACGAATTAGGAATTGAAGGTAAAACAATAGGTATTGCGCCTGTTGGTTGTTCTGTTTTTGCATATAACTATTTTAACTGCGATATGATTGAGGCGGCTCACGGTCGCGCTCCTGCAGTTGCAACAGGTGTTAAGCGTTCCGACCCCGAAAACCACGTTGTATTTACATATCAGGGTGACGGAGACCTCGCTTCAATCGGTATGGCAGAAACCGTTCACGCAGCAGCAAGAAACGAAAACATTACAATTATTTTTATTAACAACGCAATCTACGGTATGACAGGCGGCCAGATGGCGCCTACCTCGCTTCCGGGTCAGGTTACACAAACTTCACCCTATGGTCGCGACACCAAGCACTGCGGCTTCCCGATTAAAGTTTGCGAAATGCTTTCAGAGCTTGAAGGACCCGAATATCTTGAGCGTGTAACCGTTAGCAATGTTAAAAATATTCGCAATGCTAAAAAAGCTATTAAAAAAGCTTTCCAAAACCAGCTTGACGGCAAAGGCTTCTCACTGGTAGAGGTTGTGTCAACCTGCCCTACAAACTGGGGTATGACACCGCAAAACGCACTCAAGTGGCTTGAAGATAATATGCTTCCTTATTACCCACTTGGTGTTTACAAAGATAGATCCGCAAAGGAGGAAACAAAATAATGACTACTCAAATTTTGCTTTCAGGCTTTGGCGGACAGGGCATTTTATTTACAGGTAAGTTTTTGGCATACAAGGGCCTCTTGGCTGACAAAAATGTTAGCTGGCTTCCCTCTTACGGCCCCGAAATGCGTGGCGGTACAGCAAGCTGCAGCGTTATCATCAGCGACGAAGAGGTGGGTTCACCTATCATTTCACAGCCTGACGTACTTATCGCTATGAATTTGCCATCTTTTGAAAAGTTTGAGCCTACTGTTAAGGCGGGCGGTATTATTATCGCCGACTCATCACTCATTGAAGCAAAGTCAACACGCGACGACATTGACGTTTACTATATTCCTGCAACTGCGCTTGCAAGTGATATGGGCAAACAGTCACTCGCTAATATGATAATCCTTGGCAAATTGCTTAAGGTAATGAACGACTTTAACGAGGATGAAATTAAAACCGTTCTCTCAAAGGTTATTCCACCTAAGAAAGCCGATATGCTTGACATTAACTTAAAGGCTATGCAGTTAGGTTCTGAAAACTAATTTAAGGAGGAAAATCACATGGATATCAAATTTGTTAAAGCTGACGCTTTGAAAGAAAAACCCGACAGTTCCACCTTAGGTTTCGGTAAAATTTTTACTGACTATATGTTTATGATGGACTATTCTCGTGAAGAGGGTTGGCACGATGCGCGCATTGTTCCTTTTGCGCCCATTTCACTCCACCCCGCTTCAACTGTTCTTCACTACGGCTCCGAAATTTTTGAGGGTCTTAAGGCTTACCGCACGGGAAACGGCACGGTTCAACTTTTCAGACCAATGGAAAATATCCGCCGTATGAACACCTCTGCCGAAAGACTTTGTCTTCCTCAAATTCCTGAGGATTTGGCTTTGCAGGTTCTTACCGAATTTGTACGTGTTGAGCAAGACTGGACACCAGCCGCTGACGGCACATCACTCTACCTTCGTCCCTTTATGTTTGGTAACGACGAAACCTTGGGCGTGCACGCAGTTCACAACGCAACCTATGTTATAATCGCTTCCCCTGTTGGCAGCTATTATAAAGAGGGTATCAACCCCGTTAAGATTATGATTGAGGACGAGGATGTTCGCGCAGTACGCGGCGGTACAGGTTATGCTAAGTGTGGCGGTAACTATGCTGCAAGTAACCGCGCGGGCGAACGCGCCGAGCAAAAAGGTTACTCACAGGTTTTGTGGCTTGACGGTGTTGAGCGTAAATACATTGAAGAAGTTGGCGCTATGAACGTTATGTTCAAAATCGGTGACGAGATTGTAACCCCTATGCTTTCAGGCTCAATCCTCCCTGGCATTACACGTAAATCTTGTCTTGAGGTTTTACGCAGTAAGGGATATAAAGTAAGCGAACGTTTACTTAGCATTGACGAGCTTGCCAAGGCTATGGAAGACGGCACACTCAAAGAAGCTTGGGGTTGCGGCACAGCAGCAGTTATTTCTCCAATTGGTGAGCTTTGCTACAAAGATACAAAATACGCTGTAAATAACGGCGAAATCGGCGAAGTTACTCAAATGCTTTACGACACCTTAACCGGTATTCAATGGGGAAAAATTGAAGACGAGTTTAACTGGACTTATAAACTATAAAAAATTAAGCAGTCGACTTTTGTCGGCTGCTTTTTTTATCACCCTACTTATGCATATACTTGTAATTCTTATAGCAAAAATCAAAAATTTCTTTTTTAACCGCTCCAAAGCTCTTATCTTTATGATATACAAGATAAGAATTTCTTGTAAATTCGTAATCCAAAACCGTAATTTTGCGAAGTCCTCCATTATTGAGCTGTCGTGTAAGCAATGCTTCCGGCATAATAGTAACACCAAGATTTTGTACAGCGGCAGAAATCAACGCTTGGTTACTTATAGATTCCATAACGGGCGTTACAACAATATTTTCAAGAGCAAAAATATTATCTAAAAAGTCACGCGATACGCTTTCATCCTCACGGAGCAAAAGATCGTAACGGCACAATTCTTTAAGGGTTACAGTATCGGGCATATCGTATTTTTGGCCGCAAACGGCTATAAGCGTATTGCTGTCAACAAGGCGTGACTTTATGCTTGGGTTTGAGGGTTTTCCCTGAATAAAAGCAAAGTCAAGTGTACCGTTTAAGATTTTGCTTTCTATTATAGACGTTTGGTTAATCGAAACCTGAAAATCTATCTCTTTGAAATTTTCTTTAAGATTACGCAAAAGCCAAGGTAATTTTTGCTTACCTATGGTAAGAGATGAACCGATTTTCAAAAGCGGCTTTTTGGAAGAATTTAGCGCAATCTCCTCAAACTCGTTAAACGCAGTCAAAACCTCTTGCGCCTTTATAAGCAGAACCTTACCCTCATCGGTTAAAAATAATTTTTTATTTATTCGTTCAAATAATTTTACTTTATAATTTTTTTCGATTTCGGAAATAGTATTACTAACAGCAGGTTGTGCTATAAACAATTCCTCTGCCGCCTTTGTCATACTTTGGTGCTTGCACACGCATAAAAATACTTTTAAATGTCGTATAGTCATAGCAACGTCCCCCCCCAGAATATCCATAACCAAATTCATATGATTTTTATAATATTATACTATTTTACTTATCAAAAGTCAATTGTTATAATTAACCTCATAGAAATAAAAAAGGAGAAAAAACATATGATATCTTCAGAAAATATTATGCCGTTGATTCAAAGCCTTATTTGGCTGCTTGCCGGCGTAGGTGTGTTCATTGTTGGTATGAACTTTTTAAGCGAAGCGTTAGAAAAAAGCGCGGGCAACGGTATGAAACGATTGCTTGAAAAAATCAGCAATAATCGTTTTTCGGGTGTTGGTATTGGTGCCGGTGTAACCGCTATTATTCAAAGCTCTTCTGCAACATCGGTAATGGTTATCGGTCTTGTAAATGCGGGTGTTATGACGCTAATGCAGGCAACCCCTATTATTATGGGCGCCAATATTGGTACAACCATCACCGGCGTGCTTGTAGCATTAAAGAATGACTTTTTTGATATGGCAATGTATATTTTAGCATTTGCCGGCGTTATGATGGGATTTGCCAAAAAAGAAAAAATCAAGCTTGCGGGCAGTCTTTGTTGCGGTCTTGGTTTAATATTCGTTGGTCTTGAGGTTATGAGCAGCGAACAGGCATTTGGAAATCCACTTGTTGAGGAAATGTTTATCGGTATATTTGAAAGAGTTAATTTTCCTTTACTGCTTATATTAATAGGTGTTATATTTACGGCTCTTATTCAAAGCTCGTCCGCAGCTACGGGTGTTGTTATAACAATGGTGGGTACCGGTGTACTTCCGTTGGACCTTGCATTATTCATTATTTTGGGTGCTAATATTGGCACGTGCGTTACCGCCCTTCTTGCCGCTATGGGCGCAAATGCTAATTCGAAACGCGTAGCGCTAATACACTTTACATTTAATTTTATTGGCACAATTATATTCTCGGTAATTATTTGGATTTTTAGGCATCAGGTTGTAGATATATTGACCTCTGTATTCCCCGCAACCGACAAAATGTCGCTACAGATGAGAGTATCCTTGTTCCACGTTATATTTAATGTAACAACCACCGTTTTACTGTTACCGTTTGTTAAACATCTTGTTAAATACTCTTGCACGGTTATTAAAGATAAAACTGATTCTACTGAAAGCTTTAGTTTTAAATTTGTTGATGAACGACTTCTTTCTACCCCTCCTGTTGCGCTTATGCAGGTTAAAAAAGAAATTGATTATATGATATCATTGGTAGAAGAAAATATTAAGCTTTCCTTTGTTTCAACAGATAATTATTCTGATGAGCATGGCGAAAAAATTGCTAAAAACGAGGCAATCATCGATTTTACCAATAGTGAGCTTACCAAGTACCTTATTAAGTTGTCGGCTAACGTCGAGGCAAGTGACGAAAAACAAATAGGTTCTTATTTCCACGTACTAAACGACCTTGAGCGTATCGGCGACCATGCCGAAAACTTCTACGAAATTGGTGTTGAAATGTCAAATAAAAACATCTCTTTCAGCAACTTGGCATTAGCAGATATAAACAATATGCGCGAGACAGTAATTATGATGTTTGATATTTCTAAAGATGCTTTTGAAAATTCACACAAGGAGAGACTGGCTACTCTTACCGAGCTTGAACAAAACGTTGATAATATGAAAAAGGACCTTATTGCAAACCACTTTAACAGACTTGCAGAAGGTAATTGCAGCATAGACGTTAGTCCGTATTATTCATCGGTTGTAGTTGGCCTTGAGCGTGTGGCTGACCACCTTGTAAATGTGGGTTACAGTATTGTTAACCCAACCGGTTCGCAAAAAGATTAACGCACTTATTTTAATCTAATTAAAAATTAAAGATAAAAAGATAGTTACAAATGTAACTATCTTTTTATTGAAAATATTAACCCATTATGGTATATTTACCATAAGAGGTGAAAATTTATGAAAATACTTCTTGCGGGTGATTTTTGCCCCACCGAATGTACAGACGAGCTTTTTAAAGCAAAAGACATAAAAACTCTTTTTGCAGACACCGTAACGCTTTTTGAAGGCAATGATATAAATTTTGTAAATATGGAGGGCGCGCTTACCGAAAGCGAGGGCGGTATCGAAAAATTCGGTCCTTGTCTTAAAGGTACACCCATTGCCGCCGAGGTTATGAAGGAGATTGGCATTAACCTTGTCGGTCTTTCAAATAATCATATTTTCGATTATGGAATTAAGGGTTATAAAGACACCGTTGCCGCTTTAGAAAACCAAGGCATTGCATACACAGGCTTTGGCGATAATTATGACAACTCTCGTAAAAACTATTATTTTGAAACCAATGGCGAAAAAGTAGCTTTTATTTGTGTTTGTGAACACGAATACAGCTATGCGCTCGAAGACCGTATGGGTTCACGCCCATATGATTGCTATGACACAATAGCCGATGTTCGTGAGGCAAAGACAAAAGCAGACAAGGTTGTCGTTATTTACCACGGCGGTAAAGAAAACTGCCGCTACCCATCTCCTCGTATGCGCAAGCTTACCCACGCGCTTGTTGATGCGGGCGCCGATCTTGTTACCTGTCAACACAGTCACTGCATTGGTTGTAGCGAGTATTACAATGGCGCATTTATCTGCTATGGACAGGGAAACTTCCACTTTGTAAAGCCGCTTCGTGACTACTACCCTCATTGGCCGCTTGAAATTGTTATTCGTTATGATACTCTAACGGGTGAGATTGAAAAAATTCCCGTAAATATAAACGACAATACAAACGGTATTGAGTTGTCAAAGGGTAGCACAAAACAACAAATCCTTGACACCATAAAAGAACTTGACCAGAGTATAATAGACGGCAGCTATAAACAGGGTTATGCCGACTACTGTGAAAGTGTAAGAGAAGCTTACCACGGCTGGATTGGACGCGCATATTCAAAAGATGCAACCGAACGCGACAACAAGGTATTTGGTCATTATATCGACTGCGAAGCCCATCTTGATATGCTACTACAGCTAAACAAAACCGCAAATCACACTAACGAAAAATAAGACAAAATTGCCTTGAATTTTTAAGGCAATTTTTTGTTTTTAACTCTTGACAAGCGTTTTTCATTATGATATAATACGAGCAAATATTTTTAAATGCTTTGAAGGAATTATTTCTTTTCTTCCCTTCTTTTCAGAGAGTCGTCGGTTGGTGCAAGACGGTAAGAATATTAAAAGAAAGCCTCATTCCCGAGCATAGTGGCTGAACAAAATGAAATTTTAAGTAAGTTGCTACGGTTTGTCCCGTTACAAGACACAAGGCTTGTTGGAGTTTTGACAAAGCGGTTGCTTTTTGCAACAACCAGGGTGGTACCGCGAAATTTAAACTTTCGTCCCTGAAGTAAGGTTTTATTGCCTTGCTTCAGGCTTTTTTATTTTATATTTTAATTACCGACCAACACGGTAAATGTGAGGGATTTTTTATGAAACAAATTAAAATTGCAGATGCTACTCTCTGCCGAGAAAACAGTCACTTTAGTTTTAAAGAAAAGATTGAAATTGCAAGACAACTCGAAAATCTAAGGGTAGATATTATCGAATTCCCCGAAATTACAAATGCCAGAGCTGACATTCTACTTGTTAAAACAATTTCATCCTTTGTAAAAAACAGTGTAATTTCTGTAGCGGCGGGTATTGGCGCGGATAGCATTGACAATGCGATTGCTTCGCTCTCTAACGCTAAAAATGCGCAAATTAGAATTGAACTTCCGTTATCTCCTGTTGGTATGGAATATATTTGCCACAAAAAGCCCGACAAAATTTTAACACATATTGAAAACAGTATTAAAATCGCAAGGGCATCGGTAGCTAACGTAGAATTTTGCGCAGTAGACGCAACGCGCGCCGAAGAAGATTTCCTTAAAGCTGCTATTGATACCGCTATTGCGGCAGGCGCTACAAGTGTTTCGGTTTGCGACAGCGCCGCAAATATGCTACCCGATGATTTTGCCATATTTGCAAAAAAAATTACCGATATGTGTTCGCTTCCCGTCGGTGTTAAGTGCGATAACAAAAACGGTCTTGCAATAGCGCAGGCAATTTTGGCTGTAAAGCAGGGTGTTCAAATGGTTAAAACCGCTGTTGACGGCGACACCGTTTCACTTGAAATCTTTGCGGATATGATCAAAAACTGCGGTAACGATTACGGTTTTTCTTCTAATATCAAAACTACCGAGCTTCACCGTATTATTAAACAGATTCGTTGGGTAACGGGCAATTCGCAAAATACTGCTTCCACCATAAAGACTACCGACGAAACCGCAATTCATCTTGACAAAAATGACGATATCAACGCTGTATCCACCGCCGCCGCTAAACTCGGTTACGATCTTTCAGAAGAAGACAAGTCAAAGGTTTACGAAGAATTTTTACGCGTTGCCGAAAAGAAAAGCGTAGGCTATAAGGAGCTTGAAGCAATTATTGCATCGGTTGCATTACAGGTTCCCGCTACCTACTCACTTGTAAATTACATTATAAACACAGGCAACATTATTTCAGCATCTGCCCAAATAACCATCAAAAAAGGTGACGAGCAAATACAGGGTGTTTGCATTGGTGACGGCCCGATTGACGCCGCATTTTTAGCAGTCGAACAAATTATAGGTCACCACTACGAGCTTGACGATTTTCAAATTCAGTCGGTTACCGAGGGTAAAGAGGCTATGGGCTCGGCTCTTGTAAAGCTTCGTTCGGGCGGTAAGTTGTATTCGGGTAACGGTATTTCTACCGACATTATCAGCGCAAGTATACGCGCATACATCAATGCCGTAAACAAGATTGTTTACGAGGAGGCAAACTAATATGAAATTATCTTTTTCTACAAAGGGCTGGCACGGCAGCACTTTTGACGAATTTTGTGATATAGCAGTCGATTTAGGCTTTGGCGGTATTGAACTTCACAATGTAAACAACCGTCTTTTTACCGACAAAGACGGTGCGTTTCACGACTATACTGCCGCCGCCACAGCGCGCGGACTTTACGAAAAGAAATTGCAAATCCCCTGTATCGATGTCCTTTGTGATATTGGCGCGCCAGCGAAAGCTGAAACCGCATTTAAAGAATTTTCAAAGTGCATAAATATAGCGTCTAACCTTAATATTCCTGCTATTCGTGTTAAGGCAGAAAAGGCTGTTGATATTGACACCGCTAAAAGTACTGTTATTGATTTTATTAATATGGCTTTGCCTTTTGCTACCGACAAAAACATTACCATATTAATTGAAACGTCAGGACTTTTTTGCAAAACTGCCGAGCTTCGCGATGTGTTAGACCAATTTGCCTGCGATAACCTTGCGGCTCTTTGGAATATGTCCGCAGCCTACTTTGAGGGCGGCGAAAGCGCCGAAGAAATTATTAAAAATTTGGGCGCTTACATTAAACACGTTCATATTAACGACGCCGAGAAAACCGCCGACGGTGTCGAATTCTGCCTTATCGGTGAGGGCGAATTACCCATTTGCGATATGATGTTAGCGTTACGTTCTGTAAACTATGATGGTTTCATTTCTCTCGTTTGGGACCCGACGTGGTGTCAAGAATTAGACGATATGGAAATCATATTCTCACAGTATGTGGGTTATATGAAGCAGTTTGGTGATACCTCTCGTAACGAGCGTACCTTCTACTATAACAAGAGTCATACGGGTAAATTCGTTTGGAAAAAGGATTTGCTTATTGACCTTACCTTTTCAGAAGTTCTTGACACTATGGTTGAGTGCTTCCCCGACCAATATGCCTTTAAATACACAACGCTTGACTATACTCGTACCTATTCGGAATTTCGCGACGACGTTGACACCTTTGCTCGCTCGCTTATTTCTATGGGTGTAAAAGCAGGCAGCCACGTTGCTGTTTGGGCTTCTAATGTTCCGCAATGGTACATTGCATTCTGGGCAACTGTCAAAATCGGCGCCGTTTTGGTTACCGTTAATACAGCGTACAAGATTCACGAGATTGAATATTTGCTCAAGCAGTCCGATACCCACACGCTTATTATGACTGAGGGTTCAAAGGACACCCACTACGGTAAAATTATTGCCGAACTTTGTCCCGAGCTTGAAACCACAAAGGCAGGCACACCGCTTCACAGCCGCAGGCTGCCCTTTCTGAGAAATGTAATCACGGTAGGCTACAGTCAAAAGGGTTGTCTTACTTGGGAAGAGGCTATTGACCGTTCTATTCAAGTTCCTGTGCAAGAGGTTTACCGTATGGCTGCCGCAGTTGATAAGGATGACGTGTGCAATATGCAATACACGTCTGGCACAACAGGATTTCCAAAAGGTGTAATGCTTACACACTACAATGTTGTAAATAACGGAAAATATATAGGCGACCATATGGATTTATCAACCGCCGACCGTATGATGATTCAGGTACCTATGTTCCACTGCTTTGGTATGGTGCTTTCTATGACGTCGTCAATGACACACGGCGCTACCATTTATCCTCTCCCCTACTTTTCTCCAAAACCCGCGCTCGCTTGCATTAACAATGAGCATATAACAACCTTTAACGGTGTTCCAACAATGTTTATTGCCATGATGCAGCACGAGGACTTTGCAAAAACTGACTTTTCATACATTCGCACAGGTATTATGGCAGGCGCTAACTGTCCTGCTGACCTCATGAAAAAAGCAACCGAAGTTATGAATATGAAAGAAATCGTATCAGTTTACGGTCAGACCGAGGCAAGTCCCGGTTGTACTATGAGCAGTTATTACGATTCTCTCGAAGTTCGTACCGAAACGGTTGGTAGCGCGTTTGCCAATGTTGAATGTAAAATTGTCGATCCTGAAACGGGTGAAGATTGCCCTGACGGTGTAAATGGTGAATTCGTAGCGCGCGGCTATAATATTATGAAGGGCTACTACAAAATGCCCAACGCCACCGCTGCCGCTATTGATGCAGACGGTTGGCTTCACACGGGCGACCTCGCCTGCCGCACACCTGACGGTAACTATAATATAACAGGTAGACTTAAGGATATGATTATCCGTGGCGGCGAAAATATTTATCCTAAAGAAATCGAGGAATTTATCTACACCTGTGATAAGGTTAAGGATGTTCAGGTTATCGGTGTGCCCGATAAACGCTATGGTGAGGAGATTATGGCTTGTATAATCTTAAAAGACGGCGAAAGTATGACCGAGGATGAGATGAAGCAGTATATTGCCGACCATATGGCTCGTCATAAGGTGCCCCGTTATGTAGAGTTTGTAAAGTCATTCCCAATGAATGCCGCAGGCAAAATCCTTAAGTACAAAATGCGTGAGGACGCTGCAAAGCGTTTGGGCCTTGAGGAGTAAGAACGATGATTGATAACAAGTTTACCGTTATCGACTCACACTGTCATATCTACCCCGAAAAGATAGCAAAACCTGCCGTAGAAAGTACAGGCAGGTTTTACGATATGACAGCGCTCGGCGACGGCACTGTAAATTCTTTGCTTGAGCTTGGCAAGCGTGTAGGTATAGATCGATTTGTTGTACAGTCGGTTGCAACTACGCCCCATCAGGTTAAAAGTATAAACGAGTTTATTGCGCGAGAGGTGGCGCTTTACCCTGACCATCTTATAGGTCTTGGCACTCTGCACCCCGAAAGCGATGATTTAAAGGGTGACTTGGCGCATATAAAAGAGCTTGGCCTTCACGGTGTTAAACTGCATCCCGACATACAGAAATTTAAAATCGACGATTATCGCTGTCTTAAAATATATGAACTGTGTGAAAATGAAAATATACCCATTTTAATGCACACGGGTGATTACCGTTATGACTATTCTAATCCTAATCGCCTTGTTCCTATATTGGATATCTACAAAAATCTAACTGTAATCGGCGCGCATTTAGGTGGATGGTCGGTTTGGGACGAAGCGGTAGAAAAGCTGTCGGGTTATAAAAACTTTTATGTAGACAGTTCTTCAAGTCTGTATGAATTACCTATAGAAAAATCCATACACATAATTCGCACCTATGGCGCAGACCGAGTATTGTTTGGCTCTGATTTTCCGGTGTTCTCACCTGATATTGAGCTTGGTCGTTTTATGGCGCTACCCCTTACTGATGATGAACGCCGTATGATTTTAAGTGAAAACGTAATTAAGTTGTATAAACTGTAAATTTGCGGTTTGATTTTGTTTTACGGGAGGAGAAACCCCTCCACTACGATGTCAAATGTATTTTGTCATTGCGAACCGCGACAGCGGTGTGGCAATCTGTTCCCTACAGCACAACATAATTATTAATTACTCATATTTTTAAAAAACAAGCACCCACTATATCTCTATAGTGAGTGCTTAAATTTAATTCAATTGTGCATTGTGCATTTTACATTGTGCATAAAAAAAGAGTCCCGTAGGACTCTTTTTTTGTTTTATTTAAGCTTTTCTTGCTTTACGAACAAGAACAAATGCTGCGCCCATAAGAGCTGCTACAGCGGCTACGCTTGCAACGCTTTCGCCTGTTGCAGGTGATTTGTCGCTCTTGTCGCCTTCTGCCCCGTTGTCGGTTGAAGGTTTGTTTTCTTCTACCTTAACAAGCTTAGCAATTACGAGTGACTCTGCTGTTACTTCGTTCTTGCCTTCCGCATCTGAGTAGAGCTTACCGCATTCGCATGCATAGTGAGCCTTTGTACCTTCTTTGTCATAAGTAGCTGCTACTTCGTCAACCTTTACAAGGGTATGACCCTTTGCAGGTACTACAAGCTCAATTTCTGCTGCCTCTGCTTCTGCAAGGAGGTATTCATACATAGCGTCTACCTGTGCTTGTGCCCAAGCTGCCATCTGATATTCGCCCCATGCTTCAAACCAGTTTTCATCGAGCTCATAGAGAGCATTCTCTACTTCCCATCTAGCTGCATAGTATGCATCCATTGCTTCGTAGTCTTCCGTATTTTCTGGGTATGCTACAAGTTCAAAGCCCTGATCTGCATAGTTTTCTGCAATGTAGTCTGCAAATGCTTCTGCTTCTATCTTGTTGTAATTGTCTTCAAGCTTTGCACCTATACCGATTGGTTCGTATGTTTGTTCATCACGTTCCATGAATTTATTGTAATCAAATACAACATCGGTTTCTTCATCGTTTACCATAAAGAGACCGCATTCTGAGCAGAACTTATGAGCTACTACACCGTCGTTGTCACAATCAGCTTCGCTACCAAATTCTACCCAGCTGTGATTTTCTGGGTTTACAGGTATTGACATACTACCATCGTATGGATTAAGTGCATTTTCCAATGCTTCGTCGTCTGCTGCATCCATTGCAAAGCAATTCCAGCAAGCTTCACACTGCTTGTATGCGATTGTACCTTCTGTTGTACATGTTGGAGCTACTTCTTTATATTCTTCGAATGAGTGACCGGTCTTAGCATCAGTTACTATCTTACTGTCTACTTCAAAGAAGCATTCGGTACAGATAAGAACCTCTGTATGCTGACCTTCACCTGTACATGCAGGAACGAAGTTTCTGTCCATCATTGGTGTTTCCCATTCGCCTGTTGTATGAGCAACAGGTTTGTTTTCACCCTTTGTGCCGCAAATTGAGCAGATTTGTTCAACATAATAACAGATATCTTTGTATGATTCACTGTTTTCGCCGTATCTCTGATCAAATGTTAATTCAATTCTTTCGCCATCTACGTAGTCGTGCGCTGTGCAAGTATAAGTACAAGTATCGCATACGTTGTCATCACCGAAGTTGTGAGGTGCTGACGCTTCTGCGTAGCCACAGCCTGCTACTGTACATGTAATAGAGTGTGTGCCGTCGCCATTGTCAACAGGTTCGCCCTGGTGTGTTTCTACATCGCCATATGCTTCGCTGCATACGCCGCATATCTTCTGGTGACCTGCATCTGTTACTTGGTATACAGGTGTGCCATCAGGAGTTACAGCGTGTGTATGGTCGCCTAATGGGAGTTTAAGATCTGCATCCTCAAGCGCCTCTTCAAATGCTACAAAATTGTCAGCATCTGCTGCGTACTTCTTGTCACAATTCGGGCAGTACTTGTATGCTGCTGTACCATGTGTCTGACAGTCAGAAGGATCTTCCTGCACTACTTCACCAAAATCATGACCGGGTGCTTCGTCTTCAGGAAGGGTTACCGAGAAGCCGCAGTCACATTCAAAGAATGAAGATGTTGCTGTTAAGCAGTCGCCACCAACAGGTGTCATGCTATAGTGTTCTTCGCTATCATGGTCACAAGTAAACTCACATACTGGGCAGTAGTAGTTTTCATCATAATCATGCTTAACTAATGAGCTTGAAAGACCGCATGAGCAAGCCTCTACGTGACCTGCATAGTTGTCTTCTGCATAAGGTACTGCAGAAAGCACATCGTCGTGCGCGTCACGGAATGCAGGCATATCTGCTGCAAACCATACTGTGTTCCAGTCAAGGTTTTCAGCCTCTGCGGCGATTGTTGCGCCGTCAATAGCAGAAAGCTTCTTAATCTGGTTTTCTTCGTAAGTAACATTAGCGGCAGCGTTCTCTACTTCAGCATCGGTGTATACGTTTACAAAGCTTTCTTTATCGTTTATACGATAGCAGTTTGCTGCTGAAATATAAGGTGTTGCGCCAATTACAATAGAATTGCGAACCATACTTCTGTAAAGGTTGTCAGAAGCCAAAACTGTCTCTAAGCCTTCGGGGATATTTGTTGCATCTGCGGGGCTGATGCTGTTTCTCGCACTGCCTAAAATAGCCATAGGTGTATCATTAGGACCGTAAGCGGCATCATTGCCGTAAACGAAGCAGTTGTCAAAATAAGCAGCTTCGCTTTCATTTAAAGTACCAAGCATTATGCCCGAACGACCCCACTGGTCACAATCATTTCTGATATAGCTGTTTACAACAGCGCATCTGTCAACCCAAATAAAACCTTTGCCTTTGTCATATTCACTACCTGAGGATACGCAAGCAATAGCACCTACGTTGAAGTTAGTCAAAGTAGTGTGCAGATAAGCGTTTTTGATTGTAAAGTTTTTAAAGGTTGCGCCTGCGTCAACGGTAGAGAACAAGCCTTTATTGCCGTATACGCTGTCTGGATCACCGTACAAGCCGTAAATTGTTACGCCGTTACCGTCAAATGTGCCTGCAAATGAGCCTTGCTCCCAGCCTTCACAACCAGCCCACTCTAAAAAGGTCTTGCTGGTGTCAGAGAAATAATTTTCTACTGCGGCTGCGCTGTCAAGAGCCATAATTTCGTCAACGTATGCCTTCGGCTGCAATACGATTGCGCCGATACCGTCAGCAATCTTATAGTATTTATCAGCTACAGAACCTCTTGTTGCTACGTCTCTTACAAGATATGCAAGCTCTTCAGCCGAGTCGATGATAATAGCGTTATCGGCATCTGCGCCTGTTTCGCCATGGTCAGCAAGAGTAGAATCGGTGCCGCCGCCCCAATAAATTGTCTTTTTAGCAGCACAGTTAAACTCTGCGCCACATTCACAAACGCCGTCAACAAAAACGTGACCTGACGGAGCGCCGTACACACCGCACGCACAAGTGATGCTGTGTGTACCGTTGTGGTTGTCGGTCAAGGTAGCGCCTTTGTGAGCAGAGCGAAGCTCGGGATAACCGTTGGGGTTAGCCAACCATACATTCCAGTCAAGGTCCATATTTTCAATAGCTGCTGCGCCCTGCATCTGCTGGGTTGTAAGCTGTGTTATACGGCCGTCGTAATTTTGTAAATTGTTGGCCATACCGCCACCCATAGAAAGCGCTGAGCCAGCAACAGCGTCGGTATAGATGTTAGCAAATCTAGCTGCAAGACGTGTATGCTGATGGGCAGTAGCAGTACTAGCTGTAACGCCCGAATTGTATGAGGAATATGGGGTAATACCAATTACAACACAGTTATAGAATTTTGCTTCATTTGAAACAGCTACACCGCCGATACCGCCATGCAAACCGTTTTCAATCGCCTGTGTTTCAGCAAGTGAAACAAAATGAGCTTCATCAAGATTTATAAAGCAGTTGTTTACAACAATTGGAGCCGCGGTAACAAGATTACCTTGATAGCCGCGCGCACCGCCATAAATTGCGCCTGTACCAGCCATAACATAACCTGCTGAGCCGTTGCCGAAGTAGCCACCTTCTGTTGTTTCAATATGGCAGTCAGTAACCGAGCAGCTTTCGATATTTAAAGCATTATCGGTATCGGGGTTTGTTAAGTTTGGATCCAACAAATAAACGCCTACAATACCGCCTGCATGTAGTTTTCCTTTAAGATATGACAGGGAAACGCCAACATTTTTAATAGTTACATTACCCTTTGCATAAGCAAACAAACCTGCTGCTTGGGGTGTAGGACCGTTAGTCTCGTCATATTTAGGCTTTAAGCCGTATACGGTCGCGCCATTACCGTCAAAGTGACCCTGGAAATAGATTTCTCCTGAGTCGTGTCTTTTACCGATGGCCATAATTGCATCAAGGTTTTCTTCAAGTGTACCGTCAAGGTTGATAGTGCCGCCTGACATATCAAAGCCTTTTATACCGTCGGCAACCTTGTAGTATTTACCCTTTGTTGCGTCGCCTGCATAACGGGCAAGGTAAGAAAGCTCGAGCGCAGAGTCGATGATGATAGCAGTATCCCAGCTGTCGCCTGTTTCTCCGTTGTCGGCAAGTCTAGTGTCAACATATCTGTCTGTGCTGCCTGCTGCAGTAGCATCTTCAACAGTAGGATAATATGCAAGCACATCAATAACGCCTTCCGAAGACGCGCAAGCTGCTTCTGTGTTGATGACAACACCTGTAAACAAAGACACTGCCAAAACCGCAAGTGCCAATGCAACAGAAAGCACTGATTTGCTGTTTTTAAATAATTTTGTCATTTAAAAACCATCCTTTCGTGTGGGGATTACCCACAAAATTTTTTAAAATGTGTGGCAAATGTGAAAGCGCGACAGTAAACCGTAACGTGACTGCCCACAGATTTAAAGGCACTTATCCACATTTACATATATGCCAATAACATTTTAATACATCAAATGCAAAAAATCAATAGTTTTTTATAAAAATTTGGCTATTTTTTATAAAACATTTAAAAATTTTATCTTTGTTGCGTATTTGCTGTGTGCGACATTTGCCGTCTGTCATTGCGAGGAACGAAGTGACGTGGCAATCCGTTTTCTTCGTTGGATATTACGGATTGTTTCGTTACCGATGTCACTTACAATGATATGCGTAGGGTCGAGCCTATGTGCTCGACCGCGGAACAACACACAGGTCGTTCCCTACACGCAATGACATATTTTTTTATTCATCAAAATCAAAAACGCTCGGAGTACTCCGAGCGTTCTAAATTATTCTAAAATATAAATTTCGACGTTACGTCTGCCAAAAGCTGTGCAGGCTGCCTTGCTTGTCATAAACAGGTCAACGTTGTTAGGGCGCGAATTGATAAATCCGCCCGTGTCAGCCGCTACGGCATAACCGTAGATATAACTGCCGTCGCTTGACTTGATATACATCTTTGTGCCGTATGGTATAACGTTGGGGTTAACCGCAATATAACCAGGCTGTGGAGCCACACCCGTTGAGCATTTGTTGCCAGTATAGGTGTATGCCGTTGCCTGAACGGTTATGTGCTTTTTAAAGTTTACGGGGTTGCCGTTTTCATCAAGCTCGATAGGTGTTGACGGTGTAAGCGTAGAAACAGATTTTACGTTTTCACTTGTTTTAACAGCCGCCTTTTTTGTGCCAACGGTTTTTGTGCCGTTTACAGCCTCGCTAAGTGTTATACGGCTGTCAACAACCGTTTCAACCGTAACGCCGTTTACAACCTTTGCGGTGTAATTAACCTGCTGCTCGCCGTCCTTACCCTCGGTAAGAGTGGTTGTGCCTGCGTCTAATTTTGAGGAATAAACGGTTTTAACCGTGCAGGGTATTGCCTCGGTATAGCTGCCTGTAATATAATCAATGTTTGTGTAATCGATATAGGCGGTGTCACTTACAACCGTATCAACCGACGGCTCTACCATATCAAACCCGTCTACGTTGTAGCCAGCATTCTTTAAAATCTCTCCTACCGTTGACTCGATAGCGTAGGTCTCGACGGTTTTGTCCCCTACCGTTATATAAACGGGGAAGGTATACGCCAGAGCGACGTTTGTTATATTGTCGGTAGCGCTTACGCTGAGCACCTTATACTTGTCAGAGCTAAAACCCGCTACGGTAATGGCTGACTCAACGTCGTCGGATAATGTGTGAATCTTGTGTGTTTTTTCACCGTCGGTTACGGTAAATGTATTTACAGTACCAAAAAGCAAGCTTGCTGCACAGATAGCGGCAATAAGCAACATTGCCATAAGCGGCATACGCATTTGCAAAAGTTTTGAAAAACTAAAGCCGCTTTTGTTAAATCTAAGCATCTAACTACTCCTTTTTTAATATGTTTCACCTTATTAGTGTATGGCGCTTTTGCGCCAACGGATGATAGTATACCCCATTTTTTTAACTATGTCAAACATATAAAAAGGTGCGATTTTGTGCAAATTGCCCAAAAAAGTGCTATTTTAAAAAGGTTACAAAGTTGTAACCTTTTGGTTTTTGGGGTTTTCTGTCAAAAAATGTCAAAAGAATTGTCAAACCCTCCAAAATTGCAAATTCAGCCCTCTGCCAAACCGTCAACTATATATGGTATACCGCAAGAATATTATACATATAATATACTTTTGAAAATGCACAAAGCACAATTAAATTCCTCTGCGTAGCCAAAGCAAAAAGTAGTAGTGAATAGATTTGGCGCTTGCCTACGGCAAGTTTTTTATATACGTCGGCGGAGCCGACACGTTAATTGTGCATTGTGCATTATGCATCGTGCATTAAAAAAAGAGTCCCGAAGGACTCTTTTTTTATTTTGATTAATAACCGAAGTGGTTGCCGTTGTTAAACTCTTCAGTGTCGGGGGTAACTATGTCACGTTTTTCCTGATATACGCGTACATAGTCAATCTCCATAGTTGCTGTTTTTGGATTTGAACTATCTTGGGCGAGCAGATCACTGTACACACTACCGCTATCGTTAGCAGTATAATATGTATTGTCAATAAGCATATACATATACTGGTTAGCGGTTTGCTGATCGGTTTCAAGATTAGATAAGGCGCTAAGTAAGGTAGTTACACTATCCTCAGAATCTTCATTATAAACAATATCATCAGCAACTTTTACGGTTGTTATTGGTGTGGTTTCGCCCACTTTTGTCACAGTAAATGTATAAAGAGCGGTTGTGTCCGTAGCGTCCCACTTAACGCCAAAGATATATTCCTGACCACCCTCTATAGTAACGGTGCCGGGTGTTCCGCTAAAGTATGGTGAGCTATCATTATAGTCAAGCATTTCACCATTGTAGGAAGTGTAATTAGTATACAATCCACTAGAAGATCCAGTCAATTGAGTGTTGTAAAGGAACTCAGAAACAGTGGTGGCTGTCATAGATTTTGACTCTACACTTCCTGTTACTTTGCCAACTCTAAAACCATTCGTAAATGTTGCTGAAAGATACGCGTTACCGCCTGCTAAAAGGTTATCCCAATTGATAAACTTGATCTTTTGAACACCGTTATCTTCATACACGCCGTTACCGTAGAACTTGTGGAAGGTGAAGTTAGCCGTTTTGTAATCGCGATCTCCACCGTTCGAACCGCCCTGCATCAACTCTGCAATATCAATTTCATAGCTTGAATTGGGCAGCTGATATTTAAAGGTGCTGGGAACACTTGAATTTAAAGTATTTGTGCCGTCCCAGGCATTAGAGGTGTCGCCGTCTTCACTATAAGCCGCGATATTGTTAAGCTTAAATACCTTGCTAAACAGTGAGTTGCTAATTCTGGAGTTGTTGCTAATAGTTCCGCCGCTATAGCCCAGCAGCCACCAGCATGGGAATGCGTGACCGTCTTCAGGATAGGTAGCCTTCATTTCAAGATAGCCCTGTTTTACAAGTAAAGATTTGTTGGTAGCTATCTTGCCCGCGGTAACATAGTTATCATCACTGTCTACTGTGCCGCCAAAGTTGTTGCTGCCGGTTTTTTGGGTGCCAAGATATTTGTAACCCCAGTCTATGTCTGAACCCGTAGCAGCATAATAACCGCGCCAGATTGTAAGCTTACCGTCATTTACTGTATAAAGCTTTTCTATATCATCGGGGAAGGCAACCTCAAGGTTAGTGAATTTATAGTCTTCTTGAGGAGTTTGGCTACTTTCGTTATGCATAACGTCATAGTTCCACGGGTCTTTGTTAAGCGCGTCACCGTTAAATTCATCGCCCCATGCGTAGTAATAAGGCTCACCGTCAACGGTTATTGCCACCTTTTCGCTGTTTAGCGCACCCTCACCGCTGTGAAGGTAATTTGCATCGGGGTTAGAATTGTTTATAAAGTCAAGTGTTGCCTGCTCTACTGCTGTAAAGCTACCGCCCTGCAGCCAAACTGCAGCATTTTTCTCGTCAACACTGATCTGATAGTTGTTGACATCGCTGATTGTTGATGTGTAATCGGTGCCGTTGGCAATATCAATATCGCCTACAACTATCTGACATTTACCGTCAAGCGCGTATTTTGCAATTTCGGCAGCATCTGTAATTACAACAGGATTTATTGCGCCTGTGGTTGCATCTTCACTAAGCTTATAATAGTTGTTTCCGTCGGTGCAGATATCGTTTTTATGAACGTACAGGTTGCCATTAACGATGCTGTTACCCCAAGAAACATTGCTGAAATCACTCTTGCTGGTAACAACAACCTTTTTAACGTCCTTGCCGAATTCATCTTCCAAAGCAAGCTCTAACTTACGCGCAAAGTCGTAGTTGTCGTTTTCGCCGTAGTAGATAACGATATTGCCGAGAGCCGCATTGCGCCAGAAACCGTCGGCAATCTTGTTGTAAGTGCCTACAAGCTGTCTGCCCAGAAGCGCAAGGTCGCTCAGGTTTGTTACGCCGTTACGGCTAACGTCACCGTAAACGTTTGCATAATCTGGGTTATTTAGCAGTCTTTGTCTTAAGGAGACAAGGTCGTTAGCGTCATAATCGTTGTCGCCATAACCTGATATGTCAACCTCGGTCATTGCTTTTGCTCGATTTACAAGCTGGGGTTTGCAATCGCCCTTGCCGCCCTTGTACCAAACGGCTGTATCAGCATTATCACCTGTGTAGTCGGCGGTTGGTACGTTTGTATTTGTACTGCTTGTTACAGCTCCTGTGCTTGAGTCGTATTCATAATATTGATAATATCTTGTACCCTGTGAGCCGATAGCATACGAATTTGTAACTATTGATGCTGCGAAGTTACCAACAAGGTAATCTACGCCGCCTTCAACTCCAGCGCCTTCAAAGGAACAGCCCTCAAGAGTAACCTTAGTTCCATTTCCGTCTGACTGATATTTGCCGAAGAATGCGCCTCCATCACCCTCAGTGTCGATGATATTAGAATTACGTATATGCAAATTCTTGATTGAAGCACCGCCCACGATTGTGGGTATCAAGCCGGCATTTCCACCTATAGAAACAAGGTTGTAAATTGTGTGACCGTCGCCGTCTATATGACCCTCGAACGGAACATACTGGTATTTGCCATCTACGGTAACCGCATCAGTAATCCAGCTTGCGCCTATGTCGATATCGCAAGATAGCTTGTAATAAAGCTTGGTTGTAATGTCTTTACCACCGCAAGCGATTGCGCGGGCAAGGTCAAGCGCATTGCTGATGATATAGGGGTCGGCTTCGGTACCTGAGCCCAAGAATTCCTCGTACATACCATAGGTGCCTTTGGTATAACCGCCGTGTCTGCTGTCATCTACCTGGTTTGCGCCCTTGCCGTCGTTCTGTTTTGCAAGCTGGGTTGAATATGCATCAACAGTTTCATGACTGGTCTTGGGCATAGGAATCATACGGCCGTTATACTCAACCAAATTCCATGCGCCGCCCCAGTTAAGCTGAGGCATATCAAGCATGCTAAATGTGGTCTTGTCTGCTTCAATACCGTAACAGTTTGCCAGCTTGTCATAGGTAGTGGAGGTGATGTCAAGCTCGGCATTAAGCTTACCGTAAACTGTGTTAAACTGGAGCGCAGAAGTGGTTGCGCTGCCGTAACGGTAGTTTGTAATACCACTTACCATTGGTATAGCGTATTCGTTTATGGATACACAGTTTTCTATGGTAAACTCGTTACCGCCACTGTACATAGTAACAATACCTGCCTTGGCAGATTTTGCTCTGCTATTTGATGTGTCACCATCTTCAAGTACACAGGATCCGCCGTCATACAAACAGTTGGAAATTACAATGTGGTCGGGGGTTTCGCTTAAAGCCAAGATACCCGCAGCTGAACCGTTGTGTGATGTTGCTTCATCACTAAACGAACTATTGTTAGCGTAAATATAAGAATCTCTGACGCTTATATTGCTGATATATGAGTAATGCACTACATCATTCTTACCCCAAGGATCCGTAACAAAAGTTTCACCGTCGGCTGTTGTTTCTTTATAGCCAACAACGCCTGAGGTCACAACCGCAGCAACACTGCTGGAGTTTACATAAGCGCCTACAAAGTTAATGTTTTTAATAGAAGCGGTTTTGGAGGTAGCACAATCCTCAGTAATGCCAAGCTTTGACACAAAACCAACGTTACCGCTACCGCCACGGTTGCTGGAAATCATACCGTAGATGGTAACGCCGTTACCGTCAAAGTGACCTTCAAAGGCTGTGGTGCCGTGATTCCAGTTGTTAAATGTGCCTGAGTTGTTATTATAAAGCGCTATAGCCTCAGCTTTTGTCTTGATATCGCCGTTTAGATATATTTCTTTTACACTGTCAGCAACCTTGTAGTATGAGCGTACACTGTTTCTGATGCCGCCTTCGGTTACCATTGTATCAAGTTGCTTTGCACAATATATCAGATATGGGTCGGCTTCGGTACCTGAGCCCTCAAATTCCTTAGCCGCAACGCTGACATAGCTGTCAGAGGGCTTAATTGGTGTGGGGTACTCGTTTTCGATAGCCCACCACGCGCTGTCCCAGCCGAGCGCTTCCATATAGTATCTGCCGTGCGCACCCTTTACAGACTCTCTGTCAACCATTTGTGTAACTGTGTTATAGGTTGTATAAGTATTGCTGTAAACATTTTGGCAATAATCGGTGTTGTCAGCTTGAAGATTATTTACCACTGCGTCAAGGATGATACTGTTTTTAACTGAACCATAGTTTGTTCCGTTATTTGTGTTCTGCCTGAACGCCCAGTTAAATTCGTCTTTGGTGGTAGTAACCTCATAAATGCCGTCAGAGTTACTGTCAGTATAAAAATCATATTCGGTTTTATTGCCGTAAACCAAGCTGTTGCTCAACTTTACAGGGTCAGCAGCCGTACCACCGCATAAAAGACCCATCTCATTTGTATTTATAGTTGTTGCATATAAAGAATTTGTTGAACTTACATAGTTTTGGCCTAACACGTAGCAGTTTGCAAATATGCAAGAGTCAACGTTAACACAGCCGTCAACCAGCATACCGCCGCCGTTATACCAACCGCCGCCTGTAAGTATACCTACACGTCGGAAGCCTTTGAAATAACAGTTTTTAATAACCAGATTTTTTATATCAATACCATTTTCATCTGTTGCAGGTGCGCCAGATTCTCCTTTTTTTGTGTTGCTGCCTTCGGTCATGGGGAAAAATCCGACATTTTGAATATTCTTTGCTGCACCGTCGGCATATACGCCGTAGATGGGTACTCCGCTACCATCAAAGTTACCGGCAAAAATACCGTTATCGGTATTAGTAGACCAGTTAACAGGGGTTGCGTCTATAGCGGCGAATTTATCTTCAAACAATTCGCGTGTCTCTTCTGCGCCCGAAGCCTCTACGAAAGCAGCAATACCAAGCTTGTCGACTACTTCTTTAGGCTGCATAATAAATGCATCAACATTTTCATCGATAACAAAACTTTTACCAAAGGTATTTACATTGTCCGCGCGCCAATATTCTGCCTTTGTAGCTGAGCAAGCAAGCTGCAGCTTTGCGGCAGTATCAATAACATATTTGCCGTTTACTGGTGTCCAACCATCGAAATTTGAAAGCACAGTACCGTCCCAATACTGTACATTATCCCAATCGGCATATGGGTCGGTCTCGGCGGCGGCTGTGATGCCTACACCGATATTAGCGGTAAAAAGACAGCCTGCAAGCATAATTAATGCAAGTGCGAGACTTAAAATTCTTTTAGCGCTTTTGTTTATATAATTTTTCATACAAAACCTCTCTTTTCTTGAAAAACCGTGGGGAAATTAAATTGCACTGTCGTGTATGGTGAAATCCACGCTATGCGTGGAATAAATCACGCAAAGCGTGATGAAATCGCTATCGCGATGAAATCTTGGTCACAGCCCAAGGTTAATGTGCGCCATAGGCGCAGATATATCCGTCGGCACAGCCGACACATTAACCCGTCGCAAGACGGATTTCATCAAAACTACCGTTTTGATTTCATCTGAACGTCAGTTCAGATTTATTCCGCCTTTGGCGGATTTCATTTATTTCACGTTACGGGGACTTAATTCGCCCTTGGTTTTTCCTATTGTTTTTTTAGGTTTAATTTGCTTTTTAAATTATTTATTGCCTTATTCTTCGAAACCTTTTCCGAATATATCGTCTTCGTCGCCCCATCCGAGCTCACTCGTAACGATAATATCATTAAGTTTTAAATCATAGATTTCGATTTCTGCTTTTTTAAACATAATCATTTCTCCTTATGTTAATAGTGATTTCGCCTCCCTCTGACGAGGGAGGGGGACCGCTTGCGGTGGTGGGAGAGATTGTTCTCTCCCTCAGTCGCTCGTTCCCCTCGCGCCAGTTCCCTCTCCTCAGAGGGAGCCTAAGAGCGAGCACTTACATATTTTATTATCGTTATTATGCGCCGTAACGGGTTTGTAACATTTGTGTATAGAACAAAAGCGCTTTTACGGCTTCTATACGTGTTTCGTAGTATTCACTTGGTGCTTTCTTGTAAGCGTTTACAAGGTCAAGACCAAAGCCCTCTACGCTAAAGCTACCTGTAACTGTTTTCTGTTCTACAGCAATACCATTGTACGCTACAGTAACTGTTATCGGACTTGTGAGCGCATCTACAGGAATATCCTGGAAGCGATAGATGTGGTATCTACCAGCGTTGCTGGGGTTTTCCCATCCTTCAACCAATGCGCCGCTTTCGTCGACAACATCTACAGTTTTGCTACCGCCGTCATATGTGAAGGTAACCGTAATATTCTGACGGTCGCGCTTATAATCACCGTTAAAGGCAAACGCAAATGAAATGTATGGATTGGTCTTAAGGTTGAGCGATGTCGCATAAATACCGAATTCCATATCGCTTGTACCGTAGTTGTCAGCGGTTGTAAAGGTAATTGCATCATACACTGCCTGAGCGCTTGGAAGCATTTCGGTTGGCGGGGTAAAGCCTAATAATGCGCTATTACCAGTGTACCAAACGGTGTCACCGTTATCAGTATTAAATATGCCAACAAGCTCATTAGCTTTTGCGGTATCACCTATAAGGTCGTTTGCATTAACAACCCCACCGCAATTTGCTAAGAAGTAAGATTTAATGAAATTACCGGAAGTGGCATTTGTTAAATTTTCTATATCCCAGTCGGTATATACGTTTTTATAGTTATTGTTTTGAGCGTTCATGGCATTAAGCGAACACCATTGACTATATTTAATTGTAGTGCCCGCGGTATCGGTTGGAATTAGCGGATTGCCCAATACAACAGAGTTTTCAAGCACTATTGCCATATATGTGCTGTCTACAACCCATTCGGGATGCGCCGCTTTATATTCTTCGGTCGCTGCAGCTCTACTACCGTAACCGCCCACAAGACCCAGTTTATAGTCCACGTCTGCTGTGGTTAGATGACCCATAGCATCGTTACCGTATACAAGACAGTTCTGCAAGATAAACGCACCTGCTTCATGTCCGCCGCAAATAGTGCCTGCGCGCCACATACTGTTGTCATGAACTTGCTTGTATATATAGTTGTTGGCAACTGTGCAGCGATCAATAAAGACAGCATTGTTTGTACTATTCATATCTTTGCCAAAGGCTACAATCAAACCAAAGCTATAGTTCGCGTGGGTGTTACCTTGTGAACCAAGGTTTGCATACGAGTTTTTGATCGCAAGATTCGAAATGGTTGCGTTATCAGCAACTGAGAACAAGCCGCCGCCGCTAGCACCACCGTGCAAGCTTCGATCGATAGTACTATTTATATCAGTAGTAGAATGATACATACCGTAAATTTCAACGCCGTTGCCATCAAGGTTACCGCTAAAACAGTAATTTTCCGGTTTCCACGTATAACTAACCCATCCGTGCAAGGTTGCCTTGCCAGCTGCTATATCACTTGCAACTATAGGCTCAAAGTAATTCTTTACAGCCGTTGCGCTGTCAAGAGCAATAATATCGTCACCGTAGGTTTCGCTCTGAAGAACGATTTTGTCAATGCCGTCGGCAATCTTAAAGTATTTGCCGTTGGTGTCAGCATAGGTTGCAGTAGCAAGATATGCAAGCTCTTCGGCAGTGTTGATTATGATTGGGTTGGCGGCAGAAGCACCGTCGGTATCTGCATAAAATTTGCCTGCCTTTGTACCGTTCCAATAAAGTGTTTTTCCTACAGAAGAGGTGTAAGCGCCCTTTGCAAGTGACGGGTAGGTATCGCCGTAGCACCATGTGTTAGTCCAATCAAGCTTATCCATATTGGTCATAGCCGCAACACCCATAGCCTGTTCGTTTGTGATATATGTTATTTCCTTGGAGAAAATTGCAGCACGGGTTGCGTCTTCTGGACAGCTACTGTATACATTTTCAACAGTGTGGCCAGAGTTTACGTAGTTGTAAATTTCTTTTCCACTGTAAGTTGAATTATATGGTTCAGTAATCGAGCAGTCAAGAATTACTGAGTTTTTAATGCCGGTTGCCGCGTTGTTCCAACTTGTCTGACCTGAAAGTCGAGTGTGAACCTGATTATCTGCTGTGCAGAAAATCTCACAACCGTAAACGAGAAGATTGTTAACAGTTACGTTAGCGCCAGAATTGTGAGTGCCAGATAACAGACCTATATTTTTATTGCCAACGCCAGTTGCTTTAAAGTGGCAGTTTGAAATTTCAATATTTTCAAAGGTAATAAAATTATTTTTGTTCTTTTCATCGCTTGTTTCTGCTACAAGTGTAACACAAGAAGAAATAAACGCACCATAATTCGTACCGCCTATATAACAGTTTCTAACAGTAATATTTTTAACAACAGCAGGTGCCATCACTGCGCCAAACAAACTGTCTGCTCCATTTATGCCATATAAACCGTAAACGGTTACGCCGTTGCCATCAAAGTTGCCATAAAAAGCGAGAGCGGTTGGTGTATTATAATTGTAATTGGTAATCCATCTTGTTTTACTATTTTCTTCGCTTTCAAAATATTCCTTAACCTTGCTTTGATTTGGCAGCTGCATAATGCCATTGTCGTGTTCTTCCTTCTGAAGCACGATGTTGTCGATACCATCGGCAATTTTATAGTATCTGCCTTGTGTTTCTGTATACGGCATCTGAATGAGATATGCAAGCTCTTCGGCAGAGTCAATGATGATTGGGTTTGCCGCATCACCTGTTTGAGTGCTGTAATCGTGAGTCTCATCTGTGAGGTTGCTGTCTGTACCGCCGTTCCAATAAATTGTTGTTCCGCTTGCGGCATCATTTTTTGTATTTAAAGCTGCGGCTGATGCCCTGCCGTATTTAAGAACTGCCTCGGCAAGATTTTTGTCGTCGGTGTCATAAGCGCCGTTGATTATAGCATTCTCGTAATCGGCGACAGAGAATTCATCAGTTTCGCCCCAGAAAGCCTCGCCGTCTTTTACGGCTACAGCGGTTGCAAGGAGTGTGTTGTAAATCTCTCTTGCAGAAAGACGCTCTATTGTAAAGCGGATATCGCCTGCCTGTACGCCTTCAACAGGTGAGGACTCAAGCACTTCACCTGTAAGGCGGTGGAAGCTACCGAGGGTTGCTTTGTCGGTATTTACCGCCTTATCGTTTAACTGAGCAACATATAAGCTTATGTTTTCAGATGTATAGGTTTCGCCGGGACGATAGTAGAAATTGTAGTTATAATCGCCGCCGTTGTTATATGTAATGTTTGTACCGATAAGTGTCAGTTCATAATCAGACGTATCACTTACAAGGTCGGGGGTTTCTTCCTGTATAAATTTCGGGTAGCCGCGGTTAACGTCAACCTCCCAAGCAGCTTCGTCGGCACCCTTCCATCTAAGGTAGGTCATATTGTCCAGAGCTGCTGTGCCCTTCATCTGACTGGTTGTAAGCTGTGTCATACAGGTAGTGTAGTCTTGTGGTTGGTTATTAAAACCTATATCAACCGCAGAACCAACAACAGCGTCGGTATAAATATTGGTAAATTTTGCTGCGGGGCCTGTATGCTGAACATCGGTACCCTGATAACCTGCATTGAAGGTTGAATACGGCGTAATGCCTATTACAACACAGTTGGTGAATCTGGCGTTTGTTGTAACTGCAACACCGCCGATACCGCCGTGAATAGACGCATCCGTTAATCTGTTTTCAACAGGAGAGACAACAGCAGAAATAAAATGCTTTGCATCAAGGTCTATAAAGCAGTTGTTTACAAGAATGCTACCGTTGAAGCTACCGCTGTAGCAGCGCGCCATACCATAAATTGCGCCTGTACCTTTAGTACCATAGTCGCCATTACCTGTGGTTGTTGTTTCAATATGGCATTCGGTAACCGAACATTTTTCAATAGTTAACTGGTTTTTATTAATGTCTGCAAAGCTTGTATTAAGGAAATAAGCACCTACGATACCGCCTGCATACTGCGTTGCTATAAGGTAAGACAGTGAAACATTAACGTTTTTAATGGTTACGTCGCCTGTAGCAAATGGGAACAAACCAGCCGCCTTGGGTGTTTGATCTATATTTTGCCACAAGCCGTATACGGTAGCACCATTGCCGTCAAAATGACCTGCAAAAGCACTTGAAGCAGGTGCGTTGTGGTTTTTACCGCTGCCTGTAATTGCATCAAAATTTTCATCAAGAGTGCCGTCAAGGTTGATTTTGCCGCCTGACATATCAAAGCCCTTTATACCGTCGGCAACCTTGTAGTACTTGCCCTCTGTGTCTGCGGTTGGAGCATATTGGGTAATATAAGAAAGCTCCTCAGCAGAGTCGATGATGATAGCAGTCTCCCAGCTGTCGCCTGTTTCTACTTCAGGATTATCGGCAACTACAGAGTCACAGTACTTATTAATACTACCTGCAGTAACATAAGCATCACTAAACACAAGCGTATCAACAACGCCAGGAAGCTTGGTAGGAACTACCTGTTTGCCGAAGTGCAAGTCGCATTTACTACATACTGAATCGCTGTAAACAGCATAACCGTTTACAGTGTCGGTTACTAAAGGCTCACCTACGGGAGTGAGGTTATGGTCACAGCCCATAACGATTATGCCTGTAGCAGAGGTGTTTTCCTCATATGTAGCGTCAAAGAGACCGCCAGCAATTGTAGCCGATGAAGCTGTAACGCTCATTTTGTCACCGTTTTGTGCGGGTGACTCAAGGCTAAAGTCAAGTTTAAAAGTAAGACTCTTGTAATAAACGTCGTCATTGTTTAACGCTAAAAAGCTAAAACCGTTTGAGTCAAACTCTATATAACCGTTACCCTTAAACTCGTTAGCGTCAGGGGTATAATTAGCGTCAACCTTTGTGCTATTGATGGTGTCAACTGTAACACCAGTAAGGGTGAGGTTGTCGCCGTAGCTCAAAGCCACTTCACCAGCCATCATACCGCCAATGGTGGTATCGTTTTCGACCGTGGTAAAGCCCGCTAAATCGCCAAGAGTGACGGTGAGCTCAATCGAGGCTTTGGTAAGCTCGATGTCGGTTGACTCGCCTGCGCTAAAAGTAATCCAAGAAGTATCAGCGCTTACGGTCATAAGACAACCAAAAACCGTGGTCGCGCAAATTGCCAATGTAAGAATTACCGCTAACAATTTGCTTGAAAGTCTTTTTGTCATGATCTCTCATTCTCCTTCTGTGGTGCGTTTAGCACCGATTTTTTTCTGCAACCGTGCAGGTCTAAAATATGGTGTGCTATGGGGTTTGCCCGTTACACTACTATATATAGTAGTGCTTTTTGTATAAATACCATATGGGTAAACCCCGGCAAATATACTATTTTATAATACAGGAAAAGGTTTGATTTGTCAACACATTTTATTAAAAAATTTTTAAATATTTCATCTGTTTTTATAAAATTCGCACAAACAATACGGGGGTGGGTTTGTGGGTGGATTTAGTTAAAAAAAGAGAACAAAACGGACGGTTTCCATTATGTTCTCTACAATGAATTGTTTTTATTTAATTTGTATTTCAACGGGTTATTTTCTATGTATTGCCATACTTCAAGATAATCCTGCTCACCGCGGATTATATGGTCGTTGTAGGATTTTTGCCACAATTTTTTATCAAACGGTTTTAGGTTGCCGTTTTTCACTTCTCTAATATATTCGTTTGTTGTCATTGTTTTAAACCAACGCATCGCATCCTGTAGGGAACGGCCTATGTGCCGTTCCGTTATGACCGCAATCAAATGAATATGGTCGGGCATAATGACATATTTATCAAATCTTATATTAAATTTATTTTCGGTTTCCTTTAGCCATTTATGTACAATTAAATTTTGTCTTGTCGGAACGACACACAGGTCGTTCCCTACATTGTCTTTTTCAATTTTAAATAAATGTTTTTTATTCTGCACACACAGTGTCACAAAATAATATCCTGCGGCGCTGTAATCGTAATTTTTAAGGCGCAAGGGTTTGCGGTTGGGGGAATCCATTATTTTTTCTCCAACGCTTTTAGCTGTCTTATATCATTACCTATAAATTTTTTAGCGGTATATTTTATAAGGCGGGATGCCACGCGGGGTGTGTAACGCGCGGCTATGTCACCCATTGCAAGATTGGTGTTTATAATTGTCGGCTTGCCGCTGAGGTCACGGGTGTTGATGATATTGTAAAGCAGACTTTGTATATATGGTGACACAAACTCTCCGCCCAAATCATCAATAACAAGCAAATCACAATTTATTGCCGCGTTGTACTTTGTGTTGGTGTGGCCGCTGAAATGCTCGGTTTCCATCTCGCTGAAAAGATTGTACGCCGCGCCATATATAACATCAAAGCCGCGATTTAACAGCTCGTATGTAACAGCCAGTGTTAGGTGCGTCTTACCCAGACCCGTGTCACCCATAAAGAGCAGACTTTCGCTACTGCGTGGGTCAAAGCTTATAACGTACTCTTTACAAAGTTTTAAGATGGCGGTCATACGCTTGCGGGGATTGGCGCCGTCAACGTCGGTGTTCTGGTAATAATTCAAATCAAAATTTTCAAATCGGCAATTTTGAAGCGGCAGACTTGCAGACAAATCGGCAATAAGCAGATTTTTTGCCGCTGTATGTATGCAGTCGCAGATTTTGCCGTTTACATAACCCGTATCGCGACAAACATTGCAGTCATGCTCTATGCCGACGATGCTTGCCGATTTTAAAATCTCGGCGCGATCGGCGGACAGCTCGGTCATTTCGCTCTGAATCGACTTTACCGCCTCGCTGTCGCCCGAAATCGCCGTAGTGGCAAGAGCGGCACCAAGCTGTGACAAGCGAGTATTTATTTTTGCAAAATCGGGATTTGCGTTTTGCAGATTTTGTATTGCGGATTCAAAAACCGCTTTTTTGTGAGAAAGTATCTTCCTTTGATTTTCAAAGGCTTGTGTATAACTTTGTTCTCGTGTCATAGTTTTGACATCCCCTTCGGTAAAAAACGTAGGGCGCGTGCCTATGTTCCGTGCCGTTGCGCACGGAACGACACACGGGTCGTTCCCTACAATACGTTTATAAGTTTTAGTCTTGATTTAACATTTTTTCAAATAAATCTAAATCATATCCTGCGTAATCGGTTTTACTTGACAGCTTTTTGGACTTTTTATTTTGCGCGGTTATCTGTTCGGGGGTGGTGATGCCGTCTTTATGCCATGCTTCGATTATTTTCGCAACATAGGGCATGCTGAGTTTTGTTTTTACGTCGACGCACGCGTCGTAAGCCGCCTTTAGCATATCGGCGCTCATTTTCCACTCGTTTATCCAGAGGTTGCTGTATTCGAGCTCTTTTGCGCTGGGGTTGCGTTTTTCAATTCCAAAGGCGTTTTGCACGAGCGACCACGCAAGATTTTGCTTTGCCGCGTCAGCAATAAGATGCTCGGCGTCCATAACCGTTTCAACACCTTGACTTAGCCAATAGGCAGCCGTTTTTTTGACAAAAGATATATTGCACTTGCTCTCACGCGCGGCGTAGCCTAACAGCAGCAGTATAACCGACGCGTCCATACCGTGATCGTCATAGAGCGATACCAACAGACTGCTTTCGTTTTGTTTTAAATTTCTGCCGAATTTTAGCTGAGCCTCACGCAGTAAGAACATAAGGCGTTCATCCTCAAGTCCACGCTTGATAACGTCGGCACGGGTGGGCATTTGGCTGTTTATTATAACGGTTTTTTGTTCGGGCTCTTTGGGTGCCGTGCCGATTAGTATATCGCGCTGTTGCCAAAAGACAAGCGCGTCCTCTATTTCGCCAAGCGGCAGTGACAAAGCGTCGGCTATTTTCTGAGGGTCTATCCCCTCTGATATATTACGCATAAGCACCAGCAAAACTTTCAGTTGCGTATGGGTGGCTATTTTTAAATACTTGTCCGCAACGACACTCGGCACCATAAAGGCATTGCCCAAAGCCGCCACATTTAGTGTGTAATTCATTTTGATAGCCCCCTTTTATTTAACGTATATACATTATATATTTAGAATTTAATTTTGTAAAGATGAAAAATACCCCTACATTATATCAATAAGTTTTTTGTGAGCGGTAAATAGTTCTTCGGGCTCGCCGTAGGCATTACGGTAGACCTCAACAACGGCGTCGCCTGTGTAACCGCACTCTTTAGCGGTAGTCAAAAAATCTTTGAAATCAAAATTACCGCTAAGCGGTATCATACAATCGTATTTTTCGTTGCTGTCACTAAGATGCAAATGCTTGATTTTTGAGCCGAGTATTTTTAAAACGTCGTAGGGCGAATATCCACCGCGTATGCTTTGCTTTACATCAAGGCAAAAGTTGACGTTATCGCCGAGATAGTCTGACATTTGCGCCAGCGTATCTATATTGCCCGCTCTGAAAAGCGCGACGTTTTCTTGTAGTAGTGTGGCGCCGTTTGATTTTACCGCCTCTGCCACCTTGGCAAAACGGTCAAAATAACCGTAGTCATCCATGGTACCGTTAGGTTTGCCGCCGTGCATAATGACGTATTTAGCACCAAGCTCCGCTGCGATGCAACCGTAGCGCTTGTAAATTTCAAGCCCCTCGCAAAAACGGCGGTCATAGTTCGAAAAAAGCATAAACGACTCGGCAAGCGACATTGTCGGGTGAATACTTGACACGGTAATTTCGTATTGATTTTTTATGTCGCACAACTCTTTTATAAAAGGTGATTGAAGCTCACAGTTGGCATTAAAAAATATTTCGGTAAGCTCTACTGCGTGTTCTGCGATGGTTTTAAAAGCCTGTTCGGTATACATTGGATAAAGGCAGGAGGTGGATATACCTATTTTCATTGTATCGCCTCCTCAACGTACGGGTTTACAAAAACGGTTTTATTTGTGGTGTAAATCACCATACCAGCCTTAGCGCCCACAGGCTTTTTTACGTATTTAACGGGTGTATAATCGACAGGCACGTTTGACGAGCTTGACGCCTTCGAGTTTTTTGCGGCAAGGCTTGCTGCAAAGATAATTGTTTCGTTGCTAAGCGGCCCACCGCCGCAAAAAACTACCACGTGCGAGCCGTGAATATTTTTGGTGTGGAACCACATATCGCCTTTGCTTGCCAGCGCGCAGGTAATATAATCATTTTGCATATTGTTTTTGCCAACAAGTATGCGGTAGCCCTCAGCCGATTTATATTCAGTAAGCTTAGGCTGTTGCTTTTTGCGGTTTTGTTTTTTGTTTGCAAATTTTATATATCCGCCAAGGGACAGTTCCTCTCGTATCTCGGCAATATCGGCAAGCGTTTTCGAGCGTTCAAGGCTTTCAGACACCGACTCTAAATATTCAATCTCCTCTTTGTCGCTTTCAATAAGCGCGCCCAAGGACTGCACCGCGCCGCAGCTTTTTTTGTAGTCTTTAAAATACTTTGCCGCGTTTGCCGCGGGGGACAGCGCAGGGTCAAGAGGTATTTCTATTTCGGACAGATTTTCATCATAATAATTTTGCACCCGCGCAGTAGCGCTACCCTGCTCTATCACGTAAAGGTTAGCCTTTATCAATTCGCCCTTTATACGCAAATCCTCGCGGTCGCGGTTTTGCTCAAGTTCTTTTTCGCGGACAGCCATCCGTCGACGCGCGCGGGTAAGCAGATTTGACACAAGCTTTGAAATATCTGACGACGCTTTGTGTATGCGCGCCGCATTTTCACGCTCAAAATAAAAAGCATCAAGCAGCGCCGACGGCGAAGCAAAGCGCTTTATGGTATAAAGACTGCCGTACTGAGTAATCGGCATATAGCAAAAATCGACAGGGGCGCCGTCTTCTTTGCAAAGCATAACAAACTCGCCCGATAAAATGCTGTCTTTTAACTTTTGCATCAAAGCAATCAAGGGACGGTTCTCTGATTGGTGGGCTATCTCGCGGCAGACGAGCGGAGAGACGCCCTCAAGCGTTTGTAACAATACTTGCGATAAATCTTTGGCATTGTTGCTCATAATTTCTTCCGCTGTTTTTTGGGGATCGGCATTAAGTATATTGATTTTATTCTGAGATTCGGGGTAGCGGTAGGTAGCGCCCGACATAACAAGCCTGTCGGATTTTTCGATATCGCTACGGTGGACAGCGTCATAAATTTTGCCGTCCTCGCCGACAAGTATGATATTACTACTGTTTCCTATAAGCTCGCAGACAATTTTAGGCTTTATGCGGTCGCCCATTTCATTAGCAGTGTCAAAGGTAAACTCTATTACGCGCTCAAGACCCTTTTGTTGTACGCTCGTGAGCTTTGCCGAGGAAAAGATTTTTCGCGCAAGCATACAAAACATTGGCGGGGTATCGGGATTTTCATATTTTTGTTCGGTAAAATGCACTCTTGCCGTGCCCGAAGCCGCGCTGAGCACCAGACGTTTCACAAAGCCTTTTTTGCGCAGGCTTAAAACCAGCACGTCGCGCGCAGGCTGATAGATTTTGTCTACGTGACAGTCAACGGCTTGTTGCAACTCAGTTGTCACGCTATGTAAAAATCCGCCGTCAAAAGCCATTTTTACCCTCCCAGTATATTCTTTAATTCTTCGCTCAATTTTAAATAATATTTATACTCATTTTGCTTGCGCGGCACGTTTTCAAGCTCGCTCGCGCATTTATTTGCAATTTTATACTGTTTTTCTATATATTTTGCAGCATCATCGCAATCGGGCTTTAAAATTCCGATTGCAGCCTGCGTATCGCTTATTGTATACGGCGCGCCGCAAAAACGCGCAAGCATTACAGAATAAATCTTACCATTCTCGGCTATCGCCTGTTCACGCTCTACAGTAAAACCGTTTTTTGCTAAAAATACGCGCAATTCTTTGGCGGCTGTGGTAGGCTGTAATATAAGCGACACCTCCCAATCTTTTAAAAACGGCGCGCGGTCTATTATACCGCCTATAACCTCTCCGCCCATACCCGCGATTATAACGGTATCTGCCATCTCGCGCGTTACCGACGCTAACCCATTGCATAAAATAAGCTTTACGCCATCGCAAGAAAGCCGCTCAAGATTTGTGCGGGCAGATTCGAGCGGTTTTTGATTTATATCGGTAGCCGTCACCTTTTTGCATTTGCCCGAAAGATACAAAAACGCGGGCAGATAGCCGTGATCGGTACCTACGTCACAGACGCTACTGCCCTCGTTTACCATTTCGGCGATAAGAGATAATCTCTTACTTAATTCTATCATTATTTTTCTGCAAAATATGCGTTAAGCTTTTCCACCAGCGCGTCAACATCTGCGCCGTGAACAGCGCAAGCCTGCTCTATAGACTCGCCGCGGGAAGCGGGGCAGCCAAGGCAGTGCATACCGATTTCAAAAAAGTACTTTGCAGCGCCTGAATCTATATCAAGCACGTCGCCAACTATCATATCTTTTGTGATTTTCATAAATAAAACTTCCTTTCTTATTTAAAACAATTTAGGCTGAATGTCTAAATCTGTTCTTGTGTGGTTAAAAAGCTTGCGGTTGTCAAGCGCCCATACGCGACCCGAAAAATCGTTGGGACTCGCCGATGCTACGGCTTCGCGCATTTCATATATACGCGAATCCATAAGGTCAAGCTCTGAGAGCACCTCTGCTTCGATAAACATAGGTCTTACCGCCGCGCCAAACTCGGGCTCACCGTGGTGGGACAGTATCATATGCTGCAGAAGTACCGACACTCTGCGGTCGACACCTAATTTTTCGGCATATTTATCTATTGTTGTAGCGCCCATTGCGATATGCCCTAAAAGATTGCCCTCTATGGTATAACCGTCGGCAACGCCCGCCTCGTTTACGTCGAATTCCTGCAGCTTTGATATGTCGTGCAGTATCGCGCCTGAAAGCAGCAGCTCGCGGTCTATAAAGGGATAAACCTCACACACGCCCTCGCACAGACGAACTATTGAAAGGGTGTGCATCAACAGTCCTCCGCGAAGCGCGTGGTGCAGCTTGAATGCCGCAGGCCAATAAAGCAAATTCTCGCGATTGTCGGCAAGAATTGTGGTAACTATCAACTTTAAATTATTATCGGCAAAAGAATTTGCGATATTCAAAAGGCAATCATACATCTGCTCTGAGCTATAGCCTGACGTGCGGACAAAGTCCTCTATATGCACGTTGTCGCTTTCAATCGTGAGTCTTATTCTCTCTATTCTTAACTGGTCGACGCCGTTGTACTGCGATATAGTACCGCGGATTTTTACAAGGTCGTTCGCCTTGTATTCTCCGTGCTCGGCGGCATTGTAGCGCCACAACTTGCCATTTATTTCGCCCGTGCTGTCGCCAAGCGTAAAATCAAGATAGGTATCACCTTTAGAAGACGTTTTTATTTCAACGCTTTTTACAAGGCAAAAGCCGTCTACGCGGCCTGTGTTATCAACAGGTGTAAAGTTCATAAGTTTATTCCTTTTCTATTTTTATTGTCCCGTGAAATCACGGTCAAAGGTTATTACGCAAACGTAGGTTTTGTTAGCCTCGTGAGCTTTTTGACAGATTATATCGTTAAGCTCTGATTCACTAAGTTTTAAATGCGCGGGTATAACCACGTCAAAAATAAGATTTGTGCGTGTGTTCGCCGCAGGGGTCATACGAAAATCGTGAAGCGTCAGCTTTTCGTCGATTTCCTTTAAAATATTAACCATTTTTTCACGTGCGGTGGCAACGGTCTCGTCGTTGGTATCAATCGGATCCATATGTATAACAAGGTTTACACCTAATTTTTCACAGACGAGCTTTTCGCAAATGTCAATCTTTTCATGGCAAGCGACTATATCCGCGTCACTTGGCACCTCTACATGAACCGAGGCGAACTGACGCCCCGGGCCGTAGTTATGCACTATAAGATCGTGTATGCCGTAAAACTCATCAAAGCTTAAAATCGTATCATTTATGTCGCTTATAAGCTGAGGCGCGGGCGGTCCGCCCAAAATCTCATCCAGCGTATCCTTCGCCGAGCAAAATCCAGACCACAGTATAAAGAGCGCCACGCATATTGCCATAACCGCGTCAAGATTAAAGGGCAACACCACAAAATTTGTAACAATTGCCGCCACCAAAATTGCCACTGTTGCGACACAGTCGTTAAGACTGTCCTTGGCGGTAGCTATAAGCGCTGACGAATCAATGATTTTGCCTATCCTACGGTTAAAGAAAAACAGCCACAGCTTTACCAATATTGACGCTACGAGCACTATGATTGCAGTGCCCGAAAACACAGGCGAATCCGCACCGTCAATTAAGGCATTTACAGAATTTTTCAGCAATTCAACACCGACAAGCAGTATCAAAAACGACACTATAAAAGCCGAGATATATTCCATTCTGCCGTGACCGAACGGATGGTCGCGGTCAGCGGGTTTGTTAGCCAATTTAAAACCAATAAGCGTTACAACCGAAGAACCGACGTCGGCAAGGTTGTTAAAGCCGTCGGCAGTAAGTGAAAGTATGCCGCTTATTAAACCTATTACAATTTTAAACAGACTCAGCAGTATGTTTGCGGCAATGCCCACTCCACTGCCCAGGTTTCCGTAACGAGCTCGTACATCGGCAGATTTTATATCGGTATGATTTTTAACAAATAACTTAATAAGCAGAGCCGTCATTAAAGCATTGCTCCTTTACTATTATCGTCGCCGGCAGTATAATCACTTTTGGATTTGTTGGCAAACCGCTTTGCAAGTGCTTTTTCTATTGGATAGGTAATAAGCCATACAACGACCGTAAGCAGTGGCGACACAACCGACAACACTATAAAAAGCATACGGGATATTTCGCCAAACAAATTATAGAAAGAGAATATGCTTCCGAACAAACACACACCTAAAAGCAGAATGGCTGTAACATAGAGTCGCTTGATGCGCGCGGTAAACCCAAGCTTTTTAGTTGACTTTTTGCGCGTCAAAATATTCAGCGCAAGCCTTGCCGCTAAAAACAGTACCGACAATATAAGAACAAACAGGTCTTTATTGTTAAGTACTAAAAACGTTATCGCGCAGTATACTATAGCGCTTGTTGCAAGGTATACGGTATAAGAATTGCTTACCCATTTAAAATATCTTGATAAAGAATATGCGTTTTTCTGCAGCGCTTGCAGTTGGAGATAAATCGAAATTACAGCGCCCACCGCTAACAGCAACATCGCCGCAAAAGTAAAATATGTCATAAAGACTCCTTTAAAACTACGCTGTTTACAATTCAGCGTACATATTCATCATATTATAACATTTTATTTTATATATTACAACAGTATTTTTTATGTATAACTGGCAAAAATATTCAGGGGTGTTTGTTTGAAAAACATTAAAAAATATATTAAACCTGCTTTTTCGGGCTTAGCCGTAGGTCTTGTAAACGGCGTATTTGGCGCAGGTGGTGGTATGCTTGCGGTACCCTTGCTAAAAAAAAGCGGACTCGACCAAAAGAGCGCCCACGCAAACGCGGTGGCGGTTATATTGCCGATTACCGTAATCAGCGCCATAATGTATCTTATAAAAGGAAGCGTGACGCTCGGTGACAGTTTCGCCTTTGTGCCAACAGGACTTATCGGCGCAGGTTTAGCCACGTTTTTACTTAAAAAATTTTCAAATCGGTGGCTTCAAAAAATATTTGCCGTATTTATGATTTATGCAGGCGTACGCCTGCTGGTAAGATGAATATCGGCGCCCTTTTAGCAGGGCTAATGTCGGGAATTATAGGCGGTATGGGTCTTGGCGGCGGCGCGGTGCTGATAATCTACCTTACCGTTTTTCAAAATGTTGAACAACTGCGCGCGCAAGGTATAAATCTGCTCTTTTTTATACCGATAGCGCTGACTGCCGTTATAATTTACGCCTTAAGCAAGCAAATAAGATGGAAAATCACTTTGCCGATAGCAACAGGTGGAATACTTGGCGCGGTGGCGGGCTTTTTTCTTACCGATTTTATCGGCGGTAATTTTACAGCCAAACTGTTTGGCGGATTTTTGGTTTTACTTGGAGTTAAAGAAATATTTTCTAAATCTCAAAAAGGCTCTTGAAACGCGGCTGTTCCTATGCTATAATAAAGCCGAATAAATGTTCGGTGAGGTGTTTTTGTGGAAAAAGCTCCATTAACCCCAAAGCAAGAGGCAGTTTACAATTTTCTTGTTAAAAAAATGCAAAACGGTATTCCGCCCACGGTACGTGAGATCTGCACTGCCACAGGTATTAAATCAACTTCTACCGTTCACGCAATACTGAATGTGTTAGAAGAGCAGGGTTATATTCTGCGAGATGCAAAATATAGCCGCGCTATACGTCTTGAAAACGATTTTGACGCAGCTATGGTACCGCTTGTGGGTCGTGTTACTGCAGGTCAACCCATACTTGCAGTAGAGCAAATTGAAGACTATATTCCCTATCCAACTAAGGATGCCGAAGGTCTGTTTGCGCTTAAAGTTGTGGGCTACAGTATGCGTGATGCGGGCATATTACCCGATGATATTGTAATCGCCGACAAAAACGCACCCTGCCGAAGCGGTGATATAATTATCGGTATGGACGGCGATGAGGCAACGGTAAAACGTCTGCTTATAAAAGACAGCAAGGTAATATTTATGCCTGAAAATCCCGATTTTTCACCAATTTATCCCGAAAAACCTATGGTGCTGGGCAAGGTTGTGGGCAGTTTTAGAAAGTATTAAGGTGCGACTATGCAAAAGTTTGTAGAAATTTTTACCGACGGCGCGTGCTCGGGCAACCCTGGACCTGGCGGTTGGGGCGCAGTGCTGCGTTACAACGGGCGCGAAAAAGAGCTTTCAGGCGGAGAGCGCGACACCACCAACAACCGTATGGAGCTGACTGCCGTAATAAAGGCGCTTGAACAGTTGAAAGAGCCGTGCAAGGTAATGCTTACCACCGATTCAAAATATGTGTCGGACGGTGTGAGCAAGGGTTGGGCTGTCTCTTGGCAGAAAAACGGTTGGCGCAAGGCCGACAAAAAGCCCGCCTTGAACCCTGATTTATGGGAGAGGCTTTTGGAGTTACTTAAAATTCACAATGTTACAATAAACTGGGTAAAAGGCCATGCAGGTCACCCAGAAAACGAGCGTTGCGACGAATTAGCCGTAGCGTTTTACAAAAACCTGTAAAACGCAGTTATAATCGTTTCGCAGAAATGATTATATCATAACATTTGGCAAGGCCAAATTCATAACTCTAAACTAAGAACTAAAAAAACAAGGTTGAAAATCAACCTTGTTTTTTTATTTCTTCTATCTTCTCTTTTGTTGCAAGGCCGTCGCTAAATGCCGTAGCACTGCCTGCAGCAACCGCGTATTTTAAGCAATTTTTATAATCACCGTCATTTAAATACTGCGCCAAAAATGCCGCTATTGCGCTGTCGCCCGAACCTACCGCACTTATAACCTCACCTTTCGGCGCAGTTGCAATGTGTATGTTGCTGTTTTCATCAATCAAAACAGCGCCCTTTTCTGCCAGCGTTACCATTACATTTTGCGCACCCATATTATGCATTTTTCCAGCATACATAACAGCGCTTTTAAAATCGGTTATCTCAGTTTCAAAAATCTCACCAAGCTCGTGATGATTTGGTTTTATTAAAAACGGGCTGTATTTAAGTGTATCAAGAAGCAAATTCTTTTCGGCATCTACCACAAAATTTATACCCTTATCTTTAAAATGTTCAAGAATTGATTTGTAAATATCTTGAGACAAGGATTTTGGCACACTGCCTGACAATACTAAAAAATCATCTTTTTTTATGTTATCCAACTTTTTATACAGCTTTTCAATATCATTATGGGTAATTTCGGGACCGTTGGCGTTTATGTCGGTATCATTGAGTTTAACATTTATTCGTGTGTTGCCTGCCACCTTTATAAAGTCGCAATCAATACCCTTTTGTATTAAATGATTTTCGAGCGCATCACCTGTAAATCCGCCGACAAAGCCTAATGCTGTGGAGTTTATTCCAAGTTTTTTTAAAACGAGCGACACGTTTATGCCCTTGCCGCCAAAAGATATTTTTTCGTTTTGGGTACGGTTTACGGCTCCGCTTGTAAAATCGTCAACCGTGATGTAATAATCAACAGCGGGATTAAGTGTTAATGTATATATCATTTTGTATTCATCCAGACTGCCATTTTGCTCTGCTCGTTCCAAAGCTTTCCTGCCGACGCATAATCGGTAACGGCAAAGCTGCCGCCGTCGGTGGTGGGAACCTCGGCTAACAACTCGCAGTTATATGGCGCATTTTTGGTATCGGACAGCTTGATATCCACGCATCCGTCATCATCAACCTTTACGCTTACAGCGTCATCAACGCTATATCCAAGGCGATTTTCCTGCGCGAGCATTAAAGGACCTATTTGAATGGCGATGTGATTTCGTGTAGACGGATGCTCTCTATCAAATGTAGGACACATACAGTTTGCGCCCCATACAACCTTATTCATAAGAATCTGACTGCCGTATGGTATGGGGTAAATGGCTTTGGCTCGCATATCAAAGGTTATTTCTATAGTGTCGCCCCCCTCCCACTTTCGATAAATTGAGATGTATCCTTTTGTCGCTGTAACCGCCTTGTAATTTACTGTAAGGGCGGTATTTACACTCCACTCAGGATTTCTTATAAGAATTTCAAAATCGTCGCCCCTGTCGGTGTCAACCGTAATTTTGACCTTACTGTCCACGGGATAATCCGTGTCAAATTTAAGGGTAACCTTGCCACCGTTTGCTAACGGCTGTGTAACCTCGCCCTTTTCGAACAGGTTTACAACAATGCCAGACTTGCTTGTAAACACGGCAGACTTCATAGCAGCACCAATTCCCGCCGAGCCTATGCATATACAACAACCGTAATATTTTCCGTTTTCAAATGCCTTGAATCCGCCCGTACCGTTGCCACGCTTGCCCGCAGTTAACGGACTGTAACTGTCAAATGGCATTGGTACCATTTTAACATTGGGATATAACTCCTTTGCGCGTAGGTCAATGGCGCCATCCGTATTTATTGCGCCCAAATATCCGTTATAAAGTGAACGCTCAAATGCGTCCATATATTTCGGGTCGCCCGTTATAAGATTAAGCTGATAGAAAAACTGCATAAGCGTTACCGTTACACAGGTTTCCTGTGCGCGTGGGTCACCGCGGTCAGGGTTTGCCTGACGCACGGTTGAGTGGTCAAACAGCTCGTGCGTACAACCCGCCGAGCCGATGACGGTAAAATCGTCCTCTAAAACACGATTCGCAAAGTTGATTATCGCTTTAAGGTGACGTTCGTTTTTTGTAATACGGTAATATTCTAACAAGCCTACAAAACAAGAGGTCATTTCATAAGCCTTGGTTACGGGGTACTGATAGGGGTGCAGTTCGTCGCGGTAGGCAAGTTCAAAAACGTTTTCAACATCCATACCGCCGCAGGATACGATATATTCTGCAAAATCCAAATATTTTTTCTCTTCTGTAAGTGAATAAAGACGGACTATAGGCTCTAAAATAGAAGATGAATTTAGTCCGCGCCAATGACGTGTAAGGCGGGTTATAAGTAGCTTACCGTCTTTTTGCCAGCCGATTTTTGACATAAGATAATCAACCTGACGCTTCATACAGTCGATTATTTTGGTGTTAAAATCGACATCCTCGCAAATCTCTACAAAATACTGCATTCCAAGCAGCACGTATTTGCGGCACCACAGGTCCCAACCGTCAAATTCTTTTTCTCTGCTGTAGGTGCTGATACGCCCAAATTCATCCTGAGAATCCATCATATCCTTTACGGTTGCTTTAAGAACGTCGAACAAAATCTCGTCTTTTGAATACGAGTATACAAAACACGCGCCGCGCATCATCTTGCCCCAAAATTCACCGCGCCAGCCCGCATCGACAATATCGGCATCGACGCGGAACTGCTCTACAAAAAGACGCCACATATCTGTGTCGCGAAGCTGCATATCGGTAATAAGTCTAAGACTTCGGTCAAGCCAGCCGTCGAATTTTTTGTTGTAATTTATATCAAAAAATTTATCGGTATTATTTCTTGGGAAATTAGCTGTTAAATTTTCATAAACCTTCATTACAATACCCCCAGCCTGTTTGTTTTAAATATATTATATATTTTTTAAAAAGTCAATTAAATAAACGCGCAAAAATAAAATGAGTAGAAAAAGTTAAAATTATGTGGTACAATTAACAAAATGTAAAAGGAGGCGGCAAAAATGAAATTTAAAACTTTTATTACAAAACCCTGCGTTTTAATTATACTCAGCGCGGTTTTGTCAGCGTTGCCGCTTACCTTTGAGTACCTGTTTTTGCTGTCGTGGGTTTCGTTTGCACCATTCTTTTACGCAATAATAAAGCATAGTAGCGACAAACTGCGATATGCTTTCGCGCGAGGATTTTTGTTTGGATTTTTATATCACGTGGGCATATATTATTGGTTTTTATGGTTTTATCCGCTCGACTTTGCAGGCATTTCGGACGGTGCGTCAATAGCAGTGGTGTTGCTCGCGTGGCTTGGTATAAGCGCGATACACGGCGCGCTATGGTGCATACCCACCGTTTGCTGTTTTCTTGCCCGCAAATTAAGTAAAAATTCGTTGTTTTTATCCTTTGTTACAACAGTCGGCATAATGGCGGCGCAAAAGCTGACAAATATCAGCGAGTTGTCTTTCCCTTGGGCAAGAATATCGCTCGGGCAATACAAGGCTACCGCTCTGATACAGTCAGCATCTATTTTTGGCATTGACGGGGTTGATATGCTGATTCTTTTTGTAAACGCTTTGCTTGCAATCTGTATTATGTATCCGCCAAAAAAACGCGCTGTTGCCGCTATTGCTGCAACGGTTATATTTGCCGCAAATCTTGGCTTTGGCACAATAAGAATCAATACCGCACAAAGCGGCAACGAGCTTACCGTAATGACCGTGCAGGGCAGCGTTGAGCAAAAAGATAAGTGGTCAGGCGACGGTGACGAAATTTGTTACAACGTGTATTCTACCCTTACCAAAGAAAATATCACGAACGAGGTAGATTTGATTTTATGGCCCGAAAGCGCGGTGCCAAAGATTTATAAATCTGAAAAGTCGTTAAAACAATACAAAAAATTGTCCAAAGAACTCAGCGTACCCATACTTGCGGGCGTTTTGCTTAAAAACGACGGCGACCACACCAACAATGCCGCGCTTATAACCCAAGACGGCGTTGTGGCAAATTATGCCAAAAGACAGTTAGTGCCATTTGGCGAATATATGCCGTATCAGCAGGCTTTATCAAAGTTGTTCCCTTTTTTAAGTGACCTTAACATTATAGAGGACGATTACATTTCGGGCAACAGCAGCACGATTATGGTACTTGACGGCGGCAGACTTGGCAGTATTATCTGTTTTGAAAGTATATACCCTAAGCTGTCACGGCAGAGCGTACTTGACGGCGCCGAGCTTTTGGTCGAGGTCACAAACGACTCGTGGCTTAAGACCTCCCCCGCAATGCAACAGCACTTGGCTCACGGCGTTTTCCGCAGCGTCGAAAACGGCCGATATCTCGTGCGAAGCGCAAATTCGGGAATATCGGCGGTTATTGACTCGCGCGGCAAAATAATAAATCAGCTTGACGTCAACGAACAGGGTGTAATAACCGATACGGTCTATTTTAACGCCACACAAACACTTTACACCAAAACGGGTGATATACTGTTCCCTACAAGCTGCGCGGTGATTTTCGTGTGGACTGTTATACTGCTGATTAAAAAAATAAAATGCAAAATTCACAATTGCGCATTGTGCATTTAAATTACGCAAACTGCTCTTCAAAATCCTGTTCGTTTGCCCTCTTGACACTCCGCCGAAATATAATGTATACTTAGGTTAATGCGTGGAGAGTTGAACACACCACGCCTGACAAAATAAATTTGTAGGAGCTCACCGTATGAAACCGTATATTATTGGCATTGCAGGTGGCAGCGGCTCGGGTAAATCCACCTTTGCAGGTCGCATTAAGGAAGCTTTTCCCGAACACGTTTCGCTGATTAGTTGTGATAATTATTACCTACCTCACGATGAACTGTCGCTTGAGGAAAGGGCTGAGCTTAACTACGATGCGCCCGAGGCGTTAGAGTTTGACCTGATGGTGCGCCATTTAGAGCAGTTAAAAAACGGACAGTCAGCGCTATGTCCCGTGTATGATTTTTCGCATCACACAAGAAGCAGCTCTGTTACCGAAATCCAGCCCCGCCCAATTATTTTAATTGACGGAATTTTAATTTTTCACGACAAAGCCTTGCGTGAGTGTATGAATCTTAAAGTTTATGTGGAAACCGACGCCGATGAGAGAATACTACGGCGTGCACGACGCGATATGTTAGAGCGCGGACGCGACCTTGACGGCGTGATTCATCAATATCTATCCACCGTAAAGCCAATGCACAATACCTATGTTGAGCCGACCAAGGTTTTTGCCGATGTTATTTTAAACGGCGGCAAAAACGAGCAGGCGTTTATGCTGGTAAAGGCACAGATTGAGCAGATATTAAAAAGTCAAAAATAATTTGTTTTACAAAGTAATAGAAATCCTCATTCATCAAAATGGTGAATGAGGATTTTTGGTTTTTAAATAAGCGGTAAAGACTTAAGGAGAATCAAGTTAAATATCTGCAAATAGTTTGTTAAAATCAATATCTGCCATAAAAGTGGCTGCATACGACATTGTTAAATGGAATAACGAGGTGTTCCATTTTGTGTCTTTTCCCCAACCCTCAAACGTGGTTGTGCCGTCCTCTCGCAAAATGCGTTTCCACGCGCCCTCGTCAAGCAGTGCTTCTTGAATCAAATCGTGACGGTTGTTTTTAATATGACCGAGCAAAACAAGAAAGGTGCAGAAAAGCGAAAGTGAAGAAATGGTATTTTCTTTCATCATGGACAAAAAATTTGCTTTAAAGATGTTGTCTTGACAAAGATCAAAAGCATACACGAAGCTGTTACCCACCAGACTGATATGATCTGTGTTTTCGCTGTCACAAAACAGATGCTTTTCCTCATCATAAAACGCAGTATAAAAGGCAGACATAAGCGATGCTTCATCGCGATATTGGGGCAATCCTAAAACGCAAGAGATATGATTTGCCGTTTGAATTGCCGCAATGTAATAAGCGTTGATAGAGATGTGGGCTTCTTTGCAGACCTGACCTTCGCGAATATCCACAGCATAATTATGCTGGAAATTTTTAGGCCACTCCACCACACACCATTTATCAAGATTTCTTAAAAGCCCGCTGCTTTCATAGTTTCGGCAATAAGCATCAAGCAATTTTTTGACCTTTTCATAGTTCTGCGCTAAATAATCCTTATCACCTGTGTAATTGTAGTGCCATAAAACAAGATATACCAAAATTAAGGGATATTCCGCAATCTCCTGCATATGAGAACAACACATACAGGTAACAAGCGTATCCGAAATAAAATCTGTGGAAAATGCATCATCAATCAGCTTACGCACCATAGAATCGTCGTCCGTAAGGAGCATGTTGGTTAACGCCGTATAACAACCGTCTCCAAGATAAAATCCCTTTTCACGCTCCATACAATCCTGTATAACCTCTTGCACACCGTATTTTTGAGTGTGGACACAAAGCTCCCATATTTTTCTTAAATCATCATTTTTAGAATATTGCGGGTTTAATTCTACTTTTAATTCAAAAGGATAATGACGAACACAAAAAGATACATCTTTTATATCAGTAGCGTCACCCAATATAAATTCTGCATACCTAAAAGATTTATAATCAAACCAATCAAGAATGTCCTCTTTGCCTGAGAGAACCCATTCTTCTTCGTAGGTGCAGTTAGCGCGCAAATTGTAACGCAAAGTACCGTCCTCGTTTAATTCTTGCGCACAACGAACGGAAACAATATCTCCTTTTGTACCTTTTGCGGTTGCGCATAAATATCCCACATAATTGGAGCCGAAGTCATAAATAATACTGTTCTCTCTCTTGGTAACACAGACCGGATTGACAGCTTCAAATTCCAGCATATAACTTTTTTGCAGGGTTAGTGTATGGTCGGCATATTTACTGATAGACGCCTGTTCCCATCCTGTATCGTCAAAATCAGGCGAAGCAAAACCAACCTCGCTTGCATTTGAATCGTACCTCTCTAAAAACTGGGTTTCGTATCCGCATATTCCACTTTCCGTGTAGGCGGAGTGTAGCGTTGTTTTAAAGGTTTCATCACTTGAAACGACCGCAACATTATCTATCATCAAATCAAGAATTAAGCCGTGGCGATTATCACCGCTTTGCCAAACACGGTTGATAAGCCCTTGATAAAGAGTATGAACCGCAATGGTGTTTTCGCCGCCTACAAGGTATTTGCTGACATCAATTACATTATAATTATATTTAAAATGATATGACGGCGCAGGTCCTTGCGCCACAAATCGCCCGTTAATGTAGAGTTTATAATAGTCATCAGCAGAGATATAAACTTTAGCATTATCACCCACGTTGTCACAAGCAAATTTTTTTCTAAACAAAATATGGCGATTACGGTGCTCGTCACAAGGCAAATCCACCTCGTCAAGTTGTTTGTGAAAAACATTTCTCGGCTTCAATGCGGCAAATTCGTTGTTTGTAATCCATTTTCCAATAAATGTATGTTCCATAATTAAAGCATCACCCGTATATAGTATAGTACAAAAGAGAAGAAGTTTCAATATCGTTTTTGACAAAACATCCTTTACACGCAAACGATGTCGTGCCCTACAATCACAAACACAAAAGAAAACCACTGAGAAGGAATTAAACCCCTTCAATCAGTGGTTTTTAGTATGTTGCACCGAAAAAACATTAAGGTTGAAACCAACCAACAAACCGGATTTTTATTTCCTCAGCACCTTTTTGCACCAAGTGCGTTTATTGCATTTTGGACACTTCAAGTAACGAGTCGTTCCTCTATGCATCGCATTAAGTGCCTGCATATAGGTGGGCACAATCTCGTAACCGCAATTTTGGCATTTGTAAGCACCTACACTGACTTCAAGCTTTAATGCATAGAAGCACGGTATCAAGAAGACCACGCAAAGCGTAAGTATTGCAATAAGCATCCAAGGGCCCTCGGGCATAAAAAACGCGATGATAGCAAGACCTCCGATCAATCCAATGATACTCACTATCATAATCGTCCACATTGCATTCCAAATAGTTTTATTTTTCTTTTCTAATTCTTTTGCCATATCAAGCAAAAGCTGTTCGTTTTTCTGATTATTATTTTCCATATCAAGTTTCTCCCCATTTAATAATTCATTTACACTGATGCTAAGAATATCACACAGTTCAAGCATAATCGAAGTGTCAGGCATTGCAATGCCTCGTTCCCACTTGGATATTGCTTTGTCGGTGATACCAAGTTTTTCCGCCAACTGCATTTGTGTTAAGTTTGTCTTTTTTCTGCGCTCAGCAATAAATCTTCCGATTTTTAATTGGTCCATAGGCCGCCTCCTTTCACATACAGTGTAACGGCTATTTTGCATAAAATACACACACCATTGGTTTAGTGAGGAGAAGTAAACCTATGGTAGAGTGAAAATTGACCGTCAAATTATAGTTTGTCGAACTTATTATATCATATAATTATCGCTTTTTCCACCCAATATTGCTCTGATATATAGTTCAAGTCCTCCCCAAAGGTCGTTTTGGGGAGATGATATCTTTTTCGGTTCGCAATGTTGGCTCGTAGCACCGAAAAAGATATCACTTGTCAAGTTGATATAAATAATCGTTATACGTGTAATAATCTTTACTTTGCGGACTGTATTCATCGCAATTATCCGCAACACTTTTTGCTTTTTCATATATCTTATATGCTTCGCTGTTATCAAACAAATTGCACATATCTTCTTTTGAATTAACAGTTAAACCTTTTGTGCAAAAAAGTTTCCCTGGCTCATTTCCGTAAGGACACATATTCCCGTGTCGGCAAGTCATACAGCATTTGAGCAATACACCGTCAGGCAACTGTTTTTGCACATTAGCGAAAGCATCCACCCATAAATAATCTTTACCTTGTCCCCAAAGTTGTTCACCGTTATATTTTACGCCAACACTGACGGTAGGGCCTTTTTCAAGTTTTCCCTGAAA